>NZ_MASS01000021.1 GCF_001707885.1 Desulfosporosinus cupriresistens | reverse complement strand
TTTAACACTAGGTCGTGTCTATTTTTTACTAATCTGAAGAATAACTTTAATGTGTCTAAACGAGAAAAATTTTTTAGGAGAGACTGACGAAGTACATGAAACGAATAAGTGAAATTTTTAGTGATTATGAAGCAGAGGGTAACCTTAATACTGCTATTGTACAAGCAGTGGTCTTAACTAAAAGTACGAAAACCCTGGAGATGGAAATCAGCTCGGATAAATATATTGAAACAAGAGAAATTGAAGCCCTTAATCAGTTTATCAGAGAACGACTAGCCTTAAATGATTCAATCATCACGGTCATTTACCCTGAGGGGACTCCTAGAAAGCCCTTAGAAGAGGAACTTCAAACTATTTTGTCCTTGTTGGCCGATAAACATCCGGTCTTAAATGGAGCGCTCAAAACTTGTGACTACGAAATCGCCCAAAATCAGACGATCAAATTTACGTTTAAAACAGCAGTTTCCTACTTATTAAAAGCGAGGGGTTACGATAAAAAAATCCAAGAGACCATCAAAAACCTCTACAATGCCAGCTATCACATAAATTTTGTGGACAATGTCAGCAGTGAAGATTTAAAAAGGCTGCAAGAAGATACACAAGAAAAGGAAATTCAGTTTCTTCAAAAGGAAGTGGCTGCAACACCCGCTTTTGAATCATCTAAAGAAGCCGTGCCAATAAAGCCGGAAATTAAAGGAGAAACCAACGGGAAAAAAGGCGATCCTGCCTTGATCTTAGGCAGAAACGCGACTATCAAGGACAAGGTCATTAAAATTACAGACATTACACCGGATGAGGGTAGGATAGCTATCCAGGGTGAACTATCCAATATCGAAGCCAAGGAATTAAGAAGCGGCAAGACCATAATTTCCTTTGATTTGTATGACGGCTCAAGTTCTATGACCTGTAAGGCGTTCATCAAGCCCGGTGAAGATGGTGAGATAGTAGCCAGGCTTAAAAAGGCTAAGGCTGTCAAGCTGGCCGGAAATGCCGGCTTCAGCCAGTTTTCTAAGGAAATTGAGCTTATTGCCAATACCATCGTAGAAACAGCAGGCACGAAGAAGGCTCAGCGGCAGGATAGAGCAGAGGAGAAGCGGGTCGAGCTGCACCTGCATACGCAAATGAGTCAGATGGATGCCATGACCAGTGCCACTGATTTGATTCAAAGAGCTATGAGCTGGGGTATGAAATCCATTGCCATTACGGATCATGGCGTAGTGCAGTCTTTTCCTGAGGCACATAAGCTCTTAGGACGAGATAATCCAAACATGAAGGTTATCTATGGAGTCGAAGCTTATTTGGCACCGGATAAAAAGTCCTCGGTAACCAACGCCAAGGGCCAGAGTATGGATACCACCTATTGCGTGTTGGACTTGGAAACTACCGGCTTCTCAGCTGTAACCGAAAAAATTACAGAAATAGGAATTATGAAACTCAAAGACGGAAAGGTTATCGACCAGTTCAGTTGCTTTGTTAATCCGAAAAAGCCGATTCCAGCTAGGGTTGTAGAGATTACCAACATAACCGATGATATGGTCAAAGATGCAGAAACCATAGACCAGGTCTTTCCTAAACTGCTGAATTTTATCGAGGGAAGCGTTTTGGTGGCCCATAATGCTGAATTTGATATGGGTTTCTTAAAGCATAATGCGAAGGTCTTAGGCTATGACTTTGATTACACCTATTTGGATACCTTGTCCTTGGCTAAGGAGCTCTTTCCAGATTACAAAACCTATAAATTAGGAAGAATTGCTAAGAACCTGGGCTTCAAGGTAGAGGTAGCTCACAGGGCCTTAGATGACGTAGATACCACGGTCAAAGTTTTTAAGGTGATGCTTGAAAAACTAAAGCAACGGGGAGCGGAAACCCTTGAGGATATCGATCGCTATGGCTCCGATGAAGACGCCAAGAGCGTGGAGTATAAGAAGCTTAAAACATATCATGCGATCATCTTAGCCAAGGACTATGTGGGATTAAAGAATTTATATAAGCTGGTTTCTTATTCCCACTTAGATTATTTTTATAAAAAACCACGGATCTTAAAGAGCCTTTATAAAAAATACTCTGAAGGTTTAATCCTGGGCAGTGCCTGTAGTGAAGGCGAGCTTTACCAGGCCATCTTACTTGGAAAATCCAATGAGGAAATTAAAGCTATTGCTGAGGCCTACGATTATTTAGAAATCCAGCCTCTGGGGAACAATGATTATCTGGTCAGAACAGAGCAGGTGCCCGACAAAGACTATTTAAAGGAAATCAACCGCAAAATTGTGGCTCTGGGTGAAAAACTAAACAAGCCTGTCGTCGCCACGGGTGATGTTCATTTCCTGGATCCAGAAGATGAGATCTACAGGCGAATACTCGAAACTGGTCAAGGCTTTAAGGATGCCGATAATCAGGCCCCCTTATATTTAAAAACCACCGAGGAGATGCTGGAGGAGTTTTCCTATTTAGGAGCGGCCAAGGCCTATGAAGTGGTCGTAACCAACACCCATCGGATAGCCGATATGTGCCAGCCGATCAGTCCTATTTCAGAGGAGAAATGCCCGCCGCACATTGAAGGCTGCGAGCAAACTATTAAAGATATTACCTATGAGAAGGCCCATGCGCTCTATGGAGACCCCTTGCCGGAAATTGTTTACCAAAGGCTCGATCGAGAGCTGGATTCGATCATCAAAAATGGCTTCTCGGTTATGTATATCATCGCTCAAAAGCTTGTCTGGAAATCAAATGAGGATGGCTATCTGGTGGGCTCGCGAGGATCGGTTGGTTCCTCGGTTGTGGCCTATATGACCGGTATTACGGAAGTCAATGCCCTGCAGGCCCATTACCGGTGTCCCAGCTGCCAGTATTCGGACTTCTCCGATTACGGCGTTAAAATCGGCTTTGACTTGCCCGATCAGGTGTGCCCGGTTTGCGGAGAAAAACTGGCGAAGGATGGTATCGATATCCCCTTTGAGACCTTCTTAGGTTTCAATGGCGATAAAGAGCCCGATATTGACTTGAACTTCTCAGGAGAATATCAGGCCAAGGCCCATAAATATACAGAGGTTATCTTTGGCAAGGGTACGACCTTTAAGGCCGGAACCATCGGTACTATCGCCGAAAAAACAGCCTTCGGCTACGTGAAAAAGTATTACGAGGAAAAAAACCGTACCGTAAACAAGGCAGAAACTCTGAGAGTCTCCAAAGGCTGCACCGGTATCAAAAGAACCTCAGGGCAGCACCCGGGAGGAATCATCGTCGTGCCGAAAGGACGAGAAATCTTCGAATTTTGCCCCATACAGCATCCGGCCGATGACTCCAATTCGGATATCATAACCACCCATTTTGATTATCACTCCATTGATTCGAACCTATTAAAGCTGGATATCCTGGGTCATGATGACCCGACGGTCATACGAATGCTTCAGGATATCACCGGTGTGGATCCTCTAACGATACCCATGGATGATCAGGAAACGATGTCGATCTTCTCCTCCACGGAAGCCTTAGCGGTAACCCCGGAGCAGATCAATTCCAAGGTCGGAACCTTTGGAATTCCGGAGTTTGGTACGAAGTTTGTCAGAGGAATGCTTTTAGATACCAGGCCCAAAGCCTTCGCAGATTTAATCTGTATATCCGGACTTTCCCATGGTACGGATGTGTGGGTGGGAAATGCCAAGGACTTAATTGATGCGGGAACCGTGACCTTAAGTGAAGCTGTGTGTACCCGAGATGATATTATGACTTATTTGATTAGTAAGGGCCTGCCGCCCAATACGGCGTTTAAGATCATGGAGCTGGTGCGTAAAGGAAAGGCTTTATCGAACCCTGAAAAATGGGCTGAATATGAAGCTTTGATGAGGGAGCATAAGGTACCGGAATGGTATATCGATTCCTGCCGAAAAATAAAATATATGTTCCCTAAAGCCCATGCTGCAGCCTATGTCATGATGGCCTTCCGCATAGCCTGGTTTAAGGTGCATATACCCCAGGCTTATTACGCAGCCTATTTCACCATTCGAGCCAAGGCCTTTGACGCTGAATTTATGATCTTCGGCAAAGAAAAGGTTAAGACCAAGCTGAAGGAAATTGAGGCGCTGGGCAACGTTGCCACCCCTAAGGATAAGGATATGTATGATGACCTGGAATTGGTTTTGGAAATGTATGAAAGGGGCTTTAAATTCCTGCCCATTGATTTATACAAATCCCATGCCACAAAATTTCTGGTCGAAAAGGAGGGCTTAAGACCGCCCATAAACAGCATATCCGGCATGGGGACTGTTGCAGCCGAAGGTCTTTATAATGCAGCCCAAGAAAAGCCCTTCAACTCCATAGAGGATGTCAAGAAACGGGCTAAGATTGGGAATGCTACTATCGATTCACTTCGGAAATTTGGCTGCTTTAAAGGAATTCCGGAAAGTGATCAGATGAGTCTTTTTGATGTGATCTAATGAGTGATTAAATAGTGAAAACAACAAGCCACCGTTCACAGTAAAACGGTGGCTTGTAATAGTTCTGGAACTGAGGGGTTGTGTTTAAACAGGGAGCAGAAAGAACAGGGTGTAACGACAATTAAGAATTTGATTAATAGTGGGATCGACCCTGAAACTCTTTTTGGGTGAAGTAGCAAATCCATATACCACAATGTTCCTAGAGAGGAGAAACAACAACGGGGACTCATTACTGATAGAGTTTGATGATGAAATATTTAATGCGTTGGTTGAGAAGTGAAGTTCTCAACACCAACACATTTTGTTTTTGAGTATGAAGAGCGGAATGAGGGTAGAGGAAATGACGATTTTAAAAATTTAACAAAATAATTACTTCTTAACCGGAACCCAATACTCACATCTGTAATCTGGAGAGTGTTTATCACCTTCAGGATAAACCTCAAGGCCAGGTGTGCAACAATCATGCTGATATCCTGTAGCTGGGAACCACTCTGAATATACCCTTCGGATAATATCCACTAAAGCTTCAGGCAGTGCTCCAACTGATTCAAATACAGCCCAGGTTGCAGCAGGTATAGTTGCCGAAACATATCCTTTCGGAAGGGTATCTTTGATTTCCTCAACTCCAATTATATAATTAAAGTCATCTTTACCGAAATCCTTAAATACACCAAGGACACCAAGCTTGCCTGCCTTTGAGCTAATCCACTGGCAGGAACCATCCTTCATGCAATCGTCCCAGAATTTAGAAACTTGGATAAAGTTTTCTCCGTCCACCATACTTATCTTTCTTTGTTTACCTACTACAGTAAAGCTTTCTTTATCAACAATCTTGTAATTCATATCTTTATCTCCTTTTAATGAAATGTGAAAGGAGAGTTTTGGATATGCCTTGAGATTTGCTCCCAGCCCGCGCGCAGCCGAAGGGCTTATGCCATGCATTTTTCCAAAAGCTTTTGTGAAGGCTTCGGGCGTTTCATAGCCATACCTATAAGCTACATCGATGACCTTTTTACCGGCTAGAATATCCTGCGCAGCGAGTGTAAGCCTTCTTCTACGCATATATTCAGCAATAGTAACACCGGTTATCATATGGTACATACGCTGAAAGTGAAACGGGGATGATAAGGCAATTTTCGCTACCTTCTCAATATCCAACTTTTCAGTAATGTTAGCCTCTAGATATTCTACTGCCCTGTTCATTGCGTCAAGCCAATCCATAAAGCCCCTCCTTTATTTCTATATTAAATGTTTTCTGCATATTTTTCCTGTCTTTAAATGCGTCATGATGACAGGTTCGAATTATATAGTTTTATCTAAAGTCTAGGAAGATGTGCCTAGGGGGGTGTTTAGAAAAACAAGCCCAGGATTACATTTGGGGATTGTGACCCACACGGCAGACAACATGGCGCATGTAATGAAACACTTGAAGAAGTGAGAAGGGTCTTACTCCTACTTATCTACATTGCAGATACCGGAAATGACCGGATTCAGGTTTCAGAGCATAATTGTCAACCAATATTATTTAGCCCCTAATACCAGAACGGCATTAGGGGCGGTCACTTTAAATAATGTATTATTATAGTTTTTTTGCGGGTTTCAGAGCTTATTTTCGGTTATATAGAGCGCAATTTGTTTGAGATATTGATTGAAGTCAGAATTTACCTTTACTTAACAGATATGGTCAGTAAAACCTTCTCTTTATTTCTGTTTGAAATTTTGAGGGTCTTGCGTTTCTAGGCCTGCAATGCAGTGACGTCTACGCCCCCTAATTGTCTTTACGGTATTTATTAAGAATGAACTCTTTGAATTCTTCAAGGGATTTTTTCGCTTCTTCTGGCAGATCCTCCATTGGGTCGTCTGAAGGGTGGGCAGCTAAAGTAGTGTAACCTTGTTGGCTTTCAAGTAAATAAGGTCTTGGGTCAGTGATTCGTCCGAGTAGAAAGTCAAGAGAACAATTGAGGCTTTCTGCCAAAACGTTTAAAGTAGAGGGGTCGGGATATTTTTCGCCTGTTTCAAATTGAGATACGTCGGTTGGAGATATGTTAAGATTTTCAGCTAATTGGTTTAGTGAAATACCATTTAGTTCACGAATCATCTTTAGCCTGCTTGGAAAATTATTTTCTGAAATGACAGAATGCTCAGTCCGTCCTAATAAGAAATCAGTAGAGACTTTAAAATAATCCGCAATTCTTTGTAGAGTATCATAATCAGGTTTTCGTCTATCGACTTCATACTGTGCATATGTACTTCGGGACATACAAAGTATTTTTGCTAGTTCCTCTTGTGTGAGTTCGAGCTTATTTCTTAGATATAGTAGCCTTTTCCCTAACATTACAAACATACCTCCTCTCCAATATAGTATAGTCGCAATAAGCGACATTTAAAATAAGTGTTGCAAATCTCAACAAAAACATTGACAGTCGCGAATTGCGACTGTATTATTAAGGTAAATTCAAGTCGCGTTATGCAACGAAATAAAGGGGGGGAAATGTGGCTGAATTTGGCAAGACGAGGCTGTGGCTAATAAAATATCGGGGGGATTTAACACAGCAACAAGTTGCAAATAAAGCAGGAATAAGTAGATCATATTATGCAGAAATAGAGTCAGGCAACAAAAACCCTGGTGTTAAAACGGCTAAAAGACTTAGCAGCGTTTTAATGTTTGATTGGACTATTTTTTATAAATCATGAGAATTATGGATCAAAGTGAAGGTTCTCATAATATTGAACTAAAAACTCATCTAACTAACCGAGTATAGGTTGAACTGGAGTTAATGATGAAGAACGTAAAAAATATTGGAGGAGGGCTGTCCTAAGCTCTACCCCTATTTGTTTATTCTTCTTTCAACTATAAGACATAATATAGAGTCCTCGGTATTGCCGGGGATTTAATTTTTGGGCGCACTAATCCCCAAATAAAAATTAACGGAGGATAGTATGTCTGAGATCAACGAATTAATAAAGCGAATTGAAGAATTACGTCTGAACATGATTAAGACAAAAGAGGGAAGAGCATATACTGATCCGGTAGTTGTAGCTGCAAGTCAAGAGTTGGATGAGGTTTTAGACAGGTATCAAGAGATACTAATGAAAAAAGCGGTTCCAACAAATGCTTAATAATAGCCGATGAACTACAGCTGAACAGACCCTGGGAAAGAGAAAATTTACAATTAGAAATAGGTTCAACAGTCTATACTCTGAACCTATTGCTAATTTATGAGAAACAAAAGAGGAGCTCTCTTTCAGGGAAAGCTATTGCCGGGGGAAGAGGCTCAAGATGTTAGAACAAGGTGTTTCGCGTGTTGAGTGCGGAGCACCTTGTTTTAACAGCGTGGGCTGCCTCCTGCTGTACGGTATTCGATTAAGACCAGAGAATAAAATACAAAATTATTCTGTATGGAAGGATTTATCAGAACAGTGCAGAACTAGGTTGTAAATATTGAAAGGCAGAAAAACTTATCTCTTAATTCAAGAAAGGAGCTGTTAAATTGAAAATCAGAAGATTTAGCACTGTTCTGTGCATTTCTATGGTTATTGTACTACTGGCAAGCCTCACAGGTTGTCAATCTTCTTCCCCAGGTGTTCTCCCGCAACAGACTGCTGTACCCCTCGGCTCGTTGGCGCGGTCGAGCGCTGCTTTTGCGCCGTATAAGGAGATCCCGCAGAGCATCAAGCCAGCGGTAAAGCGCTACCAGATCGCGGCTGATCTGCAGAACATCACGAACAGAGACCGTTATAAATTCTCTCCCCAAGCAGAAAACGTCTTGAGTAAGAACGGTTTCGTAGTGGTCCCAGGTCCCTACCGCGAGTTTTTCAGTAGCTACGAAAATAATCGTTATGATTCAACTCCCAACTTCATCACAACCGACGCTATGCTGCACAATTATCATCTGTATTTTGATCACCTGCTGCGGACGTTGGAGAAAGACAAACTGCGCGGTGAGTTGAATACCTTGACTGGGTTGATGTTAACTGAAAGCCAAAAACAGTACAAGACTCTTAAGGGAACGGATTGGGAAAACGCAGCGACACGCAACGTGGCTTATTTTGCCGTGGCTGCTCGGCTGCTTGATCCGAAGGCTGATGTTCCTTCCTACGTGAGCAAGGTGGTAGACAACGAGCTTCAGCTTATTACGGATCACCAAGAAATTTTTGTACCGTCGCCGGTCATGAATATCGGAAATCCTAGCGTTGGTTTGGCAGAAGCCTTAAAAGAAGACTATACCCAGTATAATCCTCGTGGGCATTATGCCAAATCAGATGAGCTGAAGACCTATTTCCAGGCTATGATGTGGTACGGGCGAATGACCTTCCGTGCCAAGAACGAGGATGAAACGAAGTCGGCTGCCCTAGTTACCCTGTTACTCAGCCGCCAGCAGGTTTATGATCACTGGAACAAGATTTGCGAGCCGACTAATTTCTTCGTCGGTAAGAGTGACGACCTCGGTTTTAGTCAATATTACGAGCTTTTAATGAAAACCTATGGCGAAATAATTGACCTGAATGAACTGACCGGGAATGTGGATAAATGGAAGGCTTTTGGTGATGGACTTGCCAAACTAGAGCCCCCGGCAATTAACTCAATGCCTATCTTTGACAAGACTCTCCAACCTGACCGCGACAGGGAAATAAAGGGTTTTCGTTTTATGGGCCAGCGATTTACCGTTGACGCTGCAGTTTTCCAGAACCTAGTGTATCGGGAAGTTGAGGAGAACAACAAAGGGCAGCGTCGGATGCTGCCGAAAGGTCTAGATATCCCTGCTTCTATGGGCTCTCAAGAAGCTTATGCTATCCTCGATGGTATGGGTGAGACCGGGTACGAGAAGTACCCTGAAAATATGAAGGAGATGCAGAGTTATTTCGCTACGTTGGATACTGCTACCTGGACACAAAACCTGTATTGGTCCTGGCTGCACACCTTGGCACCCCTGACAAAACCAAAAGGGGATGGATATCCTGCGTTTATGAACAACCAGGCCTGGACACGCAAGCAATTGGAGACCTTTCTTGGAAGCTGGACTGAGCTCAAGCATGATACCATCCTCTATGCCAAGCAGGTCTATGCTGAATGTGGTGGTGGAGAGATACCGCTTGATGATCGGGGCTATGTTGAACCTAACCCGGTGGTTTATGCGCGCCTAGCCGCCCTGACGAGGATGACCATTGAAGGTCTAAACAGCAGAGGCTTACTGAATGAAAGCGATCAGACTTCCCTCGAACGGTTAGAGGAATTGGCTTTAAAACTAAAAAATATTGCGGACAAAGAACTGACCAACCAGCTCCTCGATGACCAGGACTACGAGCTGATCCGGGGCTTTGGCGGGCAGTTGGAGCATTTTTGGCTTGAAGCGCTGCGTGACGAGGGTGTTGATCATCCTTCGGCCGTCGAGGAGAATTCTGCCGCCCTGATTGCAGATGTGGCAACTGATCCTAACGGACAAGTACTTGAGGAAGGGACTGGGTTTGTCAGTGATATCTATGCGGTAGTTCCTGTGGAAGGTAAGCTGCGCATTGCTAAGGGAGCGGTCTACTCCTACTACGAGTTTCCTTGGCCTGCAAGTGATCGACTAACCGACCAGAAGTGGAAGGAAATGCTGGAGAGTGTCGAGAAGGTTGATCAGCCAATCTGGATGCAGACGTATTCAGTACCAGCGTGGTAAACAGAATGGGGCTCTGTTGCGGGGTTATCTTTATGATATTGGCCGTTTTCGGGTCGTTTCTAATGACAAGAGGTTCCGGTTTCCAAGTTCATGCTGAGGGTGACCTGGACAGTGACGGGATTACTGAGGCATACAACTTAGTCGATCACTGCCTTACTGTTAGGGAAGGAGACCAGGAGCTTTGGCGGTCACCCCGTGACTGGCGCATTGATAACTTTGCCTTGGACGATGTCGACAATGATGGGACGATCAACATGGTGATAACCTTGTGGAAAAAAGGCAGTTTTGGATCAGTCAAACCTTTCTGGCTGACCATTGAGGATGAGGACTACAAAAACCACCTTTTTGTTTACCGATTCAAGAACAAGGCAATAAAGCAGGTTTGGTGTTCGTCCGACCTGGATCGCCCCATAATTTCTTTTACGATCCGGGATTACGATGGTGACGGTCTAAATGAGTTGGTCGTTAAGGAAGGGCAGTACCGAAAGATAGACGAAGAACATTACACCCTAGATACAAAGGCCCCAGTCCGAACTACTGTCTGGCGGTGGGATGAATGGGGATTTAGTTTATACTATAGCAGATGATCAGAAAGGGGTATGCAGTATGTGTTTGATTACTTTGGCGTACGATTGTCATCCGAACTATCGCTTAATAGTAGCAGCAAATAGAGATGAGTATGATGAACGGCCTACTGAAGCAGCCGTTATAATGAATCGTTGCCACAAAGGGCATCGGATTTGACATACCTCCCTTCTCAAGGGCAAGATTATAAAACACGAATAAATGTACCGTAATTATTAGCGAAAGTTGAGTTCTTAAGAATCAAAGTGAAGAGAAAGAGGTCAGTAAATGAACATTGAGCCAGTAATCACGATAAGAGATCTTAAAATGCGATTTGGTTCGAAAGAAGTACTGAAGGGGATTAATCTGGAGGTATTCAGGGGCCAGATTATCGGATATATTGGGCCGAATGGGGCGGGAAAGAGCACCACTGTTAAAATCCTGATGGGTTTGGTAGATGGGTACAACGGTGAAATAAGAATCTTTGGAGAGAATATCTCTGATGGTAACGTGGAATATAAACGGAAAATAGGTTACGTGCCTGAGACGGTGGAGATATTCGAAAACCTGACAGCCTATGAATACCTTACATTTATTGGAGAGGTTTATGGGCTTGGTTTGGAACAGGTAAATAATAAGGCCAAAAAACTTATGGCTTTACTTGGCATAGAAGAAGTCTACCACACAAGAATATCAGCGTACTCAAAAGGTATGAAGCAAAAGCTGCTGATTATCTCCAGTATTATTCATAACCCAGATATTTTGTTTCTAGATGAACCCTTAAGCGGGCTGGATGCAAATAGTGTGATGATTGTAAAAGAGATTCTGGCAGAACTGGCGGCTTTGGGTAAAACCATATTCTATTCTTCACATATTATGGACGTTGTAGAGAAGATTAGCAGCAGAATAATCTTAATCAATGAGGGACAAATAGTCGCTGACGGAAGCTTTGACGAACTTAAGGAACAGAGCAAGCAAGGCTCGCTTGAACTGATATTTAACCAATTGACTGGCTTTAATAGGCACAAGGAGATTGCTTATGAATTTATCAAAGAATTACAGGGAGTTTAACCAATGAAGGATTTTTGGATTTTGAAGGTCCTGGATTTTTTTAGTTTTTTTTACAGAGTCATGGGAATCGATTATGGGGTAATGAGAAAAGTATTGCAGATTAAGCTGCTAATGGACCAGAGACGAGCGCCTTCAGTACTGATTAATTCTAAACATAAAGATAAAGAAAACACTTTCAAGAAGTCGTTAATAATATATGGGCTTATGGGCGTTGTTTTCGCCCTGATTCTGCTGCCCCCCTTACCCCTTTTCATAAAAATGAACGTAATCATTGGGATGCTAATATTTATGGTTATGATGACTATGGTATCAGACTTTTCGTCGATATTGCTGGATACAAGAGACAAGGAAATCCTGTTATCAAAACCTATAAGGTCTCAGACCGTAAACGCAGCCAAAATAACACATATATTTATCAATTTGTTGACGATCACGTTTGTTATGGCTGGACCGTCGTTATTAGTAGGGCTCTATAAATATGGCTTTCTGTTTATGGGCATCTATTTTTTCGATTTGCTACTTATCTCGGGACTTATTCTTTTCTTGACCTCAGTGCTTTATTTCCTAATGCTTTTATTTTTTGATGGAGATAAGCTTAAGGATGTTATTAATTACTTTCAAATCATCTTATCTTTAGTGATGATGCTTGGATATCAGTTTACAGGTCACATTTTTAAATATATCGGCCATAATATGGTTTTAACCTTCAAATGGTGGATGTATCTGCTTCCTTCGGCGTGGTTTGCTGCACCATTCAGTTGGATATTGGAGAACAGTGCGGAGAATTATTTTATCTATTTAAGCTTTTTAGGAGCAATAGTTCCAATTTTACTTTTAATACTATATTTCGGAGTAGTTACTAAATATTTTGAGAGAAACCTACATAAACTCGATACGGTTACGGCAAAAAAACGTAAAAATGTAGAAAGAAGAGCAATAATCTATAAAAAAATGATTTCAGCTATTATTCCGAACAAGCTTGAAAATGTTGTTTGCAGGTTTTCTCAAAATATGATTTCCAGCGAAAGAAGTATAAGGCTACGTCTATATCCTAATCTGGGATTGGCAACATTTTTGCCTATTTTGATTATGGTTAATACATTAATAGGAAATAACTCGCTGCATGAAGTTCTAACAGATATTTCACAAGGAGCTTATTACCTTTTTATGTATCTTACCGTCTCGATGCTTGCTTCAACTACTATGACCATAAATTCAAGTGAAAATTACAAGGGCGCATGGATCTACAAAGCTTTGCCAATTGAGTTACCGGGTGTAATTCTCATGGGAGCGTTAAAGGGCTTCATATTGAAGTATGTTATCCCAGTATACCTGTTTGTGAGCCTATTCTTTGCTGTACCTTACGGAGCCCGGATAATACCCCATCTGATCTTAATATTCTTAAACATGCTCTTGTTAATCATTTTGCTTTTTAAGCTCTCACTTAATGAGCTGCCGTTCGGCAAAAGTTTCAAGATGGAGAAAATAACCTGGGGTTAGCATTGGGTTCGCTTGCATTCTGCGGTATTTCTGCTATGTTGCATTATGCGTTGAAAGATGTTCAGGTTGGATTATTTATATATATTATTGTAGTACTATTTTTGACTGCTTATTTATGGAAAACGAGTGCTAAGATTACTTGGAAAGATGTCTCACCCCTCTAGAAACATTTTTTTGTACAGCCGTCCAAAAAGGCGGTAATCCTTAAGTAATCAACAGGTCCTTTCTAATCAAGATAAGAAAGGACCTGTGTTATTTAGCTGACAGAATTATTTGAGCTAAGGATCGGTACCAACTCTCCAAATAGTTGGGCAATATGACATATTGTTTTATCTTGATTATTCTCTCGAACTTAGGAAGGATTTCAGGTAATGGGTTGGGAATTAGGAAATGGGGAACACTGTTGAACTACCATCGGTTACGAGCTATAGTGTGCAGAGGGCACATTAATAGCGCATTTTTTATGAGAATAAGGAGCGGTTTAATATGAAGAAAATATTAGTCGTTGTAGATTATCAAAAAGACTTTGTGAATGGTAGCCTGGGCTTTGATAAAGCGGTTACGCTGGAAAAAGGAATTTACCAAAAAATTAAGCAGTACAAGCAAAACAGCGATGAAGTTGTATTTACTTTTGATACTCATGATGACAATTATCTTCAGACGCAGGAAGGAAGAAATCTACCGGTTCCACATTGCCTTAGGAATACGGAGGGGTGGGATTTATACGGTGAAATTGCCGATCTCTGTGATGAAACGTCCAAGAGGTTTAAAAAAATTACTTTCGGATCTTTGGAACTAGCTGATTACCTTACCAGTAAGAATTATGCTAGTGTTGAATTGATCGGTGTTGTGTCCAATATTTGTGTGATATCCAATGCCATTATAGCGAAAGCTGCATTGCCGGAAGCAGAAATTATCGTGGACGCCTCCTGCACAGCGAGCTTTGACGAAAGCTTGAACCAAAAAGCTTTAGATGTTATGCAAGGAATGCAAATAAAAGTGATCAATAGATAAAATGATAATTAAATTATTCACTAATTTCCAAATCGTGTTCGGATGCAAAACGTTTCAATCTAGGTGAAACCCACATGCGTGTTAAAAACTATTTAAGAAAATACACCATCAGAAAACAACAACATTTAAAGCATTTGCTTTGCTGATGTAACTGTTATCTCTAACACTCTAGTTAAAAAGGAGAACTTTTCTTTCATCATATCGAATTCCGAACCTGACTCAAGGTATTTTGCAGTACCTTCAATCACGAAACCTGTTCCTTGGTAATCTTTATAACCCAAAACTTCTTTACTACCCAAAGCGATCTTTACTTTATTATTTACATTTACATTTTTTTCTGTTCTACGCATTGCATATGCAGGAATTAAAATTCTTTCATCAGGTGTTACCTCTAAATATGAGTTCCAAGTATTAACCACATGTGGTTCATCTATCCCCCATGACACTATTGAAACTACACCTTCCTTTTTTAGTACATCAAAAAACTTTTCAGTAAGCATTTGTATATTTCCCCCTAAAAATTAGTTAACAATACAAATCTTAATAATATACAAGATATATCGTCGATATGCATTGTCTATCTTTAATATATATTGACTTTGTAAAAAAGTCAATATATATTAAAGATAATTATTATCTACTATTGAATCATGATCTAGCGACAAAAAATAATTAAGTATTATGTGGGGATTTTATTATTTAGGAGGTGGATTGTATTGCAATTTTCCATAGGAGTAGAGTATGCATTACATTGTTTATTGTATATGGTAGATATTCCATCAGGAAAGGCTGTTGGAATTAAAGATTTAGCGTTATTTCAGGGAGTTTCAGAAACTTATTTATCAAAAGTATATACAAAGTTAAGGAAAGCCGGGATTGTGAAGTCAATTCCAGGTGTTAATGGAGGATATGAGTTAGCACGTAATCCAGAAAGTATAACCTTTTGGAATATAGTTGAAGCAGTAGAAGGGACGACTCCATTATTTCAATGTGTAGAGATTAGACAGAATGAGATATTGTTAGATAAAAATAATTTACCTGATACATATACAAAATGTCCTTGCTTGATAAAAGTTGTCATGGTAGAAGCAGAAGACCAAATGAGACAGTATTTGAACAATAAGACTTTAGGATGGCTTCATGAACAAGTTAGTAACAAGATTCCTGAAGAGCATGGAAAAGCAACGATTGAATGGTTCAATAATACTAAATCGCGCTAAAATTTAAGAAGCATAAAATTGCCACATAGATTTCTCCCAAACGATTCAGAAAGCCGAAACATTTCTGAAAAAATCAACCGTTAAAAGTCGTAGGATTATTGAGGATATGGATATTGAATCTGTTTGGAATTGAGATGGAAACGAAAGCTGAAAAAAGAAAGTGACAAAGAGGGGGAAGGCGAAAAAGTCATAAGGCAAAAGGCTGGAGCAAAAAATGCTTCAGCCTTTTGCCTTTGATGGTTAGCAGCTTTAGATGATATAAATATCGGGAAAATTGCCATAGCTTATTTTGCTGTTCTATTCTAAATTCAATCGTTTGCTTAAAATGAAATTGGTTACTGCGAGGTAAGCGGCACATAAAAGTCCGGCAAAAAATATTCCATAACAGATTACTAATTGATAGCGAACTGAATCACTCGCAGCCATATTATGGATCGAAAAATTATAGAAATGTGCTATTCCAGGAATTAAACTTACCAACTTGAAAAAAATCTGGGTAAGCGTATTAAGGGCAATAAATGCACCGAACGTTGCCAGCATTTTATGTCGATTGAACAAATGTCCGATGGCAATAGAAGCATAGACCAGCAATATCCCCGAAGCCAGGCTTATAAGAACTCCTAGGATAACCTCAAGGGTCAAAAGGTAAGCTGAAGGACCTAACTGGTCGATAACTCGATCATGAACAGTTGCCAATCCTTTGACGATTTCGCCAAACATCCCTTTTTTATAAGTGATGACCAGAATGGAAATCAGGGCAACAGCTACACTGCCAATCATCCACAGCATAGACACCAGGAGTTTACTGACAATGTGTTTCCAGGGCTTTACTGGTAGCGTATGCATCAAATAGCCTTCATCGGAAAGCAGATTTTTACTAAAACGTTGGATCATCATCGTTAAGGTCATTACGAACATTCCTGCCATAAGAACGATATAAATGACCATGCTAATAGTTGCGGGAGTATTCCATTTCTGGGGATCAATAGCAGAAATGAATTTGGTGATTCCCGCGAAGATCAGGATTGAAAGAAAAAAGGGTAGGAATATCCTTCCGGTAGCTTTAATTTCATAGTTTAAAAGCTTGCTTAACATTTGAACACCTCCCTGAATAAAGCATCCACTGATGTACCCTTTTCATCCCGGATATCATCGACAGAAGAGGTCAATACCACTTGGCCCTGATTAATGAAAATCACATAATCTAATATTTTCTCAATATCAGAAATAAGGTGGGATGAGATAATTACCGTGGCGTTTTCGTTATAATTACCCAGAATCGTTTTTAGAATATAATCTCTTGCTGCTGGATCCACTCCGCCTATAGGTTCATCCAAGAGATAAAGCTCTGCTTCGCGGCTCATAACAAGAATCAGCTGTACCTTTTCCTTCGTTCCTTTGGACATGGTTTTTAGTCTGTCATTAGCGTTGATGTTAAGCCGTTTTAGCATTTCATAAGCTTTCTCAGGTTTAAAATCATCATAGAAATCGGTAAAGAGTTCGATGATTTGGTGTACACGCATCCAATCATTCAAATATGTCCTTTCCGGGAGATAGGATACGATTTTCTTGGTTTCAATACCTGGGGTCTGGCCTCCAATGAGAATATTTCCACTCGTAGGGGTCAAGAGCTCGTTGGCCAGCTTGATGAGGGTGCTTTTTCCGCTGCCGTTAGGTCCGAGGAGTCCCACGATTTGCCCGCGCTCAATTTTTAAATCAACTGCAGATAAAGCTATTTTGCTGCCGAACTTTTTGGTAAGGCTGTTACATTCTAAGATAGTGCTCATTTCTTCATCTCCTTGACCAGGTTGGTAATAATAGTTAAGATCTCCTTTTGTTCAAAGCCCATCAGCTGCATTTTTTCTAGAAACTCCAAGATTTGATCCTTAGCCAATTTGGTTTTTGCTAATTCCACCATACTTGCATCCTCCGTAATCGACCGACCGCTCGTGCGGTGCGTTATTATTAGGCCTTCTTCCTCCAATTTCGCTAGAGCTCTCTGCATGGTATTGGGATTAACCTCAGCTTCTTGAGCCATGTCCCGCACGGACGGGAGTCTCGACCCTAGAGGATAGGTTCCGGAAAATACCCTCTGTTTGATATGCTCGACGAGCTGGGTGTAAATGGGTCTGTCAGATTTTAATTCCCATAGCATTCTATCACCTCATGTATGATTGTATTAAGAGCTTAATACAATCATACAGCATTTCAACAAATTGTCAATAGGCGGACCTAGAGGACTTATTTTTTAACAAATCAATTTTTAACTAAATTTCTCCTTCTATTTGAATTTGTTTATTTCACCTTAAGATAACCCTTCGACTAATTATTGTAGTATACTAACCCATGCCTATTAAATTAGGCAGGGGTTAGGCTGTGGTAAGGCAAATGCAAAATAGCATTGTTTTGCTTCTAGTTATCAATTTATCTGTTAGGAGAAAACAATGATTAAAATCACTGATTTAGTAGTAGCGCTTACGTATGATTTAAAAATGCTAGAGGACATGGTCGCCAAAAGGTTGCATATAGAGCATAGCCGTATAGAGCGCATCAGTATTACAAAACGCACAGTAAATGCTCGCAACAAAGAGGACATCCATTTCGATATGACGGTGGTTGTCTGTATTTTAGGAGACGAAAACGAAGTCATTGCCATGAATAGGAACAAAAGCATCTCCCAAGAAACGGAGTTAATCTATACAGTGCCAACGGTTAAAAAACTGAAAGAGCGTCCAGTGATTGTAGGCTGCGGCCCCGCAGGAATGTTTGCGGCCTTGATTCTGGCACAAGCAGGGGCCAGACCGATTCTACTGGAGCGGGGACTCGATGTCGATAGCCGCAAAAGAAAGGTATTAAACTTTTGGCGGACCGGAATTCTTGATACCCAAACGAATGTGCAGTTCGGTGAGGGAGGCGCAGGTGCCTTTTCAGACGGCAAGTTGAAAATTGGGCAGAAGAATTGTCGCAAAATGAAGGTGCTCAACGAGTTTGTGCAGGCCGGTGCGCCGCCAGAAATTCTGTATTTAAGCAAGCCGCATATTGGTACTGATCGTTTGAATGAAACGGTTAAGGGCATTAGGGAGCAAGTAATAAGTCTCGGCGGTGAGGTGCGCTTTAATGCAACTGTAACAGAAATATTGATCAAGGATGGACAGGTGACAGGTGTACGCTTTGAAGAAAAGGGGAGGAATGCCGAAGTTTCTACGGACAATGTTGTCCTGGCCATCGGACATAGCGCACGGGATACGTTTGAAAGTTTGCTGAATAGCGGCGTTTATATAGAACAAAAGCCCTTTGCCGTGGGAGTGCGCATTGAACACGCCCAAGAGATGATCGATAAAATCCAGTACGGTAGTTTCGCCGGGCACCCTGAGCTTGGCGCAGCCGATTACAAAATGGTAGTGCATCTGCAAAATGGAAGAGGGGTATACACTTTCTGCATGTGTCCAGGTGGGACAGTTGTTGCGGCAACGTCAGAGGAAAACAGATTGACAACGAATGGAATGAGCGAATTCGCGCGAGACGGTAGAAATGCCAATACTGCGCTCTTGGTGACCATCGGGAAGAATGATCTGGACAACGATGATCCACTTGCCGGTTGTGCTTTTCAGCGCAGGATAGAGGCAGCAGCCTTTGCAGCGGGCGGCGGAGGATATAAAGCACCAGTACAAAGGTTGGAGGATTTTCTCCAAAAGCGCAAAACAACAGCTTTCGGAGATGTCCTGCCTACCTATCTGCCCGGAACTGAGTTTGCCGAGTTGGATTCCTTTTTACCGGAATATATCACTCATTCGCTACGGAAAGCGATCTTAGAGATGGACCAGTGGATGCCCGGCTTTGCCTATCCGGATGCGCTGTTGACGGGGGCTGAAACCCGCAGTTCTTCCCCAGTGCGCATCACAAGAGGGGACAGCTTAGAGGCTATTGGCATCAAAGGTCTTTACCCCTGTGGGGAAGGAGCAGGATACGCGGGAGGTATCATATCGGCTGCGGTGGACGGAGTGCTTTGCGCAGAACAGATTCTGGGATGATCTGGTTCAGTTGATCTTGCAATATTTTTTGCGTGTTGCCCAACAAACTCTGAAAAATAATAAAAGACTCGCCAAATATTAGGCGAGTCTTTTTGAATCATTAGGCTTATAAAGAAGTTCGGAAATCATATTGGTCGCCTGGTCATTTAGTTGGGGGTCTTTTTAAAAGATAGGGGGAATAAACTAAAATATTGGAAAGGAAGAACGGGGAGGGATAGGCTTGAACGGAGTTTTGCTACCAGGAGATTTTGTCCGCGAATCACTGGAACTACACCTCTTTTTTGGGCGAATTATGAAAGAACATTCAATATTTCTGGAAGCTGGTTTTGTTGCTAAAGATGCCACATTTGCGCAGCAAGCAGATATGTTTAAGTCGCAATTCGGCGAGGTCTTACACAAAGCTGTAATCCTCGCTAATGGGGTAGTTAGCGAGGAAACATTAATTTCGGGGGAATCGATAACAGATAAAACTCTACGGGCAGAACAAATTACCGAGGAACTTTCCGGTATTTCCATTGAATCAGTTATAACGACAGAAGAACTCAGACTAACTCCCAATGCAGGTGTAAATCTATCACAACTGGAGGCCCAAGTCACTGCCTTAAATCAGAAAGCTATTAGTTTAACGAATGCTTTGGTTCTATTTAAAACCAACATTCTTGAAGGAATGCTGCAATGTAAATTGTTCACTTTCAATTTTCCTTTATTAATAATACATATCCGAAGAGAAGCACTTTTCTACATACATCAATTAGAACGTTTGCAACGGCGCTTGGTAGTTGATTTTGTTCAGGAAGCTATCGAAGAAGAAAAGTTTTGGAATAGGCAAATGGCTGAGCACGCACAGTTTATTAGTCATTTATTAGACCCAACTGAATCCGATCTAATTGCTAAAGCAAATAATTTTGTGGGACAGTTTGATAGGCTTGAGCATATAGCACAGGGAGGGGGGCAAGGCACAATAACGCTCGGGCAGTTAACAGGGGAAACTATCACAACAACCCGTGCCTTCAGGGATTTTAAAGCAGCCGGTACAGAAGGCTTATTAACATGTAAAATAAAATCAATAATCATTCCACTGTTAGCAGATCATGTATTAAGAGAAGCTAATCATTACTTGAGAATATTAAACAGGTCAAAACAGGATTTGCGGTTATAGCACAAATAATCCCGTCAAATAAGAATCCATTCTGTAATTGCCTAAACTTAAGATTTGGACAACAACAAGAAACTGGTGCCTGAATAAACAAAGTAACTTGCAAGCCCCACAAGAAACAAGCCACACACGCCTAAAACAACGCGGTAAACTATCGGAGTAAAGAGCCTTTTTCCTCTAGCAACTGTAAAAGCGACGAACATAAACCAGATATAGTCCGATAAAACATGCCCTATGTAAAAGCTAATGGCTCCGAGGATACCCTGACCAGCAGCAACCATCAAAGCACCAGCACCTGCAGTTGCCCACCACAAAAACCAATAAGGGTTTGATGCAGTAACTGTAATTCCTGCCACCCAGGGACTGAGACCCTTTTCCGTTATCTTGCCCGAAAGATCAAGGGCAACAGCATGAAAAGACTCCTTCAAGATTCCATATGCCATCCAAAAGAGGAATAAACCTCCCACAATTCCAATTGTCCCTTTCACAGAAGGTAAAGTGATATAGGTTCCCAGACCAAAGAAAATTGCAATCACCAGGGCAAGCTCTAAAAGCGCATGGCCTGAGGCAATTTGTGGTCCAACTCTAGCACCGCGACGAAGACTCTCGTTAATTGTAACTGTAAGCAAAGGCCCTGGCATGATCGCTCCCGAAAATCCCATAACTAAGCTTGTCATAAAAATTACCCATAATCCCATCTATCTCCACCGTCCTACCATCTGTGATATTCATTATTTTCGACATTGCTAAGAAATAACCTTCTAGAGACGGGAGTTGTTTGACTTACTTCATAAGTTATATCTATTAACTGTGTATTAATGCGACTGTAACTACAAAACATACATAAAACCCAGCAGCTAATACAAGTTTATTTGCGGAAAGCTGCTGTTTTTTTAATGTTAACCAAAGAAAAGCGATGGATACCATTGTAAATAACCCTGCTAGAGCAAGATAGGAGTCAAAGATCCAAGGAGTAAATAGTATTCCAAGTGCACTAGGAACTGTGGCCTGGATCATCATTGATCCACTTATGTTTGCTAATGCTAACCTTTCTTTTCCTTGTCTCACCCATATTACCGCATTAAGTATTTCCGGAAGTTCAGTGGCTATTGGACTTAAGAATAATGCTATAATGTGTGGTGCAATTCCAATTGCAAGACTTAAATGATCTAAGTTCTTAACAAAAATCTGGGAACCAACCGCAATTAGAGCAAGTGATAAAAAGGTTTGTACCAAAACCCATCGGGTTTCTGGATTTTTAGTCTTAGGGCAAAATTTAAGAGGCTCGAGTATTTCATTATGGTTATCAGCAGTTTCTTTCATTTCGGTGAAAAAATATAATCCGTATGCAGCTAAGAATAAAAAGGCCATCAGTGGTTTACCACGGAATACCACAAAACCTAAGGCAACTTTAAAGACAAAAATACCTAAAAACCAAAGCTGATCCCTACCAAGTTTACTATTGCTTAAATCAATATTTATCCCATGAACTCGTTTTTTTCGAAAAATTATAATACCTAGTCCAACAATAGCATATGCAAGAGTGCTCAAAACCAGTGGCCCTCCGAGTGCCGCCCCCACTCCAATGTCCTTTTGATTTGCATTAGTTCCAAAAACTACTGCAATAAAGGTAACGACACTTTCAGGGAGAGCAGTGCCAAATGCGGCCAAAATCGTTCCGACAGCATTTTTGGAGATATTGTATCTTAACCCCACCCATTCGATTCCATTTACGAATAATTCGCAGCTAAAATAGATTAATATTGCAGAAATAATCAGTGATACTAAAGTTAGTGCCATTGTTCTCCTCCTTTCAAATTAAAAACGAGACTTTCGACGTACCTCAATACGTCAAAAGTCTCGTTACGCTTTTAAGCGAAATAATGCCAGGCTTTGGGCCAGTGTGTTGACACTATTTTGAAAACTACTCCCTCTTGCTTGTCTTAGCATAGCAAATAATACATATATAGTCAAGAATTTATTCTTCCCCAGGAACACGGATTCTGGGGAAGCTCTATAAGAATAACTTTGAACTAAGCATCCTGCAAGGGAAAACTACAAGGAATAGAGCTTGCTTCTTTGCCTCTTAAGATTAAAATTTTAAATGGCAGAATCGCATGGTATAATCAACAGGTACAACTTAACATGGCGGGTGGGCATTTGAATAAAAAAGTGAAATTTATTCTGTGTAAGGCGCCGAATTGGAAATAAATAATATTATCAATTACCTTAGAGTTTAGACTTGCTAGCTGCTAAAAAATAAAATAAACGAGGAGGCTCTACTTGTGAACGTTACCCTGGACTGTATTCCTTGCTATATTAAGCAAATGCTCAATACTTTAGCACAAACAGAACTCCCAGAGGAGAAAATGAGAGAGATTATTCATCAGACTTTGCCCCTTTTTCCAGGATTAGACCCACAAGGGACTCCCGCAGAGAACTCAACCATTATTCTCAGAAAGGTCAATGAGCTGTTGGGTATCGAGGATCCATTTCATAGTGCTAAGAAGGAATCCAATGAATTGGCTCTCAAGCTCCTTCCCCAGTTAAAAGAAAGAATTGACCAAAGTGATAATCCGCTCTTTATGGCTTTGAAAATCGCTGTGGCCGGGAATATTATCGATATGGGCATCTTGAAAGATTTTGATGTTGAGGGGAGTATTCAGGAGGCCATGGTGAAGGATTTTGCCCGGGATGATTACGCTTCTTTCGTCCAAAGGCTAAAAGAAGCCCGAGAGATATTAATTCTCGGAGATAACAGCGGCGAAATTGCGTTTGATAGGCTATTAGCTGAGCAACTGTCCGAATCTGGGATCAAGATAACCTATGCAGTTAAAGATCAACCGATTTTGAATGATGCCACGATGGAAGATGCGGCTCATGTGGGTATGACAGGTATGCCAGAGCAAATCCGGGTAATTTCTAACGGCAGCGGTTTTTTAGGGACAATTCTCAAAGACTGTTCCGAAGAATTTATGCAGGCCTATAAAAACGCTGACATTGTGATCAGTAAAGGGCAGGCTAATTATGAATCTTTAGAAGCGTTTGGTAAAGAGGATAGAAGGTTGTATTTCTTGCTGCGAGCTAAGTGTGAGATTGTAGCGAAAAATTTGGGAGTTCATCTTGGCGAAATGGTATTTTGCTGCAGTTAAGGAACTGACTATTTTACCGGTGATATTGAGTAGTATAATTCAGTGGATTAGTTTGAATTAAATAGCTGCATAAATTACATCTTATTATGAATAGACCAGAGTTTCAGGGAGGTTACCGTACGGTAACCTCCCTGTTTTTTGTACTAATTCAGAAAGTATAACTTTTCGTGGCATACTGCAAGAAGGCTAATACGTGCGAAGTCAGTGTCTTCGTCTGAAGCATAAGTGCAACTAGGGAAGTCACCTTCCCCAAGGCTTCTCCGCAAGTTAACACGTGCGAAGACAGTGTCTGCAAGAAGGGTTAATACGTGCGAAGTCAGTGTCTTCGTGGGCGGCAGCCAAGTCTTCTCTATAGAAAAATGAACAATTGTGCAGGATATCGCGCAACAGTGCAGCGAGAAACTTTCAGCCAACATTCAGTCATGTTTCAGCTGAAATTCATTTTGATGTTGTATTTTTAATATCTGAGATAGTCACATCTACATAAATAAGTGGACTTAGGCCATTGGGTTACTTTGTGAATAAATCACCTGGCAATGGAAGAAGGGAAGAAAGAGCATGAATAAAAAATGGGTGACTAGAGGGGTAGTGGGCTTTCTCATCCTCTTGGGAGCAGGTTATTGGGGCTATAAACATTTTACAACGAAACCTGCCGTGGCTTCGGTTAACTCATCTGAAGCAAAAATGGCAGACGTTAAAAAGGTCATCACGGCTACTGGAACGATTAACTATCCACACGCGATTACGTTGACATTCCCAACAAGTGGGAGCTCTTCGACAGCTGGAAAGATCGTGGAACTCAATGTTAAGGAAGGAGATACAGTTAAAGCGGGTCAAGTTCTTGCCAAGATAGACGAAACGAAGCTAAAGACGTCCGTTTTGCAAGCACAGGCCAATGTAACCTCTGCGGAGTCGAAAGTTCAAAATCTTGAAGATTCCTTCAATGACCAAACCCATGCGCAGGCTCAGGCTACCCTGGCCAAGGTGCAGCAAAGTTTAACATCGGCTATGCAAAATGCCGATCCCAGCTATTTAGATAACCAAGTCACTTTGGCCGATCAGAATGTGAAACAGGCTAGTGATAATTTAGCCAAGGCACACAGAGTGGAAATACGTCCTCTATCCAATCCGCTCAATCCGTTCTGAATCAGGCAATGGACTCTTTAACCTCTGCAAAGAATCTTAAAAATGGGGGAGCGTCTAAAGCCTTAGTTGCTGCACAGGCCGATGTTACATCCGCTCAATATGAAGTGGATCAACAGGTCCAGGGTCCTAAGGCAGCAGACATACAATCGGCTCAGGCGGACATTCAAATTGCGCAAGCGCAACTAGCCAGTGCCCAGGCGGATTTGAATGATGCTGCAATTGTTGCCCCAGTGGATGCCGTTGTTGTCAGTTGCCCACTTGAACTGGGCCAAGACTCTGACTCTAATTCAATCATTACGATCACTCCTACAGAAGATAAACTTGAAGTTGCTGCCTCGATTGATCAGGAGGATATCTCGCAATGCAAAGTAGGACAGAAAGTAGATATTACCCTTGATTCGTATCCAAATCAGCCTATTAGTGGGACAGTGAATTCCGTAGCCTTACAAGGCACAACTACCGAGAACGTGACGACGTATGAAGTCAAGGCCACGGTCGATCAAGACAGCGACTTGCTTCGTGCGGGTATGAATGCCAATGTGAATATCATTGTCGCTCAAGTAAGTAATGTTTTAACAGTTCCCAGCGAAGCGCTTAAAACAAGTGGTACTCAAACCGGTGTTACAGTTCCCGAAAAATCAACTACTGATAATGCCGGAAATGCAGTCACGAATGTTCGGTTTATTCCAGTGGAGACTGGTCTTGATGATGGAACGAATGTAGAAATCAAGAGCGGTTTAGAAGAAGGTCAAGAAGTTATCACGGGAACGAATTCAACTACCACAACAACCAAATCTAGTTCTAGTTCAGGATTTAATTTGGTTGGTGGGGGTGGATCACCTGGTGATGGCGGCCCTCCACCAAATTGAAGTTAAATGCATAGGCTAATTACTTAAGTTCCTTGAGGGATTCTTTGGCATGATCAAAATCATAGCCAATCCTCACAACTCATGACATGTCCGATATCGAGAAGCTCTGTGAGCAGATGATTCTAATTGATCACGGACAAGTGATGTATGATGGAGAGTTAGCGAAGCTGTCAGTCATCTTATAAATACGGTACCAATGCATCGTTTACTATTAAAGCGCCGTAGTGTTGTAATTGAGAAAGAGATAGTTGAGAGTTATCAGATAAAACCACTCCGGCCTTTCCAGGATAATATCTTAGGAATTTATAGAGAATTTCTGGAGACTCGGACTTGATCATGACAGGTTTTTTGATTAACAATCCGAATTCACTGGCGAAGCTCCATACATCAAACGATATATCGATATTGCCGAAATCTAATAAAAGGTAATCAAAATCTTCGGACTTAGATTCTTTCACCAAGGTAGAAAAATTACCCTTTATTAATAAAGTAACGGCTTCTGGAGAAAGTCTTTTAACCGAATAGTTTTTGTCTGGGGAAAGAATAAGATGATTATAAGCTGAAGCAATGGTTGGATTGAATTTAAACTTTAACTCTGGGGTTTCTAACTCAGCAAGAGCCTTTTTAATCTCCACAATAAATTCTGGGGTAGTTCCACAACATCCACCAATAAGTCTTACTCCATTTTCTATAAATTCTTTGGTGTAAGAACTAAACTGTTCGGGTTTTTGGTGATAGATTACATTACCATCATCATCCAGTACAGGCATCCCGGCATTTGCTTTTACACAAAGAGGAATGGATGCTACAGAATACATTTTTTTAATGGGTTCAATTAAACTATCGGGACCACCTGAACAATTAGCGCCGATGATAACAGCACCGAGTGATTGACAGACTATAGCACATACTTCGGCTGAATTACCAAATAGCGTTCGACTGTTGGCATTAAAGGTTACCGAAGCAATAATAGGAAGCTTTGTAGTTTCTTTAGCAGCCAATATAGCTGCCCTTAATTCATTCAAATCTGAAAATGTTTCAAAATTAACAAGATCGGCACCTGCATCTTCGATGGCCTTTAAGGGTTCTGTATAAATACTATAGGCTTTATCAAAACTCAAATTGCCCGAAGGCTCTAATAACTCACCAGTCGGACCCACTGAAGCAGCAACGTAAGTACTATCGCCGGTAATTTCTTTGGCTAGTTTTACACCTGCAAAGTTTAGTTGATACGTTTTATCGCCTAAACCATGCTTACCTAGAGTAACTCGATTACCCGGAAACGTATTTGTTTGAATCACATCTGAACCAGCAACTTGGTATTGGTTATATAGGTTTTTAACCTCCTCTGGATTGGATAAATTCCAGGATTCTGATGCTTCTGCTCCGGTTAGACCTCTCCTTTGGAGCATTACCCCTTTAGAACCATCATATAATAGAACCCTTTCTTGAATGGAATTTAGAAAACTCTTCATGATTTTGCCTCCTTAGTACGATCGAAATATAGTGGTCAATAACCTCAATTCTAAGCTAAAGTTACCCCTTTTCGCAAACTTTTCGTTTTCAACAGTATTCAGGCGAATACGAGTTTATTTTAGCTCCGCCATCAGCGGGGCAAAATAATGTGTAGTATAACCTAGCACCCACAAACCTTGCTGTTCATGAGGTCCTGTCAAGGATGAACAACAATATTTCCAACGAGCTTTCTAATCCTTTTCTGTCTGGGTAATCTAAGTTCGGAAAAGAAAGTATTCAGCCTATTGTGCCATTCCTTCTCGCTTTCAGTGAAATGGATATCCGAGTCTATGATATTGCCAGAGGGTACCATCTTCAGAAGGAGTGCAAGTTCCATATCTCCAAGCGATTGGAAGATATCGGTAAATTCATTATCAAAGATACAATAACTTCCGAGAATATCAATAAAATCACTTATACTGTGAATTTCTTTCTGAATGATTGCAATTTTATCTGAGACATATCTACATTCTTTAATTTCATTAGCGATGCTTCGAAATAGTTCGTCATCCATTTTGTTGCCTTCTTCAAAAAGGACTGATTGCAGTGGATTATCTTTGAAGCTAATAAAGATTGATTCCAATCTGTTATTCTCGAGAGCATTTTTTAGTCTTACAGATAAATCAGGGATAATTCCTATCATGTGGTTTTTTAATGACCGATCCGATAGGTCAAGATCTATACATAATTGCCTTAATGTCTTATGCAAACGATTGTTTAATTCGGTGTGTGAAAGATTTAGTAATTTTTGTTGCAGATATTCTCTTTCTTTCGGTTCTATATTAAGAAGAGTGATAGTTTTGCCTAACAATACACACCCGAGTGCGTTCGTAAGCACAAGTCCAAAAATATTAATGAGCAGGTCTTTATGGTGGTCATTGAAACCCTGTAATAAGCGACTAATTGCCGGCATCGGGAAAAGATCCAAGAATTTATTTTCTAAACAGAGTGTTTCAAGATAATTTGAGATATATTCAATACCAACCAAATCCATCTTATCATTACATAAAGGGTAATCGATTGATGCTGGGGTATCGTGGGCTGCAAAATTTACATCATAATCAGTGAAAAAAGGCGGTATGGCGTTCTGTATCGTATCATTGTAAGCTTGGTTATCTGTGATAAAGCCATCCGTTTGAATATCGATTAGCAATTGTTTAGCACTAGCTAGTTGTGCTGTGATTAACTTTTTGCCATGTTGGTAGAGTTCTAATAATGGTTTTTGTTTAAGGGCTGCCAAGCCTAGCTCAGCCTCTGGAAAAGTTTTGAGGTAGCTACCAATAACATAAAGAATCGATTGCATAATGCTTTGGGCGGTTTCTACTTTAACAGAACTGCTTTCGCCACCAGTATACCGCTGTACTTGTTTAGCTAAGAGTTGAAGGCTTTGCACTTGAATGGTTTCATATTCAGTAACGCTTAATAAGTTAAGCCGATAGGATTCCTGTAAAATTGATTGAAAATAATCCGATTCGTTAAGATTTTGTCTTTTAATGATCGGTTGTTGTTTCTCTAGCTTATTCATCAAAACCCTCCTCATCAAAAGACTCTTCGGTATCTTTGTAGATATCTTCATAATCACTAATTCCGTATCGTACATTGCGTGCTAAGACTTCTAATTCGCGATTTTGCAGTAGTTCAACGGAACCTTGACAACGCTGATCAAAATACTTCTTCATTAACGAAATCAATTCATCGTCACTAATTTCGTCAAGCGTCTCATTTTTAAAGTAGTAGAAAGTCTCTATTAAATCGTTTAATGTTGCGACATAGTTGTGTTTAGTCAGGAAGGGGGAGTTAGAGAAACTTAATATAAGTTTACTAATAATACCACCGCTGAATTCAATGCGTCCGTAGTTGCTTAGGGCTTCTGAACGGGTTATCACGAGTTCTAGTGCATCTGCTTGAGAAAGAATTAATCCATAACGAGAAGTTTTTTTATTGCAATCGACAATTTCCGCAATAGCTAGTTGGTTTGTCACGGATGAAGGGATTAGGGTAAACATGCTCTGCATTTTTTTAATACCTCCAATATTTTTGGTCTAAGCTATTGACAAGAAGGTTGTTTGTATGGTATGATAAAAGTGAGATGTTATAGTCATTAACGTAAAATATACAAATTTTAGTTTACCATTGATATTTTTGAAAGTCAATGGTTTGTGGGATGCTAAGGCGGAAAAATCGGAAATTTTCAAGTGATTTACAACAGGTGCTTTCTTAAATTTATAAGAAAGCACCTGTTTCTATGAACAATCAACCCTAATTCTTTTGTTTACATCATCATTTTAATAATGATAAATCAATTGTGAATTTATCTCCTACTTGTTTATACTCACCATTCATCTCACCACTTTTATCAGGATATTTAGCGGCGTAAGGCGTGAGTATTAATGTTTTTGCATTCACATCAAGATTTCCATTTATAGTTTCTATTTTAAATAACCCTCCCTATTTATCTCCATGAGATAAATAAAATTCAACTTTATTACCTAAATTATCAGTTCCTGTTAAATTAACATCATATCTTGGTTCTGTTTTAAAATTAGAAACTAAAGCGTAAATTTTTTGCCCTAATGCATGTTTAGAATAATAAATCCGCAAAAAGCAGGAATTATCAAATTTGTGTCGAAAGATTAATTATTCCAATAATAAAACGATAATTTTTATGTTACAGGTGCCCTTAATGGGAGAATAGGGAATCAGGTACTTATCCTGAGCGGACCCACCACTGTGAAGAGAGAGTCTTGTACACTGGCCACTGGCTTTCGCTGGGAAGGCGTACAGAGATGATGACCTTTGAGCCAGAAGACCTGCCTGTAATGTTGATGAGTTTGCCTTGGGCAGACTGTGTGGGCGACGGTAAAGTTCACAGTCTTTGTGACTGTGGGCTTTTTTATCGCCTTTTTTCTGTATTCGAAGTTGGAGGAGGTAAACATCGTGGAACAGGATTTGAGAACATTTATTGAACGAGTTAAACAGCAAAATCCCTTAGAGGTTGTCCGTGTTCAGGAGGAAATTGATCCTAAGTATGAAATAAGTACGTTAATTATGGAATTGGAGAAGGCGCGTCGCTATCCATTGACGATTTTTGAAAAGGTTAAGGGCCATGATATTTCTGTGGTAACCAATGTCCTGGCCCCTCGTGAGCGTTTGGCCTTAGCGATGAACGTAGCTCCCAACGATCTGGCCGCTGAGTTTTCCAAGCGTATTAATCAGCGGATCGAACCTGTGGAGGTAACTGATGCTCCGTTTCAAGAGAATGTCTTTGTAGGCTCTGAGGTTGATCTGTATAAATTGCCGATCTTAACTCACTTTCCGATTGATGCAGGGCCTTACATTACCGCAGGTTTGGTCATTGCTCGAGATCCAGAGACAGGAGTAGAAACTGCAGGTTATCACCGGATGCAATTGAAAGGGAAAGACAAACTAGGCATCAGCCTCCATTCCCGCCAACGTTTATGGGAGTACTTTCGCCGCTCAGAAGAACTAGGTAAGTCACTAGAAGCGAGCATCGTTCTCGGTATCCATCCTAATATTTCCATGGGCTCCATGGCTTTGATACCCTACAATCAAGGAAAGTTTGCAGCTATGGGGGGATTGTTCGGCGCTCCTATGGAAGTCGCTCACTGTAAAACAGTGGATTTGATGGTTCCAGCTTATGCGGAGGTAGTGATTGAAGGGGAAATTGTCGCAGGAGCTCGGGAATCCGAAGGCCCTTTTGCCGAATTTACCAATTATGCCTGTTATCGTAGTACGGAAAATGTTTTCAAAGTTAAAGCGATTCAGTATCGTACAAAACCATTGTTTCAGGATATTACACCCGGCATGAGTTCAGAGCACATTACGATTGTCGCCGTGCAACGAGAAGGGGATGTGTTGAATGCCCTGAACCGAACCCTACCTAACGTTAAGAACGTCCATGCTCCCATTTCAGCTTGCGGGCTATTTCATTGTTACATTTCCATGAAGAAAATTGCTGAAGGCCAGGCCCAGCAGGCGATTTTTACAGCTTTTTCAGTGGACCATAACCTGAAGATGGTAGTTGTAGTCGACGAAGATGTGGATGTCTTTGATGAGCGCCAAGTTCTTTGGGCCATGGCGACCCGGCTGCAGGCAGATAGGGGAGTGACCATCGTGCCTCAACATATGGGAATGGGTTGTACGCTAGATCCGTCCAGTGATGAACTAAGTCGAACGGCAAAAATGGGTATCGATGCAACGAAACCCCTCCAAGGGTTTGCACCCGTGGTAGAAATGTCGACCGAAGTACAACAGCAGATTCGGCGATTCATGGGGTCCTTTGGCTTATAATCGCAGTTCGACATTTGGTCCCCGTCCTGGGGACTTCTTATTTTTCAAAGGAGGATAAACATGTTCGAAATAGCCGTTGATGTCGGGGGAACATTCGCAGACTTTGTGGTTCGAGAGCAGCAAGGGCGCACTTATACTGCCAAAGTCCCATCAAGTTTGGATGATCCTCTGCAACCGATGCTACGTGGTTTAACAGAACTAGCCCATAGATTCGGTCTCTCGCTTCCAGACTTTCTTGGGCAAACGGAGAAATTTATACATGGGACTACCGTAGGGATCAATGCTCTTTTGCAGGGTCAAGGTGTGAAAACTGCCTTAATTACGACGGAGGGCTTTCGTGATGCCTTAGAATTACGTCGTTCCCGTTTGGCTGAACAATGGAATTTCCATCAGGTCTTACCCCCTGTTTTAGTCCCTCGATTTCTGCGCCTTGGACTGCGAGAACGCATGGATTATAGGGGTGTGTCGCTTAAGGCTGTGGATAGTGCGCAAGTGAAAGAAATTGCTGCTTTCTTACAACGAGAAGAGGTAGAAGCCGTTGCTGTTTGCTTGCTCTTTGCTTGTCGCAACCCGGAACACGAAATAGAGTTTAAAGAGCGTTTGCAGATCCATTTGCCCGAACTCTTTATCACCCTTTCCTCGGAACTTTCTTTCCAACTAGGGGAATACGAGCGGACCACAACAACAGTCTTAAATGCGCGTTTGAGTCCTGTGTTAAGTCATTATTTGCAGGACTTGAGGATTCATCTGCGTGATCAAGGACTCAGGGTGCCCATTTCAATTGCCCAAAATAATGGCGGTTTGACTGATTTAGAGCAAGCAAGCCGGCGTGCTGTGCACAGCCTTTTTTCGGGTCCGGCAGGAGGAGTTAAAGGGGGATGGGCACTGGCCCGTGAGCAGGGACTGTCCGAATTGGTTGTGGCCGATATGGGGGGAACCAGCTTCGATGTTTCTTTAATCAGACAAGGGGAAATGGAAATGACTCCCCAGGCAGAGATTGCTGGATACCCAGTTCAACTGCCGATGTTAGATATCCATACTGTCGGGGCTGGCGGAGGAAGTATTGCTTGGTTGGACAAGGGAGGAATGTTGCGGGTTGGACCGCAATCCGCGGGTGCCAAGCCGGGGCCGATTTGCTATGGCTTGGGTGGGCAAGAACCAACGATAACGGATGCAGCGTTAATCATGGGTTTATTAGATAGTTCGGATTTTTTGGGCGGCCGTATGCCGTTGGATGCGCAACTGGCTTACCAGGCTATTGAAACGAAAATAGCTCGTCCTTTAGGATTATCTGTCCACGAAGCGGCCTATGCTATTTATCAGGTGGCTCTTTCCTTGATGATTGATGCCGTCTACTTAATGACTGTAAAAAAAGGGTATGACCCTCGTTCTTTCGCGTTGGCAGCTGTTGGGGGGGCCCTGCCTTTGTTTGCCACAGCTTTAGCAGCAGGGGCAGGTATCCAGCGGGTTGAAGTTCCGGAACTAGCTCCGGTTTTTTGTGCCCAAGGATTGCATCATGCTCGTTTTCAGTTTGAGGTCCTGCGCAGTATCGTTGAAGAGCTGGGAAAAGTACCTAATCCACAATGGTATGATGTTTTTGTTGAGATGCAACATCAGGTCGACCAAGAGTTGACCCGCCTCGGAGTTAAGAGCGAGCAGCGCAGATATGTTTGGTCTGCTGATTTAAAGTACCCTGATCAACATCATGAACTTAATATTACTCTGTCTGGTAACCTTAAAGACCTTGCCGTTTGGCAACAGTTAACGAAGGACTTTCATCATACTCATCAGAAACTTTATGGGTATAGTCAGACGGAGAAGCCTTTAGAACTTGTTAACTTTCGCTTGTTAGCCATAGAGAAGGAAGAACCCTTCTCAGAGTGGAAGGCACAAGGCGCGATGTTCAAAGATCCTAGTATGAACGATGATGTGGCTAAGAATGCCACACCTCGAATTAAGCAACGCTCAATCTACTGGCGTGGGAGTTTTCAAGCGATGAAAGTTTACCCTTGGCAAGGTTTAGAGGTCGGAGGGTGTATCGAAGGGCCCGCTTTAATTCAGAAGGAGTATACGACAATTTTAGTGGAAGAACACTGCCAGGCAAAAATAGATCCGGTAGGAAATCTATCTATTATAATAGGAAAGGATGGGCGTGAAAATGAATGCCAAAATGGATGAGATTATCGAGCGTGCAGTAATCGCCAACCGTCTTGATACAATCACCAAAGAAATGGGCTATGCTTTAGAACGGTCATCCAGGTCCCCAATTTTTGCTGAGGCCTGTGATTTTGCTTGTGGAATCTGTAATGGGGCTGGGGATTTAGTCTCGCAGATCAATGGTATTCCTATTTTAGCGGCGGCTGGTACATTTAGCGTCCAAGAAGTTATCAGAAAATACTCAGGGCAAATCGAAGAGGGTGATGTTTTTATCCTTAATGATCCTTATCAAGGGGGAAATCATCTACCGGATATCGGAATTATTACCCCTTCAGTCGTGGAGGGGGAGGTGCTCTTCTATTGTGTTAGCCGGGCCCATCATGGTGATATCGGAGGTTCTGTGGCGGGGAGTTATAATGCCAAAGCTACGGAGATTTTTCAGGAGGGTTTACGCATCCCACCCATCAAACTTGTGAGCAAGGGGCAGGTAATAATCGAGGTCATGGATCTGATCCTGCAAAATGTCAGAAATCCGCAAATGCTGCAAAATGATTTGTGGGCCCAGATGGGGGCGAACAACATCGGTCTTGCTCGTCTAAGAGAGTTAGTAGGGCATTACTCAGTTGCTAGGATCAAGGGAACGGTTACTTATCTCCTCGATCATGCCGAAAGCCTTACTCGTTCAGCGATTAAACGTTTGCCGGATGGAGCTTATACTGCTGAAGAATGGGTTGATGATGATGGCTTTCAAGAGAAGCCGATCAGGATTAGAGTGACAGTGACCATTAACGGAGAGGAAATGACACTTGATTTTCAAGGTACCGATCCTCAAGTCCAAGGTTTTGTCAATTCTGCCTTAGTCACTAGTACGACCGCTGCTTGGATTGGGGCCCTTTGGGCGTTAGGCTCCGATATTCCCCGCAATAGCGGGGCGTTTCGAGCGATCAAAGTTTGTTTGCCTGAGGGGAGTTTGCTTAACCCTCGGGACCCGGCTCCGGTCACCTTAAGTACACTTACCCCAGCCAGTGAAATCATCAGCGCGATCTTTCAAGCCCTAGATCCAATCGCGGGGGGATGTTTGCCTGCTGGTTTTGGGCGTTACTGTGGGCCATCCTTTTATGGCATTGATCCCCGTAATCAGGGTTTTTACGTGGGTTTTGCTTTTTGCGCATTAGGTTCAGGCGGGGGGATATCCGGGCGAGATGGTTATCCCTATATGGCTCCATTGTCCAATTATGGAGGTGTTCGTGCCCCTAATATTGAAGCGAATGAAATTCAATACCCGCATTTGACCTTGTGCCATGAGCTGGAAATGGACACTGCTGGGTCTGGAATGTGGCGTGGCGGACCGGGTGTTCGTTATAGCCTTAAGTTTTACGGTGAGCCGACGAATATTGTCATGTTTGGTGATGGCATGAAAATTCCCCCCTTTGGTACTTCGTCCGGTCAACCTGGCAGTCTGAACTGTGCCGAATTATCTATGCCAGACGGACAAACGTTGACTCTGGCAAGCAAAGAAAGTGCCCGTACTTTGCCGGAGGGGACGGTACTCACCGTGGTTTCCTCAGGTGGTGGTGGTTGGGGAGACCCCAGACAGCGTGACCCGGAGAGGGTTTGGCAAGATGTTTTGAATGGCCTCATTTCACCGGCCAAGGCTAGGCAGGAATATGGGGTTGTTTTTACAGAAGAGGGGGTTGATTGGGCAGTAACCAAAGAATTACGTTATTATCAGACCGGATGGAACAATCCGCTGGATTTGGGCTAGATTCTGATTTGGGACGAAAATGGGAAACCCTTTTCGTTCGATTTAAGAAGTAATTAGCTTTGAAAAATGTGCAACAATAGCCCGATTGCGCTAACCCCGATGTTTTTCAGCTTAATGTAATCGTTTCCTATTGACAAAATAAATTAATTATTCTATCATAATCTCAAGTGAATAGATTATTTATAGGTGCCCGCAAGGGATAATAGGGAACCAGGTAGCAATCCTGGACGGACCCACCACTGTAATTAGATGTTAAGAATGTACATAGGCCACTGGGGTAACTGGGAAGGCGTACATTTTAGTCTATAAGTCAGGAGACCTGCCTACTAAATATTGCAATTAGGACAATGGTAAAGTTCTAGCTTTTTAATAAGCTAGAACTTTTTTATTTTTAATGTTTTAGGAGTTGCTATGGAAACGATTGCAAAAATTAACATTGAAAGACTTGTATTCCCACATGAAGAAAAACCTGTGCTCAAAAACATTTGTTTTGAGATAAATCAAGGAGATTTCATCGTCATTACCGGGGGTGTAGCCTCTGGTAAATCAGTTTTATTGCACTCCATCACAGGGGCAATCCCTCACTACCATAAAGCCGAATTAACAGGCCAGGTCACCATCCTGGGGAACGATCTCCAGGACATGCACCTCAATAAAATGTCCGACTATGTGGGATATATGATGCAGGAACCTCAGAATCAAATTATCAGTCTAGATGTCTACGAAGAGGTGGCCTTCGGTCTCGGAAACTTGGAAATCCCCCTTCAGCAAATTGATCAGACAGTTAAAAATACTTTGGAATTTGTGGGTCTGGCAGGCTATGAAAACAGACAGACTGCTTCGCTTTCAGGCGGAGAGGCCCAAAGAGTTGTTTTAGCCAGTGTATTGGCCCTTAACGCCCCAATTTTGATTCTTGATCAACCGACTGCTGAACTGGATCCACAGGGTCGAGATGAGCTGTATAGACGGCTAGCTATGTTAAATAAAACTAAGAATTTGACGATTGTTTTGGTCATGGACCGAATCGAAGAAGTCCTTAATTATGCCAACAGAGTCTTCTATATACAGGACGGTGAGATTGTCAAACAGTATGCTCCTGAGGAATATTACAAGGATCAGATCAAGCAACGAAGGGAAAGGTTAAAAAACAACATTCCTTTTCACGCGAGGAACGTTGTGCCCAAGGAAATCGTTGCAGAAATGATCAATGTTACCTACCAGTACAAGAACAATCTACAGGGTTGTGCAGACATTAATTTAGAAATTCATAAGGGCGATTTTTTAACGGTCGTTGGTTTAAATGGCTCTGGGAAATCGACCTTGGCCAAACTGCTTGTCGGGCTGATGAAGCCTTCTAAGGGTGAAATTAAAGTGTTTAATCAGCCCCTAACTAAGGAAAATCTCCCAGAGATCCGTGTGCACACTGGCTTCCTGTTTCAAAACCCTGACTATCAAATCTTTGCCAGCACGTTGGAAGAAGAGGTTGGATTTTCACTAAAGCTAAGGGGTGAACAAAATGAAGTAATTGAACAGAAAATTGATGAATGCCTAAGATTTGTGGGGCTGCAAGATTATAAAAAAATGCATCCACAGCGCTTAAGTCGTGGCCAACGCCAACTTTTGGCACTAGCTTCTATCTTGGTCAATGATCCGAACTTCATCATTGCGGATGAACCGACATCGGGTCTCGACGAAAACCAAGGATATATGATCATGGATAAACTATTCGCTTTAGCGAAAAATGGCAAGACAATCCTGGTTATTACTCATGATCTGACCATGGCTAGAAACTATTCAAACAGGTTGGTTGCCTTGCATAACCACAGGATTCAGCTTGATATTTCGATCAAAGATCTCGATAAGCACCTCGCGACTCTTAATGCTATTGGCCTAGATTTCCATAATATAATTTCATTCAGGGAGCATTCCTGTAAGTAACACGTGATAAGTTCTTTTGGTGAGTTAGCAAGCCTATGAAAAAAGAGGAAAACCAAGAAAATCAAGTTAATACAGGGAGGTTTAAGATATAAGATGGGACTTTCTAAGCTTGATCCCCGGACAAAACTTGTCTGGTATGCTCTGATGATTTATTTTTCGCTGAGTTGTCAAACTGCCGTTCAACTGGGCAGTGTTTTACTAATATGTATTATGGCGTCTCTTATTTTAACTCGTTCATTGAAGCAATATAAGATCATGATTATGATTCTAGTGCTTTTGGGGCTTCAGATACTAATCGTTCAACTGATCTTTTGTCGCGAAGGAGTTTTGATCTATCAATGGGGAATTCTTAAAATCTACAGTGAAGCCATACCTCTAGCGATCACTGGTATCCTGAAAGCTTCTCTTATTTTTTTTGCAAGCATGCAATTCTTCACCTCAGCCTCGCCCCAAGAATTTACCCTAATGCTCATGAAATTCAAAATTCCCTACCGCTATGCCATGCTGGCAGGACTGAGTGTTCGTTTCTTCCCAATCATGAAAGCTGAATACATATCCATAATGGATAGCCAACGTACCCGGGGACTAAAAATGGAAAGCGTCTGGGACAATCTCAGAAGTATCATCCCAACTTTCCTGCCATTTTTATATCGCGCCGTCCGTCGCTCAACTGAAACAGCTCTGGCTATGGAGTTGAGGGGATATGGACGAAGCAGAACCCGAACTTTTTCTTCCGCTTTAGCTATTAAGCAATACGATATTGCGTTAATCACAGCGATGTTATTGGTAATGATCATCAGCCTTACAAGCAAGGTATTACCATTAATATAATTATCATAAATTTAGGAGGAGAGTTAAAAATGAAAGAGAAGTTAGTCAGAACAGATACTAAAGCACTTGTTGGCGCAGTTATTATTGGAATCGTATTTGTGATTATGGAGCAGGTAACTGGACGTATTGATGCTGTTTTGGACCCGACCCTCTTACTGCTCAATGGTACATGCTGGGCATTCTTTACAGGTCTCATAGTTTTAATGTACAAACAACCGGCGGGTATTATAGCTGGTTTAGTTGAAGCTATTGTAGCTATGGCTACAGCTTACTCACCACTGGCCTTTTTCTTCTTATTTGCTAATACCATTGGATCAATTGTCTACTCACTAATTGCCATGAAATTTTCCATGGAAAAATTAAGCCACCATATACTAGCGCAGATCGGTTGTACCGTTACTGGCAATTTATGTGTAATGGCGGGATTAATTTATGTCATTCATCTTGATTGGAAGATCGCACTTATAAGTTCATGCATAACTGCCCTAGTAGGAACAATTGTGGCAGGAATTCTGACGAAGAGTGTTTACGGATCCTTGCGAAAATCAGCATTGCTCTAAAAAACACTCTTTTGGTCGTGATCGGTTTTTGAGAGAAAGGGGCTGTGTTAAAACTTGTTACTATATTTTTCACATCCCCACTTTTGCTTCTATATCATCAAAACACAAGCGTCCTCACTCCACTTTTATAGTGAAATGAGGACGCTTATTGATTGTTGTAACCACTTGAAATTTTGGAGACTGAGTTTTCACACATCCCCTTTATATTCTCATTCTATTGTGATAGGAATCACAGTCACAAAGGAATCAGTGGTTTATACTTGAAGTTAAGAAAATCAGAGGAAGTGTTAAGTTTGGGCTATAAGTATACTGCCGCAGCATTTAATCAACTTCTTGAGAATCTAAGGAAAAAACATCGAGTTTATGCTCCAATCTTATTAAAAGGTAAGGGAAAGTTTTCGGATGCCGATTTGGTTGGTTATGACGAAATAGCGAGAGTTGAAGAGGTTGTATTTAATCAGAAATCGTATTTTTCCCCCAAGGAAACCTTTTATCCGATTACCCAGACACTATTTTATTTTACCGGAGATGAGTTTAAGGAATCCGTCGTCGATGAAAAGGGTATCATTGTTTTCCTTCGCGCTTGTGATATTCAAGCTGTAGAACGTCTGGATAAAATTATGTTAGAAAATGGTCCCTCACCGGACTATTATTATGAGCAGTTGAGAAAGCGCCTTAAATTTATTGTTATGGATTGTCAAGAAAGCTTTGACAGTTGTTTTTGTGTTAGCATGGGGACGAATACCACTAAGAATTATAGTGCTTCTGTGCGTTATGAAAATGGCCTCTACCTTAGTGATGTCAAGATAGATATTGACGGATTGTTTGCTCTCTATGGTGAGCAATTCGAGGTATCTCCCAAGTTTGTTGAGATCAATAGGCAAATGGTTCAGGTTCCGCAAAATCTAAACCTAGAGTCAGTTGCCATAAATCCTATCTGGGAGGAGTATGGTGCTCGCTGTATTGCTTGTGGACGATGTACGGTAGTTTGTCCAAGCTGCAGTTGTTACACGATGCAGGATATTTTCTATGAAGATAATCCTAAATGTGGAGAGAGACGGCGTGTTTGGGCTAGTTGTCATATTGATGGATTTACAGATATGGCAGGTGGGCATAGTTTTCGCCGCACCAACGGGGAACGGATGCGCTTTAAGGTCATGCACAAAATTAACGACTTTAAACAAAGATTTGGAGTTCATATGTGTGTAGGATGTGGACGTTGTGATAATGCCTGTCCTGAATATATCTCCTTGGCTCACTGTATCGATCGATTGGGCAAAGAGGAGGTAGGTAACTGTGGTTAACAATAATTATTTACCATTTAAGGCTAAGATTTTAGACAAGTACCAACAAACTGAACTGGATTGGACATATCGTTTAGAATGCCAAATAAACCCGGTTTTTGGTCAATTTATGGAAGTTTCTCTCCCGGGAGTTGGGGAGTGCCCGATTTCGATCAGTGATTTTGGTGAGGGTTATATTGAAATGACTATTCGCACAGTTGGCCAAGTGACTGAGGGTATTGACAAACTGAACCCGGAAGACCATCTATATCTGCGTGGCCCCTACGGGATTGGGTTTCCGATTGAGTCATTTCATAGTAAACACCTAATTATTGCAACCGGTGGAACCGGATTAGCTCCGGTCAAGAGTGTCATTAATTACTTCTATGCTCATCCAGAACTTCTGAAACAATGTGATATCTTAACCGGGTTTAAAACTCCCAGAGATGTCTTATTTGCAAGCGATTTAGATAAATGGTCGCAAGTCTTTAGGGTTGAAGTCACAGTGGATAAACTGGACGAGTTTGGGAATTTCGAAGTAATACCTAATTCCTGCTCGCGCAAAACGGGCTTAATCACTAGCCTAATCCCAGATGTTCAACTCCCCTCACTTGAGGATGTGCGAGTTGTCATCGTTGGGCCACCTATAATGATGAGATATACCGCTCAAGAATTTCTGTGTAGAGGCTTGAAGCAAGAGCATATCTGGGTTTCCTTCGAACGTAAGATGTCCTGTGGGCTCGGCAAATGTGGGCACTGCAAGATCGACGAGACCTATGTTTGTTTGGAAGGTCCCGTGTTTAATTTTACTAAAGCGCAAACTCTCTTGGATTAAAGTAGGAGGGGTTATTTTGACGATTAATACGAAAAGGGTTATGAAAAATGCCTGGCGTATCACCAAAGACAGGAATCTTACGTGCTTGCGTATTAGGGTGCCTGGCGGGTATTTGCCCGTGAAGTTACTTCCTCTTATCCAGGAGATTGCTGAACGCTTTGGTAATGGCGCAGTTCATATTACTACTCGGCAAGGGTTTGAAATTCCCGGAATCGCCTTCGAACATATGACCGCAATTAATGCTTTGCTTACACCGCTAATTGAAGAACTTGAAGTTAAGATTGGAGTAACTATCGATCAAGCTGATCAAGGATATCCCTCAGCTGGGACACGTAATGTTGTAGCCTGTATTGGCAACAAGGTTTGCACCAATGCTGTGTTTGATACGACGGCTTTAGCGAAAGATATTGAGAAAATAATCTATCCTAATAATCCGCACGTTAAGATTGCTATCACTGGCTGCCCAAATGACTGTGTAAAGGTTCATATGCATGATATAGGAATTCTAGGGCAGGTTGAACCTCTTTATGATGCTCAACGTTGTATAGGCTGCCAGGCCTGTATTAAAAACTGTCACAAGGTTTCGACAGGAGCTCTTACCCTGGTTAATTATAAAGTAAAACGAGATGCCTCACGTTGTATAGGCTGTGGTGAGTGTGTACTAAAATGCCCGACAGCTGCTTGGACTCGAGGAGGACAATATTATCGAGTGGTGATTATGGGGAGAACTGGGAAAAAGAATCCTCGCTTAGCTGCCAGTTTTTTGGAATGGGCAGAACGCGAGGTGGTCTTAAAACTTTGTGCTAACCTTTATGTCTATATTGATAAGCACATTGATCGCTCTCTTCCCAAAGAACATGTGGGGTACATCGTAGATCGAACGGGCTATCCTGTTTTTAAAGAGGAGATGCTGAAGAATGTGGATTTAGGTTCTAAAGCACAACTTGCCAGTTTTTTAAATTTTTCAGGGTCTATGTACGATAAACATGTAATTCTTTCTTAACCCTAATTCTTCAAAGTAAATGTGGTTTCTATCGCGTTCGTGAGCAGCTCTTTCCAAGAATTAAATTTGGTAGTCTTTGCTACATGAGCATCAATGTCTTCATCTGGGATAGCCTCGTAATCTTCCTCGGAATTTATTACAAATCCGCCAGAAGATAGAAGGTCTTCAATTGATTCAAACTGTGTATATTGTTGCATAAACTCAGATGTAAAAAGATCACTAAAAGACATGGAACCCTCACCGCCATTAGCTCCCTTTTGTTGTTGATCTGAATCAACTTCAAAATTGTTGAAACCCTCGATCAAGATTATCACTTCTCCCTTCGAGTTGTTAATATTTTTTGCGGGAATTCGAGGAATCAATAAGATTACAACTTTAGTATTGTCCATTTAAACATGCTTTAACAGGATTCTATTAATTAACTCAAACCGGTTGCCTCCAATTAGAATCAGACATTAATGATTGTTTTTGAATCTCACTAAAAACGTTGCTCCTGTTGAGCAGGTAATTGTTTCTATAACCCCTCATTCAAAGGAATGAGGGGTTATTTAAGGCTATCTACATTAACTTACATTAACTTCAGGACAAACATAATCGACATTCCGAGACATAAGGTGGCAATAATATTCCGGCTCTTATAGGCCACAAAAGCTGCTACTATGCCCGCAATCAGGTAGTGATTGTTTAAACTAAGATCCAAATATCCCTTGGGTAAAAGTAAGGACGGTATGATTAAGGCTGTCAATATAGAAACCGGGACATATTTTAACCATCTGTTTAACCAGGTTGGTACCCCCGTAAATCGGAACAAAGCTAGAGTACCAAATCTGGTGAAATAAGTAACTAAAGTCATCCCGATAATGATGTAAAAAACCTCACTACGCATGGTCACGTTCCCCCTCTAATAAGCCCCCTATTAAACTGGCTGTAAGACAGGCGATAATAATATACCACTTACCAGGTAAATACAGCGCAGCAAATACCGAAACCGCTGCAGCCATACCGAATACAATTAGACTGACGCGATCTGCCAGCAGAGGTACCAGCAATACTAGAAACGTAGCTGGCATGGCAAAATCAAGCCCCCAAGTTAAGGGGTCAGATATGTAACTGCCCAAAACTACTCCCGCTCCAGTAGCCAAAACCCATACCAGATAAAGCACAGTGCTCACGGTCAATTGGTAGGGTACACTGTACCTAGCCTTGTGAATTCGGCTAATGGTTAGGGCATAGGCTTCATCGGTCAAAAAGAAGGCCAAGAGTGCTTGAAGAGGAAACGGCAGTCTAGTCATATAGGGTGCCAAGGATGATCCCATGATCAAATGACGTAAGTTCACCAGTAAGGTAGTAAATATAATAATTCCCCAGCCCGTTACGCCTGCGCCTAGCATGGTAATGCCAATGAACTGTGACGCGCCGGCAAAAACAAAGACAGACATTAAAATAGTTTCTAATCCTGACATTCTTGCCGTAAGCCCCATTATCCCGCAGGTGATACCAAAGGGCACTACCCCGAGCACTACGGGAGTACACTCGCGGAGTGCTACCCATACTTCTTCCATTAATTCGCTTTTACCTGCGAGTCGATCTGATAACTGCATAATAATTCCACCTGCCTTTAATATTTCTTAAATCTTAACGATTGGGAAGGATATTGTAAATATCCAATTGCATAGATATAATGTAAATTGGATACAAAATAAGGAGAAGTGTCAAATGGATATATCCAAATACATGAATAGGGCAGAACTGGATACCTTGGATAAACAGCCGCTCTATCTGCAAATCGCCTTACTTATCGCTGACAAAATCCAAAAGCAAATCCTACCTTCGGGCACGAAGCTTCCTCCTGAGCGGGAATTGGCTAACCTCTTTGCTGTAAGTCGTACAACGGCTATTAATGCCTATCGAAAGTTGGAACAGCAGGGATTGGTATGGACAAAAGTGGGCAGCGGGACTTATGTAGCGCAAGCACATGATGTTGAGTCTTTATCCGAAGTTCCCTGGCCCCAACTATTTACGGCCTATCCTCAAAACCCTTTGGCGTCAATCTTGAGAGATATAGTATCTACTCCTGCCCGTGGTACTATATCTTTGGCCGCAGGTATGCCTGATCCAGCCCTTTATCCTCTGGAGACCTTTACCGAGTTGTTTAACCATAATATTGGAAGGGTCGCCCCTGCCGATTTTGGACATATTCCCGTAGAGGGCTATAATCCATTGAGAAGGGCAATCGCCACAATGTTGAGCGAGAAGGGCATACCGGCTTTGACGGAGAACATTCTCACACTCTCGGGGTCCCAACAAGGGTTATATTTACTTAGCAAAGTGTTATTGGAGCCGGGCGACTATGTAGTAATGGAAGCGCCAACGTTTATTGGAGCTATTCAGGTTTTTCAGGCTGCAGGAGCAAGGGTTCTAAGCTTGCCTTGCTCGGAAAAATTATCATTAGAGCTGTTGGAGGACTTCCTAATTCGCTACCGACCAAAATTGTTATATATCATACCTACATATCAAAACCCGACAGGCAGGGTGATGTCTGCACAAGAGCGCCAAGATTTGATAAAACTTGCCAAACGTCATCGGCTTGTGATAGTGGAAGACGATCCCTATAGTGATTTGTGTTATGGCGAGCAGCCTCCTCAGGCTCTTAAAGCTTTGGATTCCTACGGAGGAGTTGTTTATTTGGGAACCTTCTCCAAAATTCTATTTCCTGGTTTACGTACAGGCTATCTGGCGGGACCGCCTATTTTAATCAACAGGCTTGCTCTGGAAAAACAGTTTATTGACCTGCATACCAACAACATCGCTCAATGGCTTGTGACGATGTTTTTGAATGAAGGGAAGCTGGCCGAGCATCTGACCGCTGTACGGCGGGAATATAAAAAACGCCGAGACACAATGGCAAAAGCTCTCCAGCGTTCTTGTGCAAACGATCTTGAATTTACTGTACCGGAGGGAGGGTTTTACTTTTGGTGTAAGTTAAAACATGCGGGCACGTCCCAGCGAGTCCTCCAAGAAGCTGCAAAAAACCGGATTTCCTTTGTGCCTGGCGCAGCTTTTCATACTGCGCCTACCTTGGATAAAGAGTTTCGCCTCTGTTTTACCACTCACAATGAAGCAGTTTTACTTGAAAGCGTACAGCGTTTGGCTAAAACCTTAACTCAAATAACAAAAAAGAATAAAGACAACGAAGCAATGCCTTGCTCGGTGTGGCCGATTATTTAAACAATTGAGGGAAGCTGACTGTACGGATTTAGGTGAAACAGTAAAAATGTCGGAGAAGCAGTGCCTTATTTTAGAAGGTTATATCAAGGTATAGCTATTGGAAAATATCTTCTTCTGAATTTTACTGTTTAATTGCCAAATGTTTCGGTTCGGAAACAATGGTGGATATATCAATGGATAAAGCGAGATAATAAACCAAAATGGGCTCAGCAGTAAATTCTGCTGAGCCTAATCTTTAGCAAATCCAAATTATTAAACTAATGATTTAAGTTTTTTCAGTATGAAGCAATAACCCAGAGAGAATCGGATTCCATGCTAACATGGGATTCTTATAGTAATTTATAGGTTAGATTAATGAATAATTAAATGTATATAAACAAATAATAAAAATATTTACAAAATAAAAAGGATTTAAATAGGAAGGCGTAGAATGTAATAATTATAAGAGTATCTTAGATATCACCGATCGTTATGAGTAACTCTGAAGTTGATGAGTTGGTATTTTTAGGAGAGAATCGAAAAACCCAGAGGTAATACAATGAATCACCGGACTTTCTTTAGACGTGATAGCGAAAGGGGAATAAGTATGGAAAAGGTTAAATTTGCAGTCATTTATTACAGCATGACAGGAATTAATTATCAGTTGGCTAAGTGGGCAGCAGAAGCTGCACAAGAAGCAGGTGCGGAAGTTCGTATACTCAAGGTCCATGAACTAGCTCCAGAAGCAGCTATTAACAACAATCCAGTTTGGAAGGCAAATGTAGAAGCGACAAAAGATATTGCGGAGGCCACCTCAGAAGATCTTGACTGGGCGGATGCCATTGTTTTTAGTGTTCCGACACGTTTTGGGAATCTTGCTGCCCAGATGAAACAGTTCATTGACCTTCAAGGAGGCTTGTGGTCAAAAGGGAAGCTAATGAATAAGGTTGTCAGTGCCATGTCCTCAGCCCAGAATTCTCATGGCGGACAGGAAGCGACCGTTAAGAGTCTCTATACTTCAATGATGCATTGGGGCGCAATCATTGTTTCGCCTGGATATACAGATGAATCGATTTTTAAAGCAGGGGGTAACCCTTATGGTACTACTGTAACGCAAGGCAAAGATGGAAAAATGGTGGAAGATGTAAAGGATGCTGTATTTCATCAAGCGAAAAGAACCGTTGAAGTTGCTAAATGGTTGAAAAAAGGGAAAGAATGAGATTAATATTTCCCCCAAAAAGTACTTAATCATAAGAATGAACTAACGATCACTATCCCGCTGAGAACAAACAGCGGGAACTTTTTTGTCGACAATTCATTAGGCAAGGCGCTTTTAATATAGAGGCCAAAGGGCCATACTCAATTGATTTCTTATCAAACAGCAACCTAAAATTTAATTATTTTAAATAAAAAAATAAATAAATTTTAAATTAGGAAGGAATTTAATAATTCGCGTAGAATGGTAATACATAAGCAATAAGTAAACAATAATAGGAGGATGAACCATGAGTGATACAAAGGCATCTATCATTTTTATTGTGTTATCGGCGGTACTACTTATAGGGATATGTTTATTACCGAAATAATGTTCATATATCTCAACCCCTGATCCAACTCCCAGTAAAAGAAACACATATTCGTTCTACAACAAAGATAGAAAGTTTACTTGAATCACGTCTTTCAAGAATGATTGTAAGATAAATATTCAGAATATTTGATTATTGGAAAGAAAGAGTAAGAGTTAACTTAGTTATAGGAGAATTGAAAGGCGAGACTCCATAGAGCAAAATATCCTTTGCTAATTGTAAAGTACAATGATGTGATGTCACTAATTTAAGGGGGGAAGGACTTGGATTACAATATTTTGGTGGGCGGCGCGGCAGGTCAAGGGGTTGATACAGCTGTAAAAGTACTAGAACAAATCTTAAAGAAACAAGGTGTCGAGATTTTTTCCCATAAAGATTACATGTCTCGTGTCCGTGGCGGACACAACTTTCATCAGATTCGAATTGCGGATCGGCCGATTTACTCCCATCGTGAGAACCTTGATGTTATCTTAGCGCTTGATTCCATAACTGTAGAGTTTCATTCTGCTCGGTTATCAGCCAGAGGTGTAGTAGTCAGTGACGTTGGTAACCGTCGGGAGATAAGTGAGGGAAAAGCCTTATGGCTTCCGTTGCAAGCTAAGGCCGTCGAAGCTGGGACGAAATTGACGGAAGGAACGGTGGCGGTGGGCGCGATTCTGCGTCTGTTTGATTTGGATTTTGAAACGGTCTGGCCAGAGCTGCATAGTATCTTCAAGTCGGATATTTTAGAGGTTAACCAACGGGCATTAGAAATGGGTTACACACTGACTGAACCACAATTCAAGATTGAACTCCCTGAAAGTCAACCGAGAATTATGGTAACAGGAAATCAAGCGATTGGTCTGGGAGCGCTGACGGCAGGGGTTAGTTTTTTTTCTGGATACCCCATGACACCGTCAACTGGCATCATGAGCTACTTAGCCAGCAAAATGGAAGCGGCAGGGATTGTAGTGGAACAGGCCGAAGACGAAATCGCGGCTATCAATATGGCTATTGGAGCTTCTTATGCTGGGGCTAGAGCTATGACTGCAACGTCCGGTGGTGGGTTTTGCCTGATGGTTGAAGGACTTGGCCTAGCGGCAATGACGGAGACACCGCTGGTGATTGCTGAAATTCAGCGTCCGGGTCCGGCGACAGGATTTCCCACCCGGACGGAGCAGGGTGATCTGAGTTTCGTCCTAACGGCTTCCCAGGGGGATTTTCCGCGCATGGTCATAGCTTTGCGTGATCCTGAAGACGCTTTTTATCAAACATTCCGAGCCTTTAATATTGCGGACAAATTTCAGATCCCGGTGATTCTGCTTGGAGATCAATACCTAGGGGATTACAATCAGACCATACCTCCCTTTGTTGTTTCCAATTTAACGATTGAGCGCGCTTTAGCTGGGGAAGAGGTATGGAAGCAACAGCAATCCTATCAACGCTACAAATTGACAGAAGACGGAATTTCACCACGGTTAGTGCCTGGTCGGTGCGGAACTCAGGTTGTAATAGCAGATAGTGATGAGCATACGGAGGGCGGTCATATTACAGAAGCCGCAGGCGTGCGTGTAGCCATGACGAAAACAAGGATGCAGCGCTGGGAGAATCTAAGGAACGTGGTGCAGGAACCATGGTTTTTCGGACAGACAGATCCAGAGATCTTGCTTTTAGCTTGGGGGTCAAATGCTGGACCAGTTCGAGAAGCGATCGAACTCATGGAAGAAGAGTACTCCATTGGGGCTTTAATCTTCGGAGATATCTATCCGCTACCAACTATGCTTTTAAAGACTTTGGAACCTAATGTCAAAATACTGATTAATGTGGAACAGAACGTCACTGGGCAGCTGGCCACCCTGATCCGTCAGGAAGCCTTGATTGTCTGTTCGCACAGCATCTTGCGTTATGATGGGAGACCAATGAGCGGGCAGTATATCTCGGACAAGGTAAAGGAGGTAATAGCGAAGTGACAAAAGAAGAGACTAGAAAAGAGCTATTTGATTCAGACGACGAAATCGCTTGGTGTCCGGGCTGTGGAAATTTTTCCATTCTGACGGCGATCAAAACGGCCTTGTTAGAATTAGATAAGCGCCCCGAACAAATCCTGATGGTATCCGGTATTGGCCAGGCAGCGAAACTTCCTCACTATATACGGACCAACGTTTTTAACGGCTTGCATGGGCGTGCTTTGCCACCTGCAGTGGCGGCCAAAATTATTAATCCTGAACTAACGGTGATCGTTCATTCCGGTGACGGAGATTCTTATGGAGAGGGCGGTAATCATTTTATTCACAATATCCGGCGTAATGTGGACATAGCCCATTTTGTACATGACAATAGGATCTATGCTTTGACCAAAGGGCAGGCTTCACCGACGACAGACCTTGGATTGGTGACCGGGGTCCAGACGAAAGGCAATTTAGACCAACCACTTAACCCGCTAATGTTAGCTTTAGCGGCTGGAGCTAGTTTTGTAGCTCGGGGTTTCAGCGGACGCCAGGAACACCTCATTTACTTAATGAAAGAAGCAATAAGCCATCCGGGCTACGCTTTGATTGATATTCTCCAGCCCTGCGTCAGTTTCAATAAGATTAATACTCATAGTTGGTACTCTGAGCGTGTTTATGAACTACCAGAGGAGTATGACTCTGGTGATCTCAGTCAAGCGATGGAAAAAGTTAATGAATGGGGAGAGGAAATACCCATTGGTATTTTCTACCGCATTGAAAAACCAACCTTCAGTGATCATCTCTCTTGGCTGAAAGATCGACCCCCACTCGTCGACCGAGTATGGGAACCGCGAGACGCGGTGAGGTTTATGAAGGAGCTAGAAATAGATGCACTCTGATCTAGATCGATAAAAACGTAAACTCTAATTTGACTTAAACTGTCAGCTTCAACCTCAGACATTTATGAACTAAAGTGGAACGACAGTGGGTAATTATGAATAATAATGGGAGGTATAAACGATGGATTATCCAATTACTATTGGAGCTAGTGCCCCGGTTTTTAATTTAAAGGATAACCGCGGTAATATGGTAAGCTTAAACGATTACAAGGATAAAAAAATTTTACTTTCCTGGCACCCTTTAGCCTGGACCAATGTTTGCGCTGAACAGATGAAATCATTAGAAACTAATTACGCACGATTTGAAGCACTTGGTACAATTCCGTTGGGGTTAAGTGTTGATCCTGTCCCTTCTAAAAATGCCTGGGCCAAAGAACTTAAGATTTCCAATCTTAAGTTGCCCTCGGACTTCTGGCCACATGGGGCAGTCGCCAAAGCCTATGGCTTGTTTCGTGAATTGGAAGGATTCTCCGAACGGGCAAATGTGATTGTCAATGAAAACGGCAAAGTTATGTGGATAAAAGTTTATGATATCCATCAACTTCCAGATGTCGAAGAGGTCATTCGGCAATTAAGATAAACATGGCTTTGCAAAGCCTTAAGGTAAAATGGCTAGAGTTTATTGAAGTAATGCCTAACTTATTTCTTTATTTTTGATGGAGCCAAGGATATAAAGATAAAGTAAGAATGATTTAATAGAATCGATCTCAAATGCAAGAAAAATGTCATTATTATGGCATTTTTTTCTGTTATCATTTTAATAGCAGCAATAACAATCAGAGTAATAAAAGCGTATTAAACTATTAAAACACAAAGTGTTTGTATGACAATTGACACCGTATTTGCTATATTAAGTTTATGAATGAACAACCATTGAAATTTTTAATTAATCTTGATCAATTAAAGGAGACTGAGGCTTATGAATACAGCGGATGGCCTTGTAATTAATAACGAGGGAAATTCACGCGTACATAGACCACCATGCGATTCAATATATGCTAGTTTATTTACAAACAATCACTCCATTATGCTTCTGATAAACCCTGAAACCGGAGAAATTATCGATGCTAACTCAGCCGCTTGCGATTTTTATGGATATAGACGTACCGATTTATTGAATATGAAGATAAGTCAAATTAATATACTTAACCATGAACAAGTGTTAGAAGAAATGCATAAAGCCAAAAATGAAAATAGACACATGTTCCTTTTTAAACATAAGCTCTCAAATGAGGAAATTAGAAGTGTGGAAGTCTATAGTGGCCCCATTATTATAGATGACACAAAATTGTTATATTCCATTGTTCATAATGTTACAGATAGAATCAACGCAGAAGAGGAAATTATCAGTCTCAACAAAAAACTTGAACTTAAGGTCATTGAGAGAACGAGACAACTGCAAGCAGCTAATCAGCAACTTGAAGAATTGAATGCTGGTTTAGAAGAAGAAATTTCAGAAAGAATGAAGATCGAGGATAGTTTAAATAAGTCAATGGTGGAAATTAGAGACCTCTATGAAAATGCACCTTGTGGTTATCACTCCTTGGATCAAAATGGAAAGATTCTTCGTATCAACGATACTGAGCTTAAATGGTTAGGATACTCTAGAGAAGAGGTTCTTGGTAAGGAGTTTGCGGAATTTATAACTCCAAGTACTAAAGCAAATTACGTGGAAAGTTTTAAACGGTTTTTGAAGAGTCAATCGGTTAATGAGTTGGAATTTGAAATTAAACATAAAGATGGTACATTTCTTCCAGTTCTTTTGAGCGGCACGACTATAAAAGATGAAAATGGAAGATTTATTATGAGTCGCTCTACTATTTATGATATTTCTCATAGAAAAATCGCGGAAGATAAACTTAAACAAATGAATAATGACCTTGCAGAAGTTGTAGCCTCTAGAACCGCAAATCTTGAGGAAACTAATGCCGTACTTGAAGAAGAAATAGCGGAACGAACGAGTATAGAAAATGACTTAGCAAATAAAAACAAGCTCATGAGTACACTGCTAAACAACTTAAATGTAGGGGTATCAATGATTGAGGTTCCTTCCGGAAAGGTAATTATTACAAATAAACGCGCAAAACAATTAACTGGTCGTGATTTTCCCACTGATGCCAGCTTCGGGAGTTTATCTAATGCTTTTCCGGTTTTCAAACTTGGTACAAATGAACCATATCCGTATAAAGAAATGCCCATTATTCGGGGCATGTCTGGAGAAAGCTGTAATGTAAATGATTTGGTCGTAGTTCATCCAGATGGCAAGAAAGTCTTGCTCGAGGTTTTTGGAACTCCGGTCAAAGACACAAGTGGACAAATAGTGGCCAGTCTTATGAGTTTTGCTGATATTACCCATCGTCAGCAAGCCGAAGATGAAATAAAAAGCTTAAACAACCAACTGGTAAAAACAAATGCTATACTCGAAGAGACAAATGCGATACTGGAGGAAGAGATTCAAGAGCATTGTGAGGTTGAGGCTGAGCTAGTCAAGGCAAAAGTAGACGCCGAAAATGCTAATATAGCCAAGAGTAATTTTCTGGCACATATGTCTCATGAGATCAGGACGCCCATGACAGGGGTTATGGGGATTTTACAACTTTTGCAAATGTCTCAATTAGATGAAGAGCAATTTCACTTTATTAAGGTCTGTATAACATCTTCAGAGTTACTACTTAAAGTAATTAATGATATCCTTGATTATTCAAAAATTGAAGATGGAAAACTGAAACTGGAAAAAGTAACGTTTAAATTGACTGAGTTGATTAGTAATCTTGAAATGCTGTTCAGTCCTGCTGTTCTTAATAAATCGATCGAATTGGAGATGCATATCGAAAGTAATGTACCCGACTATCTTATAGGGGACTCTTTTAAATTGAGGCAAATTCTATCCAACTTGATTGGAAATGCTTTGAAGTTCACACATGAAGGTAGAATCGATCTTGTAATCCGCAAGGTTGCAGACATTGGCTTCAAAGAAATCAAATTAGAGTTTTCGGTTAGAGACACTGGGATTGGAATAACACAGGATAAAATCAGTGAGCTTTTTAAAAGCTTTAGTCAAGCAGACAGTTCGACAACCCGTAATTATGGGGGGACTGGACTTGGACTCGCCATATGCAAGGGGTTAACAGAGAAAATGAATGGTGAAATATGGGTGGAAAGTGAAGTGAATGAAGGCTGTACATTTTATTTCACTTGTGTATTGGAAAGGCCTGAGGTTAAAAAAGACGGCCCCAAAAATGAAGGCCATAATTCAGGGAATTGTAGTGAAAAGTTGTTAAAACTTCTAGTTGTCGAGGATGATGAAATCATCCGGATGGTGATTGAAAAGTTTTCAATACGCAAAGGCTGGAAGGTTGTTTTGGCCGAGGATGGGAAAGCCGCTATTGATGCTTATCAAAAACAGGAATTTAATGTTATTATTATGGATTGTCAGATGCCAGTATTAGATGGTTATAAAACGACAGCAGCAATAAGACAATTAGAGATCAAAGTAGGTAAACACACTCCCATTATAGCTATGACTGCCAATGCTCTAAAAGGAGTAAGGGAAACCTGTCTTAATGCGGGAATGGATGATTACTTAACTAAGCCTGTTGAAACAAGTGCATTTTATGATATGGTCGAGAAATGGGCAAAAAACTAAGGTGAGGTTATCCCAATTTGATTATCAGTAAAGGCTGGAAACATTGTTTCCGGCCTTATTTTCGTTTTCCTTTTAGATTAATAAGTTGTATTAATAAATTGAGTTTTTTGGTTTTATAGGAATGTTAATTTATTAAGGTAAGAAACTAAATTTTTCGGGAAAGAAGGATTATTATTATCATTTATCAAATTAAGAACCTTATATCAAATTGTTGGTGCGAGGCTATGTTCAATAATTTCATCGGACTAAATCTTAGCCTAAGGAAGTGTTTTATGGAGAGTAAAAGAAAAACTCTAGCATATTTAGTTAGCGGTGTATCTGTAATAGCTGGACTTTACATTTTAGAAAGGGACAATTACTTGCTCTTTCATTCATTAGCGGAATTATTTAGCATCATTATAGCTGTTACACTATTCCTCATTATGTGGAATTCGAACAAATACATGAAGAACAAGGCACTAGTATTTATTAGCATTGGTTATCTTTTCATTGCGATAATTGACCTTTTACATACCTTATCATATCAGGGAATGAATATTTTTAAAGACTATGACTTTTATGCCAATCAGTTGTGGATTGCAGCCCGATATATGGAAAGTTTAACCCTTCTAGTTGCATTTGCATGGCCGAGTAGGGTGAATCAGATTATAAATAGGGTTGGGATTCTAGGAATAATGACAATATATTTGGTGATAACGGTGATCCTTATGGTCTCTATCTATATATGGAAGATATTCCCTGTTTGTTTTATAGCTAACCAGGGACAAACAGAATTTAAGATCATGAGTGAATACGTTATCTGCCTTACTTTAGTGGCAGGAATCTTGTTTCTCTGGAAAAACAGAAGGAACTTTGATGAAAAAATTTACACATTGCTGATTGCCGCGATGATTTTTACGATCTTACAAGAACTGTCTTTTACACTTTATTCAGATAACTATGGCATTCTTAATATGGTTGGACATTACTTTAAAATCCTCTCTTTCTACCTAATGTACAGGGCTATAGTAAAGATCGGGATTGTAGAGCCCTATAACCTGATCATTCGTGAATTAACGTTTAATGAAATTGAACTTAAAGAGGCAAAAAATGCGGCGGAATTAGCCAATAACATGAAAAGTAGTTTTTTGGCAAATATGTCCCATGAGATCCGTACACCTCTCAATTCCATTCTAGGGTTTGCCAATCTCTTGTTTGAGGAGGAAAAGGAACCTGAAAAGCTGGAAAAGCTCGAGATCATAATAAATGCCGGCGACCATCTCCTGAGCCTAGTCAATAATATTCTAGAGTTTTCCAAGATCGAAGCAGGCATGGTAGTAATTGAACAAAGCAGTTTTTTCATTCACAAATTGTTCGAAAACCTTAAGAAAATGTTCGTTCTTAAATCACAAGAACGACACCTCTCCTGGGAGGTGTATATTAATCCTGCTGTTCCTGAAATCATCGTTGGTGATGAACACCGTCTCATGCAAGTGCTGGTTAATCTCACCGGGAATGCATTCAAATTCATCGAGTCCGGTGGAGTGAGCATTCAGGTATCCTACCTAAATGGACAGCTTGAAATCATTGTAAAGGATACCGGTATTGGTATCCCAGAGGCAAAACAGGAAACTATTTTCTCGCCTTTCGAGCAGGTGGAAACTTCTTATGCAAGAAAATATGGCGGGACTGGTCTAGGACTTTCCATTACGAAAAACCTGTTGGAATTAATGGGGGGGACAATTAGGGTTGAAAGAAGTACTGTAAGCGGTTCGGAATTTGTTGTATCAATACCAGTCGGGACTGTGGAAATGCAAAAACAGGATCAGATAGAACCGGCTGCCTTGACTTCCGAACCGAATAGCAAGGGTTGGGTCATGTTCCTTGTGGTTGACGGGAATGAAGCGACAGAGGAAGTTGTCATGAATATAGTTAAGGTGTGTTCTTTTGATGGTTTGAGTGTAAAAGTACTTCCTTGTGATTCCAAAACTAAAGATAGAATTCTTTTTGCTGGTGCTGACCTTATCTTGATGTATGAGTCTATTGGAAGTGACAAGATGAAGCTATTGGCTAAAGATTTGAAACAGGATTTTCGTACTTCGTTCCTTCCAGTTATCTTCCTGCAGGAATTTAGCGGGGATCGAATCAGTTTTCAGGCGGACACTAACGCTTTGAAATACGGAAAGACATCTCAAGAAATTGACTTATACGGGTTTATCAGTCAAGTAATCCAAGGCAGGGAGGTCTTCGGAAGAGCCATGATGAAAAGATGGCTTGAAAAAGCAGAAGTCGAAATGGGAACCTCTCAGATTCTACTGGACTGCCTGAGTGATATTGCTGTTAGAGTACAAGCGTTGGAGAATGCCCTAGTAGATCATGTGATGGAAAACATTCAGTTCCTGACTCATTCCCTGAAAGGTAGCACTGGGACCCTGCGTATGAGTGAGGTTTGTCTGAAGGTCTCCGACATGGATACTGAACTGGGTATGAAGCCTCCTGACATGGAGAAGGTTAGGAAGGAGTTCTCCTCTGCAAAGGAAATGCTAGCGTTGATTCCCAAAAAGTATTTTGATATGGAACGGCTACAGTTAGAAAAAAGGAAGCATGCAGTAGGTAAATTACTGATTCTAGTGGTAGACGATAACGTAGAGAACCGGAAACTGATCGGACATTGTCTTGACCAGTTATATTTGAAATACAAGAACGCCGAAAACGGAGAGATTGCACTTGAAATGCTCCGAGCGGAAAGCTTCAGTATGATCCTGTTAGACTCTCAAATGCCGGTCATGGATGGCATCACGACCCTTAAACGAATTCGTGGGAATTCAGCCTTGAAAGAACTTCATGTGATCATGCAAACTGCCAGCACTTTCAAAGACGACGTTCAGGAGTTTTTTCAGGCAGGTTGTAATGATTATATTTCTAAACCAGTTGACCTAAGAGTTCTTCAAAGAAAACTTGCGGAGTTCATTGCTCAGCAAGAATCATAGAGGCTGCAGTTAATCTGACGCCCTCATCCTTTCAACAATCTTTGGTGTGGCGTGTTTTTATTATAGATTTTGTTTTCTGTTGCAGGAAATGAAGGATAAAAGAGGAATATTTGTACTAGTACCCATGCATTTTTATATGCAATCGTCGATTATGTGTAAAAGGTTAGGAAAATGATGGGGTGATTCGTCCTATGGTAAAAGAGATTACAAAACAGACTTGCTCAGAGAAACCTTTGTTCAAAGCGAATGAAGAAGTTGAATGCAGTAATGAGGCAAATACTCAACTTCTGGAAAATAAGAGCCATGAAATCCGTACGTACATGACTAGAATCATTAGTATGACTGATTTAACTCTTATGACAGAAGTAACAGAAGAACAACGGGACTATCTAACCATCGTAAAATCGTCCACTAAATTACTTTTGAAAGTACTAAATGATATTCTGGATTATTCAAAAAACGCAGCAGGTAAAGTTGATTTGGAACAAGTTTCATTTGATATTCGCGAAACAATAGATGAAGTAGTTAATAGGTTTCAGGTTGTTGCAAAACAAAAGAATATCAATGTAAGGTTTAGTAGTATGGATCAGACAATACCAAAAAATCTCATCGGAGATTCGGTAAGGCTAAAGCAGGTGCTTTCAAATTTAGTCGGTAATAGCGTAAGATTCACGAATCTTGGTGAAGTGACTGTAAAAGTTGATCTTAAAGAGTTAGATAAAAGTAGGGCCTGTTTAAAATTCATTGTAGCGGATACAGGTCTTGGAATTCCTCAGGATAAGCTTGTTAAACTATTTATGGGATTTAGTCAACCTGATGATGACACCAACATAAGGGAATTGGGAGGTACAGGGCTTACAATTTCGAAACGACTGGTTAAATTAATGGGTGGAGATATAGTAGTTGATAGCAAGGAAGGAATAGGAAGCAAATTCTGTTTTTCAGCAGTATTTGGAGTTCCGGGAGAAGGAGGTAGTTATTCATCGGAACAAAAATTGTAGTGGCCGAAGATGATGTCAGTATCCGGCAATTCCTACAGATCTTATTGACTCGGGAAGGTTATAACGTAAATGTTGTTGGACAAGGTACAGAGGTTATAAAAGCATGCGATAACTACAAGCCAGATCTACTGTTGCTCGATATTATGATGCCTGGGATGGATGGATTTGAAGTCTGCCGTAAAATTCGAAAAGAAAGTAATCTGCCCATTATCATTTTAACGGCTAAGGAAGATAATGAGGATAAGATTTCTGGACTTATCTTAGGGTGTGATGACTATATCACCAAGCCGTTTGATAGCACAGAACTTGTCTTACGAATAAAAGCAGTATTGCGTAGAGTTAAAGAACAAGGTCAACCAGAAAAAGGACGAAATGTCGTGGAACTCCCAGGACTTACTATTAATCATATTAGTAGAATAACCGAGGTTGGAGGCCTGGAGGTTGAGCTAACTCCCAAGGAATACGAACTTCTCTGGCTGTTGTCTAATCGTCCAGATCAGGTCTTTACAAGAGAACAACTCCTTAGCCAAATATGGGATCCGGACTATTATGGAAGTGCCTCAGTCGTAACTTCGCTGGTAAAACGTCTTCGAGAAAAGATTGAGCCAGATGTTTCTAATCCCTATTACATCAGAACCGTACACGGAGTAGGCTACAAACTTGGAGTGAAGCCTTGTAAGGATTAGACTTTTTTAGGTCGAAGAATATATTTTAAATACAAGAAAAATGTCATAATAATGGCATTTTTTTTGTTATCCTTTTATAAAGAGACAAACCATACTTCATCTACCCCCACACTAACATAGTTCTTTATAAATAAGTTTTTAATAAGAGGAGGCGATTAATTTGTCATTTCAATTACCGGAATTGCCTTATGCCTATAACGCATTAGAACCATATTGCGATGAGGCGACAGTAAGAATCCACCATGATATCCATCATAAAGCTTATGTGGATAGTTTGAATGTGACTGAAGAAAGACTCGCAGAAGCTAGAGATAAAGGGGAGTTTGCTCTAATTAAGCATTGGGAACACGAATTGGCTTTTCATGGATCAGGACACTTACTGCACACCCTCTTTTGGGAGAATATGCGTCCTGGAGGTGGTAGTACTCCTAAAGGGAGCTTAGCTGAACGCATAATTGAAGACTTTGGTTCTATTAATAATTTCAAGAAACAGTTTACTGCCGCTGCAGTGGCTGTTGAAGGATCTGGCTGGACTTTATTAGTTTGGAGTCCATTCTTCAAAGAGTTAGAAATCTTGCAAGCTGAAAAACACCAGAACCTTACCCAATGGGGAGTTATTCCACTCTTAATTATAGATGTCTGGGAACATGCTTATTACCTTAAATATCAAAACGGGCGAGCAAAGTGGGTCGAGGCATGGTGGAACCTGGTAAACTGGGAGGATGTTCTCCAACGATTTGAAGATAGCATGAGTTTGATGAACGTTAGTTGGTAATAGAGTTGAGTATTAATTAAAACTTAAAGAGGTGCTAAAAAATATCTCCCTACGATTTGTATCAATAGTTAAATACATCGTAGGGAGGTATTTTTTAATAACAAAATTCTATACTGTTTTTGTTCTAATTCTTCGCAAAACCTATTTTTACAAATCCCAGTTAATGAACTTTCATTTAAGTTATTCCAGTATGTAAACCAGTGTGTAAATTAGGAACTCCAAATCTGGAATTGTATCAGAAGCTGGAATTGTATCAGACTGGTGAATTGAATAAATTTGTGCTCAGGTATTTTTCACCCCCGTCGGAGAACAGTACGACCACAAAGCCTTCCTTCATATCTTTGATGCATTCTAGTGCGGCGAGCATGGCGGCTCCGCTGCTCATACCGACAAAGATGCCTTCCTGTAAAACAATGGCTCTGGCCATTGAAAAAGCAGCTTCAGATTCAATCATTACTGTCCGGTCGATCTTTGTAGGATCGTAGATTTCCGGAACGATTGCCTCCTCCATGTTTTTGAGGCCTTGAATGTAATGGCCTCGGACAGGATGGGCTTCAACTATCTGGATCGTAGGATTTCTTTTTTTTAGCCCCATCCCTACCCCCATGATGGTCCCTGATGTACCAAGTGCGGAGATAAAATGGGTGACTTTTCCCTGGGTATCCTCCCAGATTTCATTCGCTGTAGTAAAATAATGGGCTAGTTTGTTGTATACATTGGAAAACTGGTTTGGCATAAAGTATTTGCCTGGATGGCTGAGGCAAAGCTCTTTGGCTTTCTTAATGGCTCCGTCGGTTCCCAGGGAAGCCTCCGTCAGGATTATCTTTGCTCCAAAAGCCTCAATCATTTTACGACGTTCGATGGAAACCGACTCGCTCATGACAATTTCAACGGCATACCCTTTTACTGCGCCTGTCATAGCCAGGCCAATCCCCGTATTACCGGAGGTAGGCTCAATTAATATTTTATCCCGAGTTAGATTGCCGCTTTCTTCTGCCTGCTCAATCATTTTTAAAGCAATGCGGTCTTTGATACTTCCTGTCGGGTTAAAACTCTCCAGCTTTGCGTACAGTGGAATATGCGGTTTGGGGTTTAACCGGTTGATTCTGACTAGAGGAGTATGTCCAATGGTGTCCAGAATATTGTTGAACATGTGCTTCATCCTTCCAGTTTACTACTAAAATACTATACCATGCATTCGCAGCAGGCAGCAATGAGAAAAGTTAGTTAACGATAGTTGCAATGTATTCAAGGAAAACGTAAAGTGATAACGGATGACGCAAATTATTTTATCATTTAGTCATTACTAAATTGTGAAAAAATCACATTCCTACCAGATAATGTATTGCACATAAAATTTTTGAGTGATACTATTACCATTAATCATCTGCTGCCGGTGAGTGAAGTAGAAGAGCGAGTTATCTATCTTTTAAACTGTGTGGGCTTAGCTAGGAACCAGCGCAATCGTTATCCGCATGAGTTTTCCGGTGGTCAGCGGCAGCGTGTGGGCATTGCTCGAGCACCAATCATTAATCCGCCCGCAGGCTGCCGTTTCTGTTCTCGTTGTTTTAAGGGGTTTGAGCCTTGCCATCTGAATTCACCAGGGCTGAAAGAGGTTTCTCCAAACCATTGGGTTGCCTGCCATCTATTTAAATAGTAGACATACTAGAGCTTTCACCTCTCACAATGGGTAATACATTGCTTTTTGTTACACACGACTTTATTTGAGCCGCAGTGGTGGCACACAGGTCTGTGTTCCTCATAAGTGGTGATCGTTTCATTTCCGCAGGCAATACATTTGAAATTGCAGACATTTTTAGTGTAGTGTCCTCCGCCAATAGTGATCGCTCTATTTTCCATGAGTGCAGTTACGACCTTTTTCCTGGCCTCATCGATAATATTTTGAAAGGTTTGTCTGGAGATTTGCATCCTCACAGAACACTCCTCTTGCGTAAGTTCTTCAATATCCTTAAGCCTCATGGCTTCTAATTCTTCTATTTTAAGTTGAACCTCTTCAATTCCCTCAAAGCATCCACATTTTCCCTTTGAACATGGTGCAAAATATTTATTCTCGGGAATATTCTCCACCCTTCTCCATTTGACTGGCCTAGGCATAAGATTCTCCTTTCAATCGACCTGCTGTAATAAGCTCCCAAAAGAAAGGATAACATGATTATTGTCAAATGCCAATAATCATGTTATTATTTTCATAAATTTAGAGAACTCGGATGTCAAATTTATTAGCTGAAGGAGAAATTTGTGATGGGCAAAAAGGTACTTATTGTTGGTGGAGTTGCTGGAGGGGCCAGCGCTGCAGCACGCTTACGCCGTTTAGATGAAGAGGCGGAAATAATTATATTTGAACGTGGAGAGCATATCTCGTATGCAAACTGTGGCTTACCGTATTATGTCAGCGGAGTCATCAATGAGCGGGATGCTCTTTTGGTATCCAAGCCTGAAGCAATGAGAAGTCGCTTTCTAATTGATGTAAGAATCTTTAGTGAGGTCACACGAATTTTTCCCGAAGAAAAAGCTGTCGAAGTTCAAGAAAGCAATGGCAAAGTCTATCGAGAATCCTATGATCATTTGATACTTTCTCCCGGGGCAGCACCGCTTCGTCCGCCGATTCCCGGAATCGATGATATCGAAGCTCTTGTTGTGCGAAATGTTACGGATATTGATCGTATTAAACGATATGTCGATGAGCAGCAACCGCAAACAGCAGCAGTCGTGGGCGGTGGTTTTATTGGCTTAGAAATGGCTGAAAATCTTCATGCAAGGGGAGTAAGTACAACAATTATTGAAATGAGCAATCAGGTCATGGCCCCTCTGGATTTTGAAATGGCCGCTATTCTGCATGAGCATATTTTCAATAAAGGAGTCAACCTTATTTTAGAAGATGGGGTAAAATCCTTTGTTAAGAAGGATAATACGACCATCATTACACTCCAGAGCGGTGAGGAAATTGAAGCTGATTTAGTAATCATGGCTATTGGCGTAAAACCTGAAATTAAATTAGCTAAGGAAGCCGGACTAACGATTGGGGACTTAGGTGGAATCAAAGTTAATGAACGGTTACAGACTTCAGACCCTAATATTTATGCTGTTGGCGATGTCATTGAAGTAAAACACATAGTAACAGGACAAGCTGCGCTCTTACCGCTTGCTGGGCCTGCCAATAAGCAAGGTCGCATTGTTGCCGACGTTATCGCTGGTCGGGATAGCCAGTATAAGGGTACCCAAGGTACTGCTATTGCCAAAGTTTTTGATTTAGTGGCAGCTGCGACCGGCGCGAATGAAAAGATGCTCACTAAATTAGGAATTCCTTTCGAAGTTGCGATTAATCACTCTAATTCCCATGCGGGATATTATCCAGGTGCAACAAGAATATCTATAAAACTTATCTTTGATCGAAGTAACGGTCGAATTCTAGGTGCCCAAGCTGTCGGAGCTCAGGGTGTTGATAAACGGATTGATGACATTGCTGGGGTAATCCGTCACCAAGGAACTGTTTATGATTTACAGGAACTCGAACTGGCCTATGCTCCGCCATTTTCATCGGCTAAGGACCCGGCTAACATGATCGGCTACGTGGCGGAAAACATTATTAATGGTGATGTTCGCATGATCCAGTGGCATGAACTAACTAAACTTAAAGCTCAAGATCTATGTATCATTGATGTACGGGACGAAGAAGAACGCAGAGCTAAATTTATTCCTGGCTCGCTGCATATACCGATAAATGACTTGCGCAGCCGCTTAGCGGAACTTCCTAAGGATAAGGACATCGTGGTTTACTGCGAAATCGGGTTACGCGGCTACTTAGCCTATCGAATTTTAACTCAACACGGATTTACCCGAGTTAAGAATCTAAGCGGAGGCTGGGTCACTTATTATCCGGCTGTCTTCGGTTAACCACTATAATTTCTCCAAGTTGAGTTTTTGAGGGAAATAGATTAAAATGTAAATAACAATTAGAGATTGGAGATGGAAAGATGCGTAATTTTTCTTGCTAATTATATAATGCATAATGAAATGGTGGCAGAAAAGCTCGTTTTGTTGTGCTTATGCAAGAAAGTTACTCTCTTTTCACTCAAATAATACATCTTTACCAAACCCCATATGGGTCTGGCTTTACTGTGTATTTATGAGCTGCAAGAATTAACTTTCTTGCAGCTCATTATTTTTTGCGCAGGAGGACAAAATTATGTCGCTAATAAATGTTGCAAACCTTACGTTTGCCTATGATGGTAGTTATGATAATGTATTTGAAAACGTGAGTTTCCAAATAGATACCGTTTGGAAGTTGGGGTTTACAGGCAGAAATGGTAGAGGTAAGACAACATTTCTCAATTTGTTGCTTGGTAAATATGAATACAGCGGTATTATTTCTGCAAATGTTCGTTTTGAATATTTTCCTTTCAATGTAGTAAGTAAGGAAAATAATACCCTTGATGTCATCAGCGATATTTTTCCCGACTATCTTCATTGGAAGTTGCTGCGTGAACTTTCACTGCTAGAAGTTTCTGAGGATATTTTATATCGTCCGTTTGATTCATTATCCCATGGCGAACAAACGAAAGTGTTGCTTGCTACTTTGTTCCTGAAGGAAAATAGTTTTCTATTGATTGATGAACCAACCAATCACCTGGATATGACTGCAAGAAAACTTGTCAGTGATTACCTGAACACCAAAAGCGGTTATATTCTGGTATCACACGATAGAGCATTTCTGGATAACTGCGTTGACCATATTCTTTCAATCAATAAGACCAATATCGAAATCCAAAAAGGCAAATTCTCCAGTTGGTGGGAAAATAAACAAAGGCAAGAAAGCTTTGAGTTTGCAGAAAACGAAAAGCTTAGAAAAGACATTACTCACTTGTCGGATTCTGCCAAACGAACGAGCAGCTGGTCGCACGAAGTGGAAAAAACAAAAAATGGAACAAGGAATTCTGGTTCCAAGCTGGATAAAGGTTATGTTGGTCATAAAGCCGCTAAAATGATGAAACGTTCCAAGTCAATCGAAAGCAGGAAGCAGTCTGCTATCGATGAAAAGTCTAAACTTCTCAAAAATATTGAAGACTCCGACAGCCTGAAGATTTCTCAACTTGCTTATCATAAAAATCGACTTGCTGAACTTGACAATGTTTCAATTTTTTACGGTGAAAGGATGATTTGCAAAGATATAGACTTTACTATTGAGCAAGGTGACCGAATTGCGCTTATGGGCAAAAATGGATCAGGAAAATCAAGTGTTATCAAACTTATTTGTGATGAGAATATAAACTTTACAGGCACTTTTAGGAAAGGAAGTCAGCTTAAAATATCCTATGTTTCCCAAGATACATCGCATCTTCAGGGCGATTTAACTGATTATGCTATAAACAACGAGATTAATGAAAGCCTTCTTAAATCTATTTTAAGAAAGCTTGGTTTTTCCAGAGTTCAATTTGAAAAGGATATGTCAACTTTTAGTGGTGGTCAAAAGAAAAAAGTGCTGATTGTCAAAAGTCTATGCCAACAAGCGCATCTGTATATTTGGGATGAACCACTTAACTATATTGATGTGATTTCCCGTATACAAATCGAAGAGCTATTGCTTAAATACCAACCAACTATTTTGTTCGTGGAGCATGATAGGACATTCAGCGAGAATATTGCGACAAAGTTTGTGAATGTCTGATTGCTCGTCATTAACTTCATTTTCAGCGCTATCTTTGTTAAACTCTCATTGATCTGAGCAGTGGCCTATTAATTTTATTGTTGTTAAGTCAATTCTTAGTAATGCAAAACTTAGATATTTGATTTAAAATAAGAGAGGTCAAAACCCTTGATGTGAATCAATACACTGTTGGATGGGGGACACTGGCATTAATAAACACTACAATATTATTAGTCGTTTTTGAGAAAAACGAGGATGAAACTCAGTAGATGTAAAGAAGAAGTCCGGATGGAGTGCAGGCACTTGTTGCAAAAATTGAGGGGAGTTATTTAATTGGTATTTCGTAAGAGGCGGTATATCTTACCGCTGCTCATCATGCTTTTATTAGTTCTTTCAGGTTGTAGTATAACGAAAGAGGAGGCGACTCCTAGCCTTGCAACTAGCCAAGCAGGGAAAAGTGGTCAGTTGCAAGTCCATTTTCTAAATGTTGGTCAGGCGGATAGCATCTTAGTGATTACACCTAGCGGTCAAGCAATTCTTATTGATGGGGGCAATCTTGAGGACGGTCCAGGGGTAGTAAGTTATCTTAAATCCCAGGGAGTCAAAGAACTTTCTGCGGTAGTAGCAACTCATCCACATGAAGATCATATTGGTGGACTGAAAACCATCATAAACATTTTTCCGCCTAAGCAAGTGTATATGTCAAATGGCACGTCAACAACAAGAACGTTTAAGGATTTTATTACTGCAGTCAATACAAGTGGTGCAAAGAAAATTAGAACTAAAGCTAATACTAAGCTTGATGTTTCAGGCCTAACAGGAGTGTTTTTAGCGCCCAATAGTGATCAATATAAAGATCTTAATAATTACAGTACTGTTTTAAAGATCACCTTTGGTAAGGTTTCCTTCCTATTAACAGGAGATGCGGAAGATGTTTCAGAAGCAGAAATGTTGAATAGCGGGCAAGATTTAACGGCAACAGTGTTAAAGGTTGGACACCACGGTAGCACAAGTTCAACCACAAATGCTTTTCTAAAAGCTGTTGCGCCTAAATATGCAGTGATATCTGTCGGAGTTAATAACGATTATGGGCATCCTGCTCAAAAGACATTAAACAAATTAGCGAGTGCTGGGGCGCAAGTGTATCGGACAGACCAAGATGGAACAGTTGTTGCTACAACCAATGGAGATACCATCAAATTTGAGAAAACAGGCAAGACAATATCATCAAATTAAAGGAGGATTAAAATGGCAATTATTATTGACCGCTTTGAGGGTGATTTTGCGGTTGTTGAAATCAATGGTCAAGCCAAGAAAGATATTTCTAAAACCGATATTCCTGTAACAGCTAAAGAAGGCGATGTTATAAAGTTTGTAAATGGAATGTACGAAATTGATGTTGAGGAAACAAAACGGATTAAAGATGAAGTCGAAAAGATGATGAGAGACTTGTGGCGTTAGTAGTAATTCAAAAGAGGGATGTAGGCTCATCGTTTGTTAGAATGAAAGGGAGAATAAGACTTATTTTTCGGGGTGAACAGAATGATCATAGGTTTTGGTTTTGGAGATCCTATGCAAAGTATTTTCATGCTTTTGCTCACTTCACTGATCAGTTACGTAATTTATCGTAGCCTGGGAAATGTCGGCCGAGGGAAGCAGGATCCGTTACTTATAAGGGAGCAGCGCAAACAGTATTATTATACGCAGAGACAACGAGCAAGAGAATACGCTCGTGAATTTGACCTGACGGATGAAGAGATTGAACGGCGTTTAGACGACGAGCTCAGAATGAGTTAAGGAATTAAGGGATGAGCAACTTATATGTTTGTGATTGTTCTGCAATCCCAACGGAGAAGTGGGGTTTAGGATGTTTTTCATAAAAATGAGTGAAAGAAAACGGACCGGTCCATTCAGTAGATAAGGTGAATTCAGCGGATAGTAATATAGAATAATGAAAAGGCCCCTCGAACGAGGGGCCTTTTCTCTGTTTCAAAGATGTTTCCCGCAGTTTGATGGAATTAATTTCAGTTTCAAGAAATTAATTCCATGTTTCGGCAGGAATATATGGATTCTTGTAGAATATAGACTCAACAAAAATTATTCTGAAAAATTACATAACACAAGATAACAGAGAAGGTGAAGCATATAGTCAGATTGTTGGTTAAAATTGCTCGTATGTATTATGAGTTTGGTTATAAACAAGATGAAATTGCCAAAATTGAAGGTATCTCAAAAGCTAAAGTAAGCCGCCTTCTTGATAAGGCCCATAAAGAGGGCATTGTAGAAATCAAAGTCGTTTATACCCTGCAATCGGTTGACGAATTAGCGGATACTTTACGTGAGTACTTTGATCTGAAACAAGTTTACGTAGTACCTGTTACTGTTGATCACCCTGATGCGATTCGCAATGATTTAGGTCGTGCTGTCAGTAACTTTCTGGGTGAGATCATCAAGGACGGAGATGTGATTGGGGTATCTTGGGGAACAACCTTACATTTTGTGGTTAATCATCTGGAAGAATACCCGGCTGAAAATATCAAAGTTGTCCAGCTGAATGGCGGGATTACGAAGAACTATCTTTCTACTCAATCGACAACTATCATGGAACGATTCGTTCAAGCCTTTCATGCTGTGCCCTATATGCTACCCGTTCCAGCGATTGTTGATAGTGTATATTTGGCCACAGCGCTCGTTGCTGATTCTAATGTTAAACAAATTCTTGATTTAGGTCGAGAAGCGCGAATCGCTCTTCTTGGTATTGGGCGAGTGTCGGAAGAATCTATCCTTGTTAAGGCTGGGTATTTCAAGCATAAAGAATACGACGAATTATTAAGAAATGGTTCAGTTGGAGACATTTGTTCCCGTTATTTTCGCCTCGATGGAACAATTACTGATGAGGAATTAAACCAACGAACCGTAGGAATTACCTTAGAAGATCTAAGTGCCAAGGAGTATACGATTGGTGTTGCCAATGGCGAAGAGAAAGCGGAAGCGATCATTGGAGCTCTACGAGGCAGGTACATTAATACTCTGTTTATTGATGAAGTTGCAGCTCAAAGGTGTCTTGAACTATTAGACATTAAAAAATGAACAATAATTTGTTAGGAGATGTTGATTATCAAAGCGATTAAGTTGTTTGCCCCAGGAGATGTTCGAGTAGAAGATGTTGAAGTGCCAGAACTAAAAGCGGGAAATGTATTGGTTAAAGTCAAAGCAGTTGGAATTTGTGGTTCGGATATAGGCAGAGTGAATGTCTTCGGTGCTTACCGTCCAAACCTTACAGTAGGGCATGAATTTAGTGGCGAAATAGTGGCGGTTAACGAGGCTGGGGCATGGAACGTTGGTGATAGAGTTGTAGTAGCTCCGTTGATTCCTTGCAAATCATGTCAGTGGTGTGCTACTGGGCATTATTCTCTATGTGAATCGTACGATTACTTCGGTTCCAGACGTGATGGGGCTATGGCAGAATATGTTGATGTGCCCGTAGGCAATTTGTTATTAATGCCGGACAATGTTTCATTTGAAGCTGGTGCTATGACAGACCCGGCGGCCAATGCCATTCATGCCATTTGGAATGTTGGCTTAAGTTCAGGAGAAACAGTTGCAGTGTTCGGGGCAGGTCCTATTGGACTCTTTGCCATACAATTTGCCAAAATCCTAGGTGCTAGTCGGGTAATTGCGGTCGATATTAAAGATGATAAATTAGCGGTTGCGAAAAATGTTGGCGCTGATGAGGTCATTAATGGTCTCACAGAAGACCCGATTGAAAAGCTCAGTGCTCTCACCGGGGGAAAAGGTATTAATTTAGTGATAGAAACTGCAGGATCACGTATTGCTCAAAATCAGGCGGTCTGTTCTGCAGGTAAGTTAGCTAGAGTCGTGTTTGTAGGTATATCTCACGATAAATTAGAGCTTAGCGAAAAGGCCGTCAATACTATTCTTAGGCATGAGCTAGCTGTTAAAGGTTCATGGAATTCTTTCTCTAATCCGTTTCCGGGACGTGAATGGACTTATAGCCTAGAGCTAATGTTTGAAGGGAAGCTTCAAACAGACGTGATAACCAGTCATCGTTTAAGTCTGGATGAGGGACCTGAGATTTTCAAGAAGTTAATGGATAAGAATTTCTTCTTTAATAAGGTACTATTTTTACCCTAAATACAGGAGGGGTATGCCTAATGAATGCCAGTGAAACTCTGTTGCTTGCAGCTGACTTTGGCACACAAGGTGTTCGTGTAGCAGTTATTGATCAATTCGGTGTTTTAGTGAAGATGGCTTTTGCTGAATACCTGACATCTTACCCCCAGCCTGGCTGGGCCGAGCAAGACCCTCAAAGTTGGTGGCAGTCCTTTAAACACGCACTGGCAATATGTTTGACGAGTGTGGAAGATGTGAACAAATTGAAGGGCCTAACCATTTGTTCCACATCTTCTACAGTTCTAGCGGTTGATAATACTGGTCAGCCACTAACTCAAGCAATTCTTTGGATGGATAACCGTGCAGTTAAAGAGGCTGAACGAATTAATCAATCAGGACATTCACGCCTACAATACTCTGGTGGGTCGGATTCTGTGGAGTGGATGATTCCCAAGGTTCTCTGGTTAAAAGAAAATTGTTCGGACCTATACAATCGTTCGAGTTTGATTGTTGAAGAACAAGACTGGCTTAATTATCGGTTAACTGGGCGTTGGGTGTCATCGCGGTGCACAGCTACTTGCAAGTGGAATTACGCTGATGTTGAGGGTGGTTGGTCGCCGGATTTTATGACCGAAATAGGTCTTGATGATTATGAAAAAAAATTACCTATAGAAGTTATTCCAGTCGGTCAGCCTGTTGGGAAAATCCGGACTGAAACCGCGTCAGAACTGGGTATCCCAGAGGGAGTGATGGTATTTCAGGGGGGGATTGATGCCCATATTGGTCTTTTGGGTATGGGAGCTGTAGAACCAGGCCAGATGGGAATTATCATGGGTACCAGCTTTGTGCACTTGGTACAGCTACCCGATGCATTTTATTGCCCTGGATTATGGGGTCCTTATCCTAACGCTTTAGTGGAGGGGTTGTGGCTCCTAGAGGGAGGTCAAGTCTCCTGTGGTTCCTTAACAAGATGGTTTAAAGATCATTTTGCTGCGGATCTCAAGTTTACCCATCCAGGAGAGGAACCTTATCAAATACTTGCTGAGGAAGCTGCCGTAATCTCACCCGGCTCAGAAGGCATCGTCGTTCTGGATACTTGGCAAGGTAATCGTACTCCTTACCGTGACCCCCTGGTCAAAGGGAGCTTCTGGGGATTAACCTTGAGCCACACTCGCGGTCATATATATCGTTCCCTACTCGAATCTGTAGCCTACGGGACCCGAAATATTCTGGAAAGCTTTTCAGCAACAAACTTTAAGATTCAACAGCTTATTGCGAGTGGGGGAGCATTAAAGAATCGACTATGGCTTCAAATCATTGCAGATGTAACAGGTCTTCCGATTCGACTACCTAGCTTTAGTGAGGCTGGAGTTTTAGGATGTGCCATTTGTTCCGCTAGTGGATTAGGACTGTATTCGAATTTATTGGAAGCTTCAAAGGCGATGGTTTGTTATGGCGAAGAGATTTATCCTGAACCTGCTAACTATGAACTTTATTCATTTTATTTTAAACAATATAAAAAGACCTATAAATTATTAGCGCCCCAGATGCACCAAATGTATAGATTTCAGCAAAGGGGAGGTAGCGATGGGTGAAAACAAGTTGATCTTGGAAATGCGCGGTATTTCCAAAGGCTTTTCAGGAGTACAAGCACTCAAGAAGGTTAATTTGAGTGTGGAAGCCGGAGAGGTACATTGTCTGATAGGGGCTAATGGAGCGGGCAAGTCGACTTTAATGAAAGTTCTAGCAGGCGTTTATTCTATGGACGAGGGCGAAATAATATTTGACCAAAAACAAGCCAATATCACGAACCCTATTAGCAGTAATCGTTTAGGGATTGCCGTGATTTATCAGGAATTATCACTTTTACCCAATCTTTCCGTCGCGGAAAATATCTTCATTGGAAAATACCCGAGGAAATATCGTTACTTATTGGATTGGACAGAACTGACGAAGAAGGCGCGTGCTCTAATTGATAGCCTGGGCATTAAGATTGATGTCATGGAACCGATAAGTTGCTTAAGTATCGGGCATCGACAGATTGTGGAACTAGCTAAGGCCTTAGCATCTAATGCGAAGCTGATCGTTATGGATGAACCCTCGGCAACCCTATCGAGCGAAGAGTTTGAAACGTTGGTACGGGTAATTCAAGAGTTGAAGAATAAAGGGATCAGTATTATCTATATATCGCATCGTTTGGAAGAATTATTCAGAGTGGGAGACAAAGTCACTGTCTTACGAGACGGCCAATATGTTGCTACGAAACAGTTAAAAGAGATTACTCAGGATCAATTGGTGGAATTGATCATCGGACATGCTCTTTCAAAAGAGAAGATACCAAAGGTTCCTATATCAACCATAGAAGAACTTGTAACCATGAAAGACATTCATACTAATAAGTTAACCTCAATCAATCTTTCATTATATAAAGGAGAAATTCTCGGTCTTTATGGTCTGGTCGGCTCTGGGAGGACTGAAATTTTACGGGCTATTTATGGAGCGGATCCCTTACAAAAGGGTGAATTGTACATAAATGGTGGGAAAGTTAAGTTCCGATCTCCTGCAGAAGCTATGAAGAAGGGGATT
>NZ_MASS01000020.1 GCF_001707885.1 Desulfosporosinus cupriresistens | reverse complement strand
GGAGCGTTTTTTTAACGTGTCTGCGATTTACGACGCTGCTGAAGAGCTGCATGCAAGTCAAGAACCGTCCCCTCTCCCGCTAAGAACCGTCCCCTCTCCCGCTGCCCGCTCCCGCCCGATTCAAGACGGTGCACATAGAATGTGCCGTCTCCCATGACAAGTCCACTCCTCACCGTTCTCCGTTCCATTCCCACGTTCCTGGCCCGGGACGCAGTGTGACACAGCGAAACGTCTTTACGTAACAATAGAATGCAAGTTAAGAACCGTCCCCCGTCCCCTTTGCCGCTCAAGGACGGTGCACATGGAATGTGCCGTCACCCAAGATAGGTCCCATTCCTCACCGTTCCCCCGACCTAAGCCCAGGACGCAGTGTGACACGAGCGCGAGGTCTTTACGTAAGCAGAATTGCAAACTTCCGTTAAAGCGACCGACCCCAGATAGGGGCAGCGCACAAGGACGTGCGCTGCCGCCAATGCGCCAAGGATGGCGCTTTTGGCGGGGACCCCGCTCCCCTATAGAAGGAGCTTGAACGGTTAGTTTGCTCTGCGTCGTAGGACCGAGGGCGGTGTCACACAAGTCCCCCCAAGTTTTTATGTTTAGAGTCTTTCATTGCTGGTTATCCTCCTAATAGTAAAGTCAGTGTGAGATCTAGTTAGTGAACTTGGCTAATTCAAGGAGGGTACATTTAGGTGTTAGGTAAAGTCAAATGGTTCAACAAACAGAAAGGCTACGGATTCATAGAACAGGAAAAGGGACAAGATGTATTTGTACATTTTCAATCGGTAATTGGGGATGGATTTCGTACGCTTGAAGAAGGACAGATCGTCGAGTTCGATGTCATTCAGGGTCCACGCGGTGAACAGGCGTCAAACGTGATGGTCCGTTAATTCAAGGTTATCAATCAAGCTGCTTAAGAAAGGATCGTTAAATAGTGACAACGATTCTTTCTTTTAGTTTTTTAAAAAATAATCATTGAATAAACTTTTTAATTAGCAGGATTTTTTACGTAAATCGGGAATATTACATGTATACCATCTAAAAAGGGGGTTGAATTAATGAACATTATTATTCGAGGTAAACATATCGAGCTGACGGACGCACTTAAAGAATATGTCATGAAACGGGTGGGTAAGTTAGAAAAATACTCAGATGAGTTTATGGACGTTCAAGTCACCTTACTTGTTGAACGCGATCGACATCGAGTTGAGGTAACAGCCCCAATCCATGGTATGATTTTACGCGGGGAAGAAGAAACTGAGGATATGTACTCATCGATCGATATGGTCGTAGAAAAGTTGGAGCGCCAAATCGATAAATATCGGACAAGAATTAATAAAAGGATGCGCTCTAAGGTCTTGAAAGATCATGAACCTAAGCAAGCAGTCATGAATGATGAACCGCATGAAGAAATTGTTCGAAATAAGAAATTCCCGGCTAAGCCTATGTCTGTAGAAGAAGCAATTATGCAGATGAATCTGATTGGACATACTTTCTTTGTGTTTACGAATGCGGAAAGCCAAGAAATGAATGTTGTTTACCTTCGTAACAATGGAGACTATGGGTTGCTTCAACCCCAGACCTAATTAGTCATAAGCCGAGTAAGTCGCGTGCGTATTCGGACACAGAACAGTCGCTTTGAGCGAAAGGCCCGCAGTAGCGGGCCTTTTCGCATTACCAGTTCGGAAAGGATTAATTTATCCTTGGTCAGCGTATAGAGCAACGGAAGCGATGAATAGGAGATACGTATTAAAGTACGCACTGAAATTGAATAAAAAAGGTAAAATATTACAGGGGCAAATCGCACGCTTCAGTTGCAGTGGGTTCTCTAGGATGTTAAACTTAAGGATAGCACGATAGTTGAAGAAGGGTGGATATAATGGGGCTTTTAGATTTGTTCGATGATAATGCGCGAGAAATACGGAAATATCAAAAGCGCGTTGTAATGATTAATAGCTTTGAACCTAAGATCCAAGCACTGAGCGATGACGAATTGCGTGGCAAGACGGTTGAATTCAGAGGGCGTTTAGAACAGGGCGAAAGTATAGATAGTCTATTGCCAGAGGCTTTTGCTGTTGTTAGAGAAGCTGGCCGAAGGGTGATCAATCAACGACACTATGATGTACAGTTGATCGGAGGTATGGTACTTCATGATGGTCGGATTGCTGAGATGCGCACTGGGGAAGGGAAAACCCTTGTAGCCACTTTGCCATCTTATTTGAACGCCTTAACAGGTCAAGGCGTACATGTCGTAACGGTCAATGATTACTTAGCTCGCCGCGACAGTGAATGGATGGGAAAAATTCACCAGTTTCTAGGTCTTTCAGTCGGTCTAATCGTCCATGGCTTAAATTATGAGCAAAGACGGAGTAGCTATGCCTCAGATATTACGTACGGGACGAATAATGAGTTTGGTTTTGACTATTTGCGTGATAACATGGTTACTCGGCCGGAGGCCTTGGTTCAGCGGGTACTTAATTATGCTATAGTGGACGAAGTAGACTCGATTCTCGTTGATGAAGCGCGAACCCCACTTATTATTTCCGGTGAGGCGGACAAGCCCACGGAATTATATTTTAGAGTAGCTATGATCATTCCTCGCCTCAAACCAGAGGACGATTATAAAGTTATTGAAAAAGAGCGCATTGTCACACTCACGGAACAAGGTGTCAGTCGAGTGGAGAGTATGCTGGGCGTGGATAACCTTTATGAGGATATACATACAGAGTTAGCTCATCATGTTAATCAAGCATTGAAAGCACAAACCCTCTTTAAACGGGACCGCGACTACGTGGTTAAAGACGGAGAAGTCATTATTGTCGACGAATTTACCGGACGTATGATGTTTGGGCGTCGTTATAGCGAAGGCTTGCACCAAGCTATTGAAGCTAAAGAAGGCGTGAAGATCGAAAAAGAATCACAAACCTTAGCTACCATTACCTTCCAGAATTACTTCCGCATGTACAATAAACTTTCTGGGATGACCGGAACGGCTATGACAGAAGAACCGGAGTTTCGCAAGATCTACAAGCTTGATGTTGTCGAAATTCCCACAAACAAGCCCGCAATTCGGAAGGACAGTTCCGATGTTATTTACCGTACAGAAGAAGGAAAGTTCTTGTCAGTAGTGGAAAGTGTGATTGAGCGTCATGCCAAAGGTCAACCACTTCTTGTAGGGACGGTTTCCGTCGAGAAATCCGAGCATCTGAGTAACCTATTGGGACGACGTGGAGTTCCGCACCAAGTGCTCAATGCTAAATTCCATGAAAAAGAAGCGGAAATTGTCTCCCAAGCCGGGCAGCGTGGGATGGTTACCATTGCCACGAATATGGCTGGTCGGGGAACGGATATTATCCTGGGTGAGGGTGTATCTGATCTGGGTGGGCTACATATCATCGGGACAGAACGACACGAATCTCGGCGAATTGATAACCAATTGCGTGGTCGTGCTGGGCGTCAAGGGGACCCTGGATCAACTCAATTTTTTATTTCCTTAGAAGATGATCTTATGAGGATGTTCGGTGCAGAAAACATCATGGGTATCATGGATAAATTAGGGATGGATGACACTATGCCGATTACGTCCAAAATGATTTCCCGTTCTATTGAAACCGCCCAACGTCGTGTGGAGAACCGCAACTTTGATATCCGTAAACATGTGCTTGATTATGATGATGTCATGAATCAACAACGTGAAGTGATTTATGCCCAGCGTCGAGCAGTGCTTATGGGTGAAAACTTACGTGACAACATCATGGATATGTTAGCAAAAGCGGTTAACGACAGCATTAGCATGTTTAGTGGAGAAAGCCCATTTCCCGAAGAATGGGATTTGGCAGGTTTAGCTGATTATATCGAAAGTTTCTTTCTGCCGGGAATCCATTTGAACCCTGAAGAACTGGCAGACCTGTCCAAAGAGGAAATTGAAGAAAAGCTGCTAGACCAAGCTAAAGCGCTTTACGAGAGTCGTGAAGAACAGTTTGGTTCTGAACTGATGCGGGAAGTTGAACGTGCCGTGATGCTTCAGGTTGTGGACAGCAAATGGATGGATCATCTCGATGCTATGGATATGCTCCGTGAAGGAATTGGCTTGCGCGCTTATGGTCAGAAAGATCCATTGGTTGAATATAAGCGTGAAGGGTTTGAAATGTTCCAAGCGATGATTGACTCCATTCAGGACGAAATTATCCGCTATGTTATGCGGGTGACACCTCAAGTCCGGGAAGAAGTGGCTGAACAGCCTCGGAACATAACGGAGAATCGTTATGAAGGCGAACCTAGCGAGCCTGTACACACCGGAGACCAGATCGGGCGCAATGACCTGTGCTCATGTGGAAGCGGGAAGAAATATAAAAAGTGTTGTGGAGCAGAGAAAGAGAAAAAGTAGAAGTGGAATTTGGAAGGGTGAATAAAGAGTGCTTTCTGATTGGAAAAAAGAACTGGAAACGTTAACATTGTGCTTGGCAGATTTGAGGGTTTCCCTTTGACGTTTCTCAGCGAATAGAGAAGATTAGCTCGTTGGAGAGGGATCTTCAACGACCTGGCTTGTGGGATGATCCTGCTCTAGCTCAGAAAATCATGCAAGAATTAGCCTATCATCAGAATAAAGTAAAAACCTATGACGAACTAGAGGGGAGACTTGAGGAAACAGAGACCCTCTGGTTGTTAGCGACCGAGGAAGATGACCTGAGTTTAGAGCCTGAGATTGAGCAAGAAGTCAGGTCCATTCAAAGACGGTTTGAGGCTCTAGAGTTAGAAATACTACTCAGTGGGCAGTATGACAGGAACAATGCTATCTTAACTCTGCATGCAGGAGCCGGGGGCACGGAAGCACAAGATTGGGTGCAAATGCTCTATCGGCTATATATACGTTGGGGAGAGCGGCACGGATATAAAGTAGAGACACTGGATTTTTTACCTGGAGAGGAAGCAGGCATCAAAAGTGCAACACTGTCTTTCAGTGGAGAAAATGCCTACGGATACGCCAAATCTGAAAAGGGTGTGCACCGGTTAGTGCGAATTTCGCCGTTTGATTCATCAGGACGTCGTCATACCTCGTTTGCTTCCGTGGATGTAATTCCGGAAGTGACAGAAGACAACGAGATAACAATTGATACCGAAGACTTGAGGGTTGATACCTACCGATCTGGCGGGGCTGGTGGGCAACATGTTAACAAGACAGATTCAGCTATCCGGATAACCCATTTGCCGTCAGGGGTCGTAGTTCAGTGTCAGAGCGAACGCTCGCAGATCCAAAATAAAGCTGCAGCCATGCGAGTTTTGCAAGCGAAGTTGCTGGAACTTAAACGCAAGGAACAAGAAAGCGAAATTTCCGAAATTCGCGGCGAGCAACAAGAGATTGCTTGGGGAAGTCAGATCCGTTCTTATGTGTTTCATCCATACAGCCTGGTCAAGGACCACCGCACCAACGTAGAAACAGGGAATGTGTCGGCGGTTATGGATGGGGAAATCGATGCCTTCATTGCCGCATTTCTTCAGAAGACTAAGTCGGTGTAGTAGGAAATAGGCTAAGCTTTAATATCAATTGAAATAAAAAAATCTAATTTAAACGAGGTAAAGGAGGGGATCACTTGACAACTATTGAACTAAAGCGAGTAGCCAATGTTCTTCGTCAAGACATAATTTCTATGCTGGTAACTTCAAAATCCGGGCACCCTGGTGGAAGTTTATCTGCCGCTGAAATTGTGACCACATTATTCTTTCGCGAAATGCGAATAAATCCGCGAGAACCACGGTGGGCGGACCGCGACCGATTTGTCCTTTCTAAAGGGCATGCGGCCCCAGTGCTGTATGCGGCTCTCGCCGAGAAGGGTTACTTCCCTAAGCAGGAGTTGCAAGGGTTACGCCAAGCCGGTCATATGCTTCAGGGACATCCCGATATGAAAAAGACTCCAGGCGTAGATATGTCAACAGGTTCCTTGGGACAAGGTCTTTCGGCCGCCAATGGTATGGCTCTAGCTGGTAAGTTGGATGGCAAAGATTATCGGGTTTTTGCGTTGCTGGGTGATGGAGAGATGGCGGAAGGACAGGTTTGGGAAGCTGCGATGGCGGCTGCCCACTACAAATTGGATAATGTAACAGCTATCTTAGATCTAAACGGATTGCAAATTGATGGAACGACAGATAGTGTCATGTGTTCTACTCCATTAACCGAAAAGTGGCGCTCCTTCTGTTGGCATGTAATCGAAGTCGATGGGCATGATGTGGATGCTTTGCTTGCGGCGTTTGCTGAGGCAAAACAGGTCAAAGGAAAGCCGTCCATCATTATTGCAAAGACGGTGAAGGGCAAAGGAGTTTCCTTCATGGAGAACGTTGCAGGTTGGCACGGCAATGCTCCTAGCATTGAACAAGGGGAGCAGGCACTGAAAGAATTAAGGGAGGAGGCGTTAAACCTTGGCTGATAAAATAGCGACACGTGATGCTTATGGCAAGGCCCTTGTGAATTTAGGGTCTGAAAACCCCAATGTGGTTGTATTAGATGCAGATCTGTCGAAGTCGACCAAGACTGCCGACTTCGGTAAAAAGTATCCCGAACGGTTCTTCAATATGGGAATTGCCGAGTCAAATCTCTTAGGGACGGCAGCTGGGCTGGCTGCAGCAGGTAAAATTCCGTTTGCAAGCACCTTTGCAATTTTCGCTGTGGGACGTGCCTTTGAGCAAATCCGCAACTCGATTGCGTATCCAAAACTAAATGTTAAAATTGCAGCCACACACGCAGGAATTACGGTAGGGGAGGATGGCGGCTCACATCAGGCTATCGAAGACGTGGCCATCATGCGTGCTGTCCCAAACATGGTGGTTTTGGTCCCTGCAGATGGGGAAGAAACTCGTCAAGTGATTTTGGCTGCAGCTAAATACAACGGCCCCGTTTATATTCGGATGGGACGATTGGCCGTGCCACTTCTTTTTGGAGAAGATTATTGCTTTGAGATAGGGAAGGCGAATGTTCTTAAAGAGGGGACCGATGTTGCCATCATGGCTAATGGTGTCATGGTATCCATGGCTTTAGAAGCAGCTGCTGAGCTCGCGGCCGCGGGGATTAGTGTAAGCGTTGTTAATGTTGCTTCAGTGAAGCCTCTAGATGAAGAAACCATAGTACGGGTCGCCCAGCAGACAAAAGCCGTTGTGACTGCGGAAGAGCATAACATCATTGGTGGGTTAGGAAGTGCGGTTGCTGAGGTTCTGAGCGAGAAAATGCCTACACCTATGGTACGTATTGGACTAAAAGATACCTTTGGAGAATCGGGAGCGCCTCAGGACCTTCTTGAAAAATATGGGTTGACTAAAATGGACTTAGTCAAAGCCGTCCATGAGGTGCTTGCCAAGAAGCAAGGGTAAATTATCTGCAGAAACGATTACCGTCGATGCATGGACTACGAAAGGACAAGTATTCTTTGAGAGTGCTTGTCTTTTTTTTCGTATACTAGTCAGATAGCATAACTTTACATACTTTATCTGTCAATTCACTCCAGCGAGAAGTGTTTGATTTGAAATTCCTCAACCGTGTCAATCATATTACTAAAAAAGTAGGTAAACAAACATAGGATTGCTTAGATTACAAACAGGATATCCGCGATGAGTGTCGAATGAATTAAGAGTTATGGAGAAAAAAGGGCTGGCGTGCGAAATCAAGGAGGATAGTATGATTCAGTTGAGAAATGTATCCAAGATTTATCCGAACGGTGCCAGAGCCCTAGTCGATGTCAATCTTAAAATTGGCAAAGGGGAATTTGTTTTTCTGGTGGGGCCAAGCGGGGCTGGTAAATCGACTCTTATTAAATTATTTTACAGGGATGAAACTCCGACGCGAGGGCAGGTTCAGATCAACAGTAAAAACCTGGTGCGTATGAAAGATTGGGAAGTACCTTATTTGCGGCGGGGCATCGGGGTAATATTTCAGGATTTTAAATTGTTGCCTAATAAAACGGTTTTTGAAAATGTAGCTTTTGCGCTTGAAGTAATCGGGGTATCTAAACGCGAGGTTAAGACTCGTACGCGCGTGACGTTAGAACTTGTCGGACTTGCGAGCAAAGAAAAATCCTTTCCACATGAATTATCTGGAGGGGAACAACAGCGTGTTTGTGTGGCGCGGGCAATTATTAATAATCCTGCATTGTTGGTGGCCGATGAACCAACGGGCAACCTAGACCCAGAAACTGCATGGGGGATTATGGATTTACTTTACAATATCAACAAGCGAGGAACGACGATTGTCATGGCGACCCATGCTAGAAACATTGTGGATAAGATGCAGAAACGGGTAATTGCCATAGAAAATGGCCAGGTTGCGCGGGATGAAGAAGAGGGGGGATACGGCTATGACGCTTAATTCCACTCGCTACGTTCTGCGAGAGACGGCTCACTCTATGAAACGCAATCCTTGGCTTAGCATCGCATCGGTATTAACCGTTATGGTCTCTCTGGTGATCTTAGGTTTCTCAGTGTTTTTCTTGGCCAATGCTTCCAACATGGCTAAATCTTTTGAATCTCAGTTGGAAATTGCCACATTCTTACAGAGTAGTGTAACCCCCGCCCAAGTACAGGCTTTGCAAAGCCAGATTCAGGGGATGCCAGGTGTTGCGTCTGTGACCGTCGTGACGAAGGACCAAGCCCTTATTGATTTCGGTAAAACGATGGGGGGAGCGCAAAGTAACCTCGTGACTGATCTGGGGGGAACCAATCCTTTCCCAGATAAGTTGACGGTTAAAGCAACGGATCCGCAAAATGTTAAGGCCCTAGCTGATGAAGTTTCCACTTTAACGGGCGTAGACAAAGTGCGCTATGGACAGGGATATGTGGACAAGCTTCTGAAATTCACGCAGTGGTTGAGGTGGATTGGCCTTGGAGTGGTCGCTGCATTTGCAATAGCAGCTATTGTGTTGATCTCCATTAATGTTAAAATGAATGTCTTTTCCCGGCGTCGCGAAATTCAGATTATGAAGTTAGTTGGCGCAAGTAACAGTTTTATCCGTTGGCCCTTTCTTATCGAGGGGTTGGCACTAGGCCTTGTAGGGGGCGCCCTAGCTTCTAGCATAGTCGGTGTAGGATATAATTGGATAATCAACTATGTTCAATCGACATTAACCTTTCTGCCAGTCGTTCAAAATATTATTCTCTTTCGCCAAGTGACTGGGGGTCTTTTGCTTGCAGGCATGGCAATGGGTGCCGTCGGAAGTGGGCTATCTTTGCAGAAGTTCCTCCGAGCTTAGAGAGAGTCTAATAGGCACTCTCCATTGTTACATAATCCTGTTTGCAGAGAAATTAAGAATACATTGAGAAATTATTAATTAAAGAACGGAGGGGTCGTTTGTTCCGGAAAAAAGGTATGCTGACTGTGGTACTTAGTTTTCTTTTGCTTGGAACTTCGGCTTTGCCTTCTTGGGCCGATGAACTAGGAGATGCCGTTCAGAAGAAGCAAAGTGTTAATGATCAAAAGAATCAAGCGCAAGGGAAGCTGAATCAACTAACCTTTACAGCCGATAAAATGAAGGATCAATTGACCGATCTAGAAACTCAAATTGCTAATGCTCAGACGCTTCTAAGTCAAAAGCAGGCGGCTTATACACAGGCCCAAGCACAGGTCCTCTCTGCTCAAAAAGAATTGGATCAAAAGCAAAAGGAGCTAGAAGGCCGTCAAAGCACCTTAGGGAAAAGAGCACGGGCAATTTATGAAAGTGGGCAGGTTAGCTATTTGGAACTGCTCTTTCAGGCTTCAGATCTTAGTGATTTCGTTACTAGAATGGAGTATTTCAACAAATTAGTGGACAATGATCGCCAAATATTGACGGGTATCAAATCCCAAAAGGAACAAATTGCTCAAAAAGCACTTGAATTGCAAAGTCGACGGGACCAAGCTGCCAAGCTCCAAGCCCAGGCTGCCTCTGTCCGCACCAGTCTTGACAAGACAAAAAATCAACAACGTATTGCCTTGGATCAGAATCTGAAGGCCCAACAAGTGGCAGCTGACAATATTGAGCGCTTGGAATCCGAGGCGAATGCCATGGCGGATAAGATCCGAAAACTTCAAGCGGCGCGCAAAGGAGGAGTAAGTGGATCAATCTCTACCTGGCCACTGCCGGGTTATTACGAAATTAGTGACCCTTTTGGTTGGAGGACTCACCCCATTACACATAAACAGAGTTTGCACACGGGAACCGATATTATTGCTCCATCTGGAACGAAGATTCATGCAGCTGGAGCAGGGGTCGTCATAATGGCTGGCTGGAATACAGCATATGGGAATATGATTATTATTGATCATGGTGGAGGGGTATCCTCACTTTATGGTCATCAGTCGAGCTTAAATGTGACCGAAGGTCAATCGGTACAAGCTAACCAAGTCATTGGATATGTAGGTTCAACTGGGTGGAGTACAGGATCACATCTGCATTTCGAAATCCGGGAAGGCGGGAACCCCACGGACCCTTTGCGTTTTTTTCCTAACTGATGGATAAGCAGTATTTCTACACTTGGATAAGCATATAATAGAGCTAGACTAGAGGGAAGGGGTTTGACTTGATTGCAGGAGTGGAACTGGAAAAGAATAGCTAAACACGTCGGAGTCGTCCTTCTGATTTTTTCGGTACTTGTAACCACAATAGTTGGAGGAATTATTCTTACCAACATAGATAATGTGGGGCGCTTAGTTCACGTTGTGCAGTTGATTCACAGCGACTACTTAGAAAAAGTAACGACAGATCAGCTTGTTGAAGGTGCGACCAAAGGCATCGTAGAGGAGTTGGGAGATCCCTACTCGACGTATCTGAATGCTAAAGAGAACCAAGAACTTTTCCAAATGCTTGAAGGAAAGTTCGGTGGAGTGGGGATTGTCCTTAGTCTAAAGGATCCTAAAAAGCTCGTGGTACTGCGCCCTATTAAGAATTCGCCAGCCAGCAAGGCAGGTATTCAGCCGGGAGATGTTGTCAGCAAGATTAATGATGCAGAGACCGCTGGCATGGATCAAGACAAAGCAGTGGGGATGATGCGAGGAGACCCTGGAACGAAAGTGGTTTTGGCCCTTTATCGGGAGAGCGCGAATAAGACCTTCACTGTGAGTTTAACGAGGGAAAATATCACCGTTCCAACGGTTGATGGGGAAGCATTACCAGGGCACTCGGATATCGCCTATATCAGTATTTCTCAGTTTGCATCGGATACTGGCGATGAACTTAAGGATACCCTCAGCAATATGAACATTACTAAATTCAAGGGACTTATCTTGGACATGAGGTATAACCATGGTGGAGAGCTCAATGCTGCCGTTCAGGTTGCTAGTTATTTTATTCCAGAAGGCCCCGTTGTTTATATTGTGGATAAACAAGGTCATGTGGATACAAAAATGGCAACAGGAACGTATTTAGGAATGCCTTTGGTGGTACTCGTTAATGAAGAAAGTGCTTCAGCGGCAGAAATTGTGGCGGGAGCAATCAAGGACAAAGGAACGGCAAGCCTTGTCGGAGTAAAAACGTTCGGCAAAGGGATTGTACAAACGATTTTCCCCTTGGATGGGGGAACCAGTGTCAAATTAACAACTGCCAAATACCTAACTCCAAATAAGGTGGATATCCACAAAAAAGGAATTGAACCGGATGTGAAGGTAGAGCTAGAAAAAGGGCAACAAGCTACTATTTCTCCGACAGATACTAACTTTGATCCACAGCTTCAAAAAGCCCTACAGACGCTCCAAGGGAAACTTAAATAAGGATTTCGAAAGGCACGCTTTTTATCTAAAGCGTGCCTTTCTTCGATATTCGTGGTTCGATGTTCGTAGTTCGAATAACGAATATCAAACCAAGAGTATGTGGTTCGAACCACGAACCACGAAATATCGAACCACGAGTAGTGACCGTCGTTTATGTTGTTGCATAAACTACGCTGACATAAAAAACGACGGAGGTAACAAGCATGGGTAATAAGACTGGGGTGCGACATTACTTTGCCGAAGGTATGACCACTAGAGGCTACATATCTCTGTTGCCGAACATGATGCCGAGTTGGCAGCGGGCTTATGTCTTATTAGGAGGACCAGGGACAGGAAAGTCGACCTTGATAAAAGTCATTGGCTTGGAATTATTGGATCGGGGCTATGACATTGATTTCTTACGTTCGGCTAGGGATCCGGATTCGATGGCGGGCTTTATTATGCCGCGTATGGGGTTGGCTATGTTGGATGCGATGGAGGTTTCTCCACTGCGTTGGCGGGCGCCAGGTGTTATCGAAAAGTTTATTGACTTTAGGATGTTCTGCGACGAACACATTTTAGAGAAGCAACGGGCCCAAATTTTGAAGATTGAGAATCGGCTTCAAGGGCTTCAAATGACCTTGGAGGAAGAGCTGGCTGCAAAACTTGGTTCGCTGATCGAGAATAGAGGACGCAAACCACATATAGAGAAGGAAGATATTTCCTGGATATTAGGGAATTCAGCCCGTCTAAAAATTAAGAAAGAACACACTGGGCCTTGGCCGCTCGCTGAAAATGCCATCAAGCTTTTGCAAAAAAGTGTCATTAATCCATATTTCCTACACGGCTTAACTGCGGAAGGATGGCTGAATCTTGCGCCTCATTTCCTCACCGATTTCGATCAAATCCGGCTTGAAGGAGATGAAACGTTGGATGCTTTAGACTGGGTCTTACGCGAAGCACAGCAATTAGGCCAAATGATTGAGATTGTCTTGCACCCTCTCAATCCTGATGAAGTGATCGGAATTGTTTTCCCGGAGAGGCATTTAGCAATTTGGCAAGGAAATCCGGAAAATTTGGCTGACCAAGGGCTGGAAAAACCTTTTAACGAAAAATTAATTGAGACCCTTGCGTCTTGGCAAACACACAGGTCTCAACTAAAGGCGATGTATATGGAGGCTGTGAATTTTGAACAATTGGATGCTTATCGGGAAACCGTGCTCAACCAGATTTTGTGTGATTTGAAAGAGGGTCACAATGCAGCGTTCCCTATGAACTGAATATAGTAGGATCCACAAGGAATTCCCCCAGGTCCGCCAGAAGAAGTTCAAGATCGGACTCTTTAAGGTTTAGTAGGTCGAGAGCTGTTTGTTGTATGGGGTTTAAAAAACTATCAACGCCGCCGCCGATTCCTAGTAGGCAGGCAAGTCCATTAGCAACGTAAACGACACAGGCTAATTCTGTGTAATTTTGGGCGCTTAAAGGAATATGGTGGTAGGTAATAGCCTGAACAAGATCATTCGGCAAATTCCAGGTTTTTGCCAGATATCCACCAACAGTTGCGTGGTTGTATCCTATGACCTTCTCTTCAAGCTCGACATAAGAAAGTTTTGCCTCATTTACTTTGTTCAACAGATAATCACCGACTTCTAGAACGTAAATGGAGATAATTAATTTTCCGATGTCATGAAGTAAACCAGCGGTAAAAGCAATATCCCCGAAAGTGAGTTTTTGGTGTCGACATAAACATTTTGCTGCCATGGCAGTCAGCAGAGAGTGTTTCCAGAGTCCCTCTTGTTCAATCTCGTAACCGACAAGCTGGTCCTTAAGTAAGGGCGCTATCGCGGCGGACATCGCTAGCCCTTGTAGCACCTGGAAACCAAGCATGACAATAGCTTCTTGAAGGGAAGAGATTCGCCTCGCGTAGCCATAATAAGCGGAATTAGCTTGTCGAAGTATACCGGCAGTTAGAGCTGGGTCTTGTCCGATAACGGTTTCAAGTTCTTTAACAGAGGTCGCAGGATTTTTGGTTAAGGCAATCACGCGCATGGCGGACGTAGGTAAGGGGGGGAGAGCTTGTACTCGCTTTAAGATGTGTTCCAATTTGATGGTCAATTAAAACCCCTCCTTCGTTTATTTAAAGATGTGAGTCAGAATTAAACTTATAATGCTGAGTACCAGTGCACCGACAAACGCACTGGAAAAGCCTCGAATGAAAAATCCTGGGACAAGCTTGGCGGTCAAGGCGAGCATTGCGCCATTAATAACTAAAGTGAATAATCCCAATGTCAAAAGTTGCAAAGGAAAGGTAAAAAACGAAAAGATTGGACGGACAAGGGTATTAACCAGACCCCAAACAAGTGCCGCCCAAATTGCGGTCGTGAAGCCAGCTAATCGAAAGCCGGAACAACAAGGGTCATTAAAACTAGAGCAAATGCATTAATAAACAAACGAACAATTAGTCCAATCATAAAAGTGATCTCCATTTCTACTGCATTTTTTTAGAGGACAAGGGAAAACTAACGAAAGAATTAAAGGATCAAGCTTCGAAAGGAGCGTGTCCCATGTCAAAAAGAAGACAATCCCTTTTAGTTATCCTTTCCTTAAGTCTTAGTTTAACAATAACTGGCTGTGGTCTACAAGCCCTTTTAGGAAACAAGAACAAAACTTCTTCGACCAAGGGAGGAACTGAGGCTTTTATCGCAGTTTCCTTAAATGAGGAAGATCCCAATAAATTACTTATTACCAAAGGGATCGATGATCTAGCGAAGAAAGAAAACGTTCAAGTAAAGTATATGGACCAAAGTACAGCGGGCAAAGAAACACCCTTGAAGGGGGCAAAAGTCCTGATTTATCAAGGGGGGAATGAGAGTCTTCTAAAGAGTGCAGAAACAGACAAAATTCCAGTGTTAGCCTTAAGTCAGCTTCCAGAAGACGTAAAGCTCGTAGGTATAATCACTCCAGATCAAGAAAAATCCGGAGAGCTTATGGCACAGACGTTAGTAAGTAAGGTTGCTGAGGGACAGGTCATAGTTTTGGGAGACCCAAGTGAAACCGGATACCAAGAACGCTTAGCAGGAATCAAAGTAATACTTAGCAAATATCCCAAAATTACAGTTCATAATATTGCAAGTTCTGCAGATTCTGAGTCGGGCGTCAAGCAGGGGTTAGTGGATTTTCTTCAGAAAAATCCCGGCAAGGTCCAGGGCATCTTAGCTTTTACCGAGAAATTAGCAGCTATAGCAAACGAAGTTTTAAAGCAAGCGCAGCTAGATAAGAACATCATCTTAGTTGGGGGACAAGCTAGTGTTCCCTCCTTACAAAGGATGTCGAGCGGAGCGCAGGTTGGTGATATTGATACTTCCCCTTATCTGCAGGGTGTCAATGCGTATCAGTGGGCTCAAAAGATTATAAAAAAGGAATCCCTAGATGTCAATGATTCAATCACCAGTGATCAAGGAGAAATTCCTGCCAAGGTTATCCCGGTTAAAGCTGTAACGCCAGATAATCTCGCGGTAATTCAGAAGAGTTATACTAAAACGACAGAAAGTGCAGAACAAGACCAAAAGAAAACTGAGCCAGCAAGTCAAGATGCTAAATCAAAAGATCAATCAAAAGATCAAGGGCAAGACAAGACAGAGGATCAGAGTGGTGATATGTCGGGAGCAAGCGGCGAAGGAGAGCAAGCTAAATCAAGTGCAATTCCTGCCGGAGTTCAGAAGGTTACGGAACGGATAAAGACTGAAACAACGCGCGAGTATCTTGATGCCCAAGGTAAGGTTATTGGCACTGAGAAAACTACCAATGAACAGGTAAAAACTGTGCCTTCCGAAATGTTAAAGCAACAATCAGAACAACAACCAAAAGATACATCGGGAGCTCAGGGAGATCAGTCGTCAGAAGACAAACAATCAAAAAAAGAATAAGAGGACAGAGAAATCTTGCATAAGCCGAAGGAAGTTCGGCTTTTTTCTTTTACTAGAAACTCTATTGTCAGAAGCCCTAGTAGAGTCTGCCTTATGTAATTGTATGACCAGTGGTATAATTATAGTTATGGGGACTTATTTTTAATTGAATAAGTCGTTAATTAGATGTAAGATAAAATAGAAATAATTATAAATCACAATTGAATATTTAGCTCGTGCGCATTAATTATTTTATTATAGAAAAGGAGACCGATGCATGGAATTCCATTTACATGCCCCCTATAAAGCGTCGGGAGATCAGCCACAGGCGATAGACGCTCTGGTCGCTGGAGTGAATGAAGGTCGGCGGCACCAGACGTTACTGGGGGTAACAGGGTCTGGAAAGACCTTTACAATGGCTAATATAATTACAAAGGTACAGAGACCGACTCTCATACTCGCGCATAACAAAACATTGGCAGCTCAACTTTACAGCGAGTTTAAGGAGTACTTTCCGGAAAATGCTGTGGAGTATTTCGTGAGTTACTATGATTATTACCAACCTGAGGCTTATGTACCCTCGAGTGATACGTTCATTGAAAAAGATGCTTCTATTAACGACGAAATCGAGAAATTGCGTCACTCAGCGACCGCTTCACTGCTTGAGCGGCGCGATGTGATCGTGGTGGCTAGTGTTTCCTGTATTTACGGTTTAGGTTCACCGGAAGATTATCGTGAGCTTGTTCTTTCGTTACGGCAGGGACAAGTTATTGATCGTAACGAGATTTTACGGAAGCTGATTTCGATACAATATGACCGTAATGATATAGCGTTTGCCCGGGGAACGTTTCGTGTCCGTGGAGATGTCGTAGAGATCTATCCCGCTGCGTCCAGTGAGCGGGTAGTTCGAGTGGAGATGTTCGGGGATGAGATCGAACACATTTACGAGATAGATGTCCTGACGGGAGAGATCTTAGGAGAACGGTATCATGTTTCGATTTTCCCGAACTCTCACTATGTAACGGCTCGTGAGAAAGTCACAGAAGCTGCAGATAATATTGAAAAGGAATTGGATGAACGGCTAAAGGTCTTAGAAACCGAAAGTAAGCTGCTAGAAGCACAGCGACTTGAGCAGCGGACACGCTATGATTTGGAAATGCTTAGGGAAATGGGTTTCTGTAACGGAATTGAAAATTATTCGCGCCATTTGACGTTCCGAGAACCGGGAGAGACTCCCTACACCCTCTTGCATTACTTCCCTGAGGATTTTCTCCTCTTTGTGGATGAATCCCACGTTTCGCTACCTCAGGTACGAGGGATGTATGAAGGAGACCGTTCGCGTAAAACTACTCTAGTGAACTATGGCTTTCGTCTCCCTGTGTGCCTTGGATAATCGACCTCTGACATTTACCGAGTTTGAACGGACAATAAAGCAAAGCGTCTTTGTAAGTGCTACGCCCGGCCCGTATGAAATTGCTCATTGCCCAACCGTTGTTGAGCAGATCATTCGTCCCACTGGCTTACTAGATCCGGAAGTTATTGTGCGCCAGACGAAAGGGCAGGTGGATGATTTGCTTGGGGAGATTAGAGCGCGGATCAGTCACGATGAACGAGTCCTTGTTACGACGCTAACAAAGAAAATGGCTGAGGACCTTACAGATTACTTCAAAAACCTAGAAATTAAGGTGAAGTACCTCCATTCAGATATTAAGACACTTGAGCGTGTGGAAATCCTGCGAGAGCTTCGCTTAGGCGCGATCGACGTAGTGGTTGGGATTAACCTTTTGAGAGAGGGGCTGGACCTACCGGAAGTTTCCCTTGTTGCAATTCTTGACGCCGACAAAGAGGGATTTCTGAGGTCGGATCGTTCCCTTATTCAGACCATCGGCCGTGCAGCGCGCAACGCCCAAGGTAAGGTTATCATGTATGGTGATAAGATCACCCGCTCAATGCAGCTAGCCTTGGATGAAACAAGTCGACGTCGAGCAATACAGCTGGCTTATAACGAAAAAATGGGGATTACTCCTCAAACGATTCATAAGGCAGTTCATGACGCGCCAGAGGCAACCAAAGTCGCTGAACTAAAGAAAACCTATGGAGCAAAACTACCACCCGAAGAGCTTGCCAATCTCATAAAAAATCTGGAACAAGAAATGCGCCTTGCAGCCCGAGACCTAGACTTCGAACGAGCTGCCGAAATCCGAGATGCTATGATCGAGCTAAAAGGGGAAGAAAATAAATACAAAATGACAAGCCAACAACGAGGTAATACGCGCTATAAGCGAGAAGGCAAAAAAGAAGGTAAGAAAGCAAGGAAATAATGAATATCATTTCCATCTTTCGTGTCGTGACGAGATAGGGTACAATGAAAGCAGAGCGAACACCAGTAAGGGTTATCCCCAACTTGTGTTCTGGAAGGACGCTAAGACACTTCCTCCCCAAACAGCAACTTAGGAGGCAAATCATGACCCAAGACTACTTGCGCGTGCGTGGAGCACGTGCTCATAACTTAAAGAATATCGACATCGACATCCCACGAGACAAACTGGTGGTAATCACCGGATTATCTGGCTCGGGAAAATCATCTCTTGCGTTCGATACAATTTATGCTGAAGGACAGCGGCGTTATGTCGAGTCCCTATCAGCCTATGCCCGACAATTTTTAGGTCAAATGGACAAGCCCGATGTGGATTCCATCGAAGGACTATCGCCTGCGATTTCCATTGATCAAAAGACGACTAACCGCAACCCTCGCTCGACTGTGGGTACGGCGACAGAGGTTTCCGATTACTTGCGACTGCTTTATGCGCGGATCGGTCATCCTCATTGTCCGCAATGTGGTCGAGGGATTTCTCAGCAAACCGTTCAGCAGATGGTTGATCATGTGATGCGTTATCCTGAGCGGACTAAACTACAGATTTTAGCCCCGCTCGTTAAAGGGAAAAAAGGAGAACATCAAAAGGTCTTTGAGGATGCTCGTAAGGCTGGGTATGTTCGGGTGCGTGTGGATGGAGAGACAAGGGACCTTAGTGAAGAAATAGATTTGGTAAAGAACAAAAAACACTCAGTTGAGGTCGTAATTGACCGTATATCTCTAAAACCTGAGAGCGCTGAGCGTTTGGCGGATTCTTTAGAAACAGCCCTCAAACTCGGTGAAGGAAATGTCATTGTGGACATCACCGATGGAGAGGAGTTGCTTTTTAGCGAGAATTTCGCCTGCCCGGATTGTGGGATTGCTCTCGAAGAAATTTCGCCACGTCTATTTTCCTTTAATAGTCCCTATGGTGCTTGCCCTACGTGTACAGGACTAGGAGCAAATCTTGAAGTGGACATTGATCTGCTCCTCCCTGACCGTTCCCTGTCTTTGGCAACAGGGGCAATTGCGCCCTGGGCCAAATCAACCTCGAACTATTATCCCAAGATGATGGAAGCCGTCGCTATAAACCTAGGATTCGAGATGGATACTCCGTTGAAGGAACTCGATGAGAACCAATGGAAAGGGTTACTGTATGGCACAGAGACCCCCATTCATTTTAAATACCAAAATATTTTTGATCAGCTAAAAATATTTAATGCCAAATTTGAAGGGCTAGTGCCTTTTTTTGGACGTCGCTATCGAGAGTCAACCTCGGATATGGTGCGCCTCGAAATCGAAGGGTATATGAGTGAACATCCTTGTCCTGCCTGTCAGGGAAAACGTCTCAAACCTGAAGCGTTAGCAGTGAAGGTGGGTGGGATCTCTATTGATGATTTGACTCGCCTTTCGATTACTGAAACAATTAGCTTCTTAAATAAATTAACTCTTACGCCGAAAGAAGAAACGATCGCCCATCAAATCTTAAAGGAGATCAGGGAAAGACTGGGGTTTTTGGTAAATGTCGGGTTGGATTATCTGACGCTGGCACGTTCGGCAGGTTCGCTTTCGGGGGGAGAAGCACAACGGATCCGCTTGGCGACACAGATTGGGTCAAGCCTGATGGGTGTCCTCTATGTTTTGGATGAACCGAGCATTGGGCTCCACCAGCGGGATAATGCTCGCCTGCTTTCAACACTTAAGCGTTTACGGGACCTTGGAAATACCCTAATTGTGGTCGAGCATGATGAAGATACGATGGTTGCTGCGGACCATATTATTGATATTGGTCCCGGCGCAGGGGCCCATGGCGGGCGAGTAGTGGCCGCGGGCACAATTGAGGAAATCAAAACTATCGAGGAATCGATTACGGGGCAATATCTATGTGGCCAAAAACAGATTTTGGTGCCCGAGAACCGCCGGCAGCCTAACGGAAAGTGGCTTGAAGTTTTTGGAGCTCGAGAAAATAACTTAAAGGATATTCATGTGCGTATCCCTTTAGGTCTGTTTACCTGTGTAACCGGGGTCTCGGGGTCGGGTAAAAGTACCTTGGTCAATGAAATCATCTACAAAGGTTTAGCAACCAAGCTTGGCAGCGCCCGGCATCGTGCTGGAGCACACGAGCGCTTGGAGGGATTGGAGCATTTAGATAAGATCATTGATATTGATCAGTCTCCGATCGGACGGACTCCCCGTTCAAACCCCGCTACGTATACAGGTGTCTTTGATTTTATCCGAGAACTCTTTTCCATTACACCGGAAGCAAAGATGCGAGGATACAAACCAGGTAGGTTTAGCTTCAACGTTAAAGGCGGTCGTTGTGAGGCATGTCGTGGAGACGGAATTATTAAGATTGAAATGCACTTCCTTCCAGATGTCTACGTTCCCTGTGAAGTTTGCGAGGGAAAACGCTACAATAGGGAAACTTTGGAAGTTCGCTATAAAGGTAAAAGTATTGCTCAGGTCCTCGACATGACCGTGGATGAGGCCGTGGAGTTCTTCAAAGCGGTGCCGAAAATTTCCCGGAAATTTCAGACGATGCAAGATGTGGGCTTAGGGTACATTCGCTTAGGTCAACCGGCAACCACATTATCTGGGGGAGAAGCCCAACGGATTAAGCTGGCCACAGAATTGAGCCGACGCAGTACGGGAAAAACAATTTATATTCTCGATGAACCGACGACCGGTTTGCACACAGCGGATATCGACAAACTCCTCCAAGTGCTCCATCGTTTGGTCGATGCAGGGGATACTGTGCTCGTCATTGAGCATAATCTCGATGTTATTAAAACGGCGGACTGGCTTATTGATCTTGGACCTGAAGGGGGAAACCGCGGTGGAGAGGTACTGATAGCAGGGAAGCCAGAGGATGTTGCCGCTTTGCCAGCATCATATACAGGACAGTATCTAAAACGTTACCTAGGGCATATTTGATATTAGTAGTTCGTGGTTCGAACCACGAACTACTAATTTGTCACAAGGGGAAAGGAATGGCCTTTTCTCTGTCGAATAATATAGAATAATGCTTAGAGGCACAATGGAATATGGGATATAGGATATAGGATATTCGTAGTTCGAACTACGAACTAAGGAGTGGTAAGGTCGTGGCGATTCGGTTAATAGCTATGGATCTGGATGATACGTTGCTTAGGGATGATTGGACAATTTCCCCTCGAGTTGAGAAGGCGATTCAAAGGGCTCAGGCCCAAGGCGTTAAAGTAACAATTGCTACCGGGCGTATGCCTATTTCTACCCGTCCTTATGCAGAACAACTAAAACTGGACGTCCCGGTGATTACATATCATGGAGCGATGGTTCAACAGGCTTTAAGCGGTGATATTCTTTTTCGGCGAGTTATTCCCAGTGCTGTGGCAGCTGAAATTGTTCGGTATGTTTTAGAACAGGGGGTCTATACCCAGATTTATCTTAAAGACCGTGTCATTACGACAAAACGGAATGGATTTTCGCGCGATTATGCGCAAATTTCCAGTGTCCGTATCGAGGAAGCAGATCTCTTAATCATCCTTTCCCAAGAACCCGAAGGAATAGAGAAAATTCTTCTGATGGGAGAGGAAGCGGAGCTAGACCAAATGGCTCCTTTGTTGAGACAACGTTATGGGGAAAAGGTGAATATTACTAAGTCCAAGCCTTGTTTTCTAGAAATGACGGATTGTGCTGTCAACAAAGGGGTTGCTCTGGCCGCATTAGCCGAACGTCTAGGAATTGTCCAAGAAGATGTGATGGCGATTGGAGATAGTTTCAATGATTTAGAAATGATTAAGTACGCGGGTCTAGGTGTGGCAATGGGAAATGCTCAATCGGCAATTAAGGAACAAGCGGATATTGTGACAGTAACGAATCAGGAAGATGGGGTGGCGGAAGCCATTGAACGCTATGTTCTGGATAGAACTCTTTCAGAAACAAATAATAGTAACAGTGCTTTTGATTAATAAAGTCGCTATAGGCACGATGCATCGTATCTAACAGAAAAATGGAGGAGTATGTAATGGATATGAAAACAGTTCGCCAAACTGCCCGAGAAAAGCTTAAGGGATTTTGTAGGGTTTGTCCCGAGTGTAATGGCAAAGCCTGTGCAGGTGAAGTTCCAGGTATGGGAGGACTAGGAACCGGGGCATCTTTTAAAAGTAATGTGGAAATGCTGGCTGCATTTCGTCTTAATATGAGGACACTTCATGGTGCTAAAAATCCGGATACAACCTACAAACTTTTCGGACTAGATCTGGCTACGCCAATTCTGGGCGCACCGATTACCGGTAATGTTTATAACATGGGTGGGGCTTTGAACGAAGAAGAATGGGCAGAGGCAATAATTCAGGGGTGTCTAACTGCAGGGACTTTAGCGTGTACTGGGGATGGAGCGGACCCGGCAATGTATAATTCTGGGGTGGATGCTATAGTCAAGGGCCAAGGTCGAGGTATTCCGTTCATTAAACCTAGGGAGCAGGAAGAGGTCCTCAAATATCTGCGGCGCGCTGAGGAAGCGAGGGTCTTAGCGGTAGGTATGGACATAGATGGAGCAGGTCTAGTTACTATGGCTTTAAAGGGACAACCCGTTGGTCCTAAAACAAAAGAAGAAATGAAAGAAATCATTTCCAGCACATCTTTACCATTTATTATTAAAGGCATTATGACGGTGGACGAGGCGGAAGTGGCGATTGAAGTGGGTGCAGCAGCAATTGTCGTATCGAACCACGGCGGACGAGTGCTTGATCATACGCCCGGCACGGCTGAGATTCTGTCGGAAATTGCTGCCGCCGTTCATGGACGAATCCCAGTAATCGTTGATGGTGGAATTCGATCCGGTACAGATGTATTAAAAATGTTGGCACTCGGTGCGGATGCAGTCCTGATTGGAAGACCGCTTATTATCTCCGCATACGGTGGAGGCGCCGAGGGGATCTCTTTAGCGCTTAAAACAATGACCAATGAACTAAAACAGGCTATGATTTTGACGGGTTGTGCAACACTTGAAGAGATCAACATGGATGTGTTGTTGTAAATATAGCTGAAGAAAATGAAGACAGGCGATTATCAATAATAAGGGAATACAATTGAAGATACTTAATGGAGTTTTGAACTATATTATTCCCGTTCTAGTTAAATAAATCTAAGAGTTTGTCCGTGATCTGATATTCCAAGTACAAATAAAGTATTATATAGCGAACTACGAATTACGAACATCTAGATTGGGGGTGGGCACTATGAGGATAAAACATTGGCAGAGATGGCGTGTAACCATTGTGATGCTGACACTTCTGACAAGCGTATATATAGGGGGATGTCATCCAGTGACGACTTCTACGTCGGGAACCACCGGGCCAATTCAAACCCCTCATTCCTCAGATCCAGCAAGCACACAGGTACCAACACCGGATCAGACGACAGAGCCAATACCCGAACAAGAGGCGGAACCAATGCCCAAGCAGGAGACAGAGCCAAGGCCTGAGCAGGAGACAGCACCGATACCCGAGCAGGAGACAGAACCGTTACCTGAACAGACTACGGAACCAATACCCGAACAAGAAACCGATACCGTTCCTCCAGTTCTTGCGGACGAAAGTGATGACAATCCTGCGCCCACGCCCCCAGCGGCTCTGCCTCAGACCCCAATTCATCCCTATTATCTCTTGAGTGGTATTCCACCGAGTGCGCCGGGGCTGGCCATGCGGGTAAGAGTGTTTAATGTAGAACCGAAAAAAATTGCTTATTTGACATTTGATGACGGTCCCTACCCTCAAACTACGCCTCGTATCCTTAAGATCCTTCAGGATGAAGGTGTAAAAGCAACGTTTTTCGTAGTGGGAAGGCAAGTGGAAAAGTATCCTGACCTCTTAAAAGCCGAATATGAGCAAGGGGAGGGGATAGGAAATCACAGTTATTCCCATGATTATAATTTGCTTTATCGCAGTCCAGAGACTTTTTTGGCGGAAATTAAACAGACGGAAGAACTTATTTTTAAAACCCTTAAAGTCCGTCCCAAAATTGTTCGGGCACCGGGTGGAACTCAGGGCCATTTTCATGTCAACTATTATAATGCACTCGATGCTGCAGATTACTTGATCTATGACTGGAACGTCAGTAGCGGAGACGCTGACGCTTCTCTTGTCCTGGCAGAGCAACTCGTTCAAAACGTGGAAAATCAAGTGCCGGGTAAAGCGAGGACTATTATTTTAATGCATGACGCAGGAGCTAAGATCACAACGATTGATGCGCTACCCCAGATTATTCAATACCTCAAGCAACAAGGATATTCCTTCGGTGTAATTACGCCGAAAGTTGCTCCAATCCTTTTCCCGGGGGGATTCCAGAGCTGAAATTCAGTGTCCATGAACAAAGGAGTCCAATGCCTGTTCAGGCATTGGACCCTTTGGGGTGTCTCGTTTCGTTATTTTGTTTGCTCTCGTGCATTCTGGCACAAGAATTGCAATAAGGGGCCTAAACCGCTATACTTAAAGCGAAGGGAAGTGGCAGAATTGCGTGTTCTTTTAGTTGCCCTCAATGCAAAATATGTTCATACGAATCTAGCCCTTCGCTATTTGCGAGAAGAGGTTCGCGCAGTTTATCCGGATGTCTTGCTTCGGGAATTTAGCATTAATGAACACCTTGATCAAATTGCCGGAGAAATCTATGAAGCCAAGGCCGATGTCATTGGCTTTTCCTGTTATATTTGGAATATGAAAGAGATAGCAGCGCTGATCAGGCGTCTTCACCCAGTTTGTCCAGATACACGGTTCGTCATCGGAGGCCCAGAAGTATCGTTTGAGGCTGAGGAGTTTCTTCGCGAGCATCGAGAAGTGGATGCCCTTGTTATCGGCGAAGGGGAAAAGACATTTTTAGAGCTACTTATCGGATGGCAAAACGGTCGTGACCTTTCTCACGTAGCAGGTATAGCTTGGTCAGAAAACGGTAAGATCACGGTCAATCCTCCTAGACCAGCATCGCCTGATTTAAACGATCTCCCGCTTCCATATACAGAGATTGAAGACTTCACAGGCCGTCTTGTCTATGTTGAAACAACTAGGGGATGTCCATTTAACTGTCAGTATTGCTTGTCCTCGACGTTTAAGGGTGTTCGATTTTTAGAGCCAGAGCGGTTTCGGAGAATGTTTCGTCACTTACTGGAAAGCGGTGTGGGAACAATAAAGTTTGTGGATCGCACGTTTAATGCTAATAAGCGTCATGCTATGGAGATTTTGAATATAGTGCAGGAAGAGAGCGAGAAGCTCCCCGATGCCCACCGAATTCGTGTTCATTGTGAAATAGCAGGAGACCTATTGGATGATGAATGGATGGATTATTTTAGAAATTATCCACGTGGTTTAATCCAATTGGAAATTGGGGTACAATCGACTCATTTACCGACACTTGAGATTGTTGCGCGCCCGCAAAATTTTGAGGACTGGAAAAAATTTATACCAGAATTGCAAAGCTTTGAAATACCGCTGCACCTTGATCTGATTGCCGGATTACCGGAGGAAAACTGGTCTACTTTTCGGATCTCTTTTAACGATGTCTACCTAATAAAACCAGATATGCTCCAGCTCGGGTTTTTAAAAGTACTTAAAGGGTCGGGGCTTCGTCTGCAAAGCAAACGTTATGGTCTCGTATTCACCCCAGATCCACCCTATACGATTTTAGAAACCCCGTTCATGTCACATAGTGAGATACTTCAATTGCAACGCATGGAAGACTTAATCGATAAATACTATAATTCAAAGAAGTTCGCCCACGCCTTGCATGAAATTCTTAAACTCTTTGCAACACCGTTTGATTTTTACGATCAATTCGCAGAGTTTTGGCAGCAAGAAGGTTGGTTTTACCGACAATGGTCAGGTAAAGCCCTGTTTGACAAACTCTGGGAATTCGTGGCGAGTACAGTACCCTATGACGCTGTTTTGTGGGATAAACTCCGCGATGCCTTGCGTTTTGATTATTACATGTGGGAGCGTCCACGCAACGTTCCTGATTGGCTCGAAGTAGGCTCGGAGGCTGAGGAGGAAGCAGAGGAGTGGAGAACTGAGCAGGAGACCATTCGGCGAGCCAGTTATTGGGCAAATGTGATTCCAGAGTCAGTAGAAATGGACCGACGTCAGTGGAATCGCAACACGGCAGTGGCCCGGTTCACTTCTGATGTATTAAAGGTTGGGGAATCCAACGGGTCATGCTGGTATCTTTTTCACTATCAACATGGGAGCGTGAAGGCCTACCGGTATGACGAATGAATGGAGTGCAGTAACATGAATTCCCGAAATTTTCTGTGTAAAACCTTATTGAGTTGGTTTTGCATACTTATATTGATAGTCGTTGCCGGGTGCACGAAAACACCCCAGACAGGACAACCAGGAGGACCGGCACCCGCAGTAGTCGAAGTCTGGCATACCCTACAAGGGGCTGAGGTAGCTGCTTTACAAGGACAGATTCAAACAATCATGAAGACCCATCCTGAGGTGATCATTAAGCTCAAATATGTGCCGGAACAAAACTTTGTAGCTTTTTCTTACCAAGCCGAAGCGGGAGGGAAAGGTCCGGAAATATTTATTGCTTCGAGAGAGATACTTCGCCAACTTTACGGGCAGGGGGCGTTAGCACCTACAGCATATCTGGATCGGGATGCTTTTCCTGCAACGTTGGCTGGTTTCCGATTTGGGGGAGTGGAGTATGCTCTCCCTTGGTTGACAGATGTTCCTTTGCTTTATTTTAGAACGGATACAGCTACTGTCCCTGCCAGTTTGGCTGACCTTTTTTCAACTAAAGGAGGGGTTTCCGTTACAGCCGCGGATACCGCCACACTTTCAGCATGGTGGAGGGGGCAAGGTGGGAAGTTGATGAATGCGGGCAAACCGGTTATCAACGATCCCAGCAACGTGGCGTTTCTTCAACAACTCTTGACTTGGCAGAGTAGTAAAGTCCTGCGTATTGATCCAAACACTTTAGCGTCCTTTGCGGGTGGGCAAACACCCTACATGATAGCGGGAGCGAGTCAAGCGAAACTCTTAAATGGGCAAAATGTGCCTTGGGGAAGTATGCCGCTGGTGGAATTGGTGAGTGGGCCAGGACAACCGCTTTTGGGATCGACACTGGGAATTGCTAATTCTGTGGTTGGGACAAATGAAGCAATGATGCCAGCGATTCAAACCGTGGAAAGCGCACTGCTTGCTGTGGGAGTTGAAGGAGCTCTGATGCAAGCTGGACGTCTTCTCCCAGCCAATATGGGATATTATCGTCTTCCCGAAGTCCAGAAAGGTGTCTTTCCCCAGGCAAATAGTGCTTTGACTAAGGCCTGGGCTTTGGAAGGAGATGCCCCTGAGTGGAAGTTGATTCCCCTTCAAGATGAAGCCTGGAGAAATTCGCTGGCAGGAAACGTCTCGCCGGAGGATGCACTCGCCAGTGCTCAGGGGAAAGCTGGAAAGGCTTTATCAGCTAAGTGACAGCCGTAATTTAAAATCAGAGCAGGGGGTGAAAGTAGTGGATAAAAAAGGATTAGAGCTAGTGGTCATCACGGGTTTATCTGGTGCTGGAAGAACTCAGGCAATGCAAAGTCTTGAAGATCAAGGGTTTTTCTGTGTTGACAATTTGCCACCCACCTTTCTTGTGAAATTTGCGGAGCTTTGTGCCCAGTCCCGAGGCAAGGTTTCTAAAGCAGCGATTGTTTGTGATTTGCGCGGAGGAGAATTTTTTTCCTCACTGAGTGAAGCCTTAAGCAATTTGGAAAAGGAGGGCTTTCATCTGCGAGTCCTCTTTCTGGATTCATCGGATGAAACGTTAATCCGCCGTTACAAAGAATCGCGACGTCGGCATCCTCTTTCTCCTCGTGGTCGAGTTCTAGATGGCATTCAGGCTGAACGTCTACAACTGGAGGAGCTAAGAATCCGGGCCGACGATATTATTGACACGTCCAACTTAAGCTCTCAACAACTCCGTAGTCAAGTGGCTGAGTTATTTGGTAAAGCACAAGGTCTGGAACAAATGGCTGTTTCCGTGATATCCTTCGGCTTTAAATATGGAATTCCTATGGACGGTGATCTTGTCATGGATGTGCGTTTTTTGCCGAATCCATTTTATGTTGAGACTTTACGTCCGCTGACTGGGGAGCATAACCTGGTCCAGGAATATGTCTTTGGCAATCCAATGGCCCAAGAGTTCATGGAGAAGTACCTATCCTTACTTGAATATATCCTCCCTAATTATGTTAAAGAGGGTAAAACACACTTGGTTATTGGGATCGGGTGTACCGGTGGACAACACCGCTCCGTGGCCATTGCGGAACGGGTTGGACAATTTTTAAAGGAACGTAATTACGCCATCAGTGTTAAACATCGGGACGCCTTGAAAAATCAGAAACATGGAACGGCGCGATGAAACCAAAGATGAGTGAGGGACTCTCACGCTATCTGAAGTGGCTTTACCCCAATCTGAAAGTGAAACGGTGGTTTCTCCTGGCGGTTCTCGGAATTTTCCTGTTCGCAACTGGGTTTTCAGTCATGAATGACGGAGTTGCGCTTGGCTATGCTGAGTTACAGTTCAGAGAGGTTATCTATCGAGTGACGGGCAGTACACCGCTCACAGCTGTGCCGGCCGGTGTGGTCATCAGTGCTTTAGGGATCTTTGCTATCATTCTAGGTTTTAAACGCATGCTCTACTCTATTATTTCATCAGTACTCCCAGATAACGAAGGAAGAATCGTGGATGTGATTTACGCCCGTCATCATTTGCGCAGAGGGCCTAAGATTGTCGTTGTCGGTGGGGGGACCGGACTTTCTGCTCTTCTGCGCGGACTTAAACAGTACAGTTGTAATCTTACGGCGATTGTTACGGTTGCGGATGATGGTGGAAGCTCAGGAAAATTACGGCTTGAAATGGGTATTCAACCCCCAGGGGATGTGCGAAATTGCTTAGTCGCCTTGGCAGATACAGAGGAGATTATGGACACGCTCTTCTCTTATCGTTTTGAAAGCGGAACACTGGAAGGGCATAGTTTAGGAAACCTGCTTCTGGCAGGGCTAACCGATACGTTTGGCGATTTTCAAAAAGGAATCGAAAAAATTAGTAAAGTGTTTGCTATCCGCGGCAAGGTATTCCCTTCCACTTTGGAACAAATTGTGCTTAAGGCGGAATTTGAAGATGGCTCCCAGGTTGAAGGGGAAACAGCGGTCCGTGACACCGAAGGAAAGATTCACCGGGTTTACCTGGAACCTAGTGATTGTCACCCTTTGCCTGAAGCTTTGCAGGCCCTTGAGGAGGCAGATCTTATTGTTCTGGGTCCAGGAAGTCTATATACAAGTGTATTACCCAATTTATTGGTAGGAGGCCTCAGAGATAAAATCCGGGAAGTAAAGGCTCCTTGTGTCTATGTATGTAATGTTATGACGGAAAAAGGGGAGACAGACGGTTACCGGGTGTCCGACCACCTTAAGGCCATTCTGGACCATTGCGGTCCAAACTTTGTTGATGCGGTACTGGCCAATAAGGGGGAAGTAACAGCGACGAGTTTAATGAGGTATGTCAAGGAAGAAGCCGTACCTGTCGTTACTGATCCTAAAGACGTCGAACATCTTGGTGCCAAATATTTTGAGGCACATTTAGTGCAAGAAGGGGACGTCATTCGCCATGATTCAGATCGGTTGGCAAAGGAACTAGTGCGGTTACTTTTTCGTTTAAAACCTATGGGAGAGAGAATTGCTTTAGTTGATGCGTATTTGCTCTCTCAGAAGCTCCGCGAATAGCGAAGCACGAAGTACGATGCACGACGCACGAATGGAGATGTTCGATATCGGGACGTTCAAAGTTCCCAGTCGAACCTCGTGCCTCGAGCCTCGAGCCTCGACATAAGGGGGTTGGAAAATTGTCCTTTAGTGCTGTCACCAAAGAAGAACTTGCACGTTTAGGCGGTCAGAAATCTTGTTGCGAGTTAGCAGAACTAGCGGCTTTGGTCCGCATGGACGGAACATTCCAAATTAGTGCAAATCAACAGTATGCCTTGAATGTAATTACAGAGAGTGCTCCAGTTGCACGTAAGATCTTTCGCTTGGCTAAGGATGTGTTAAAGCGTCCGGTGGATATTGTAGTTCGCCGTAAACTTAGGCTTCGTAAAAATAATTCATATTTAGTCAAAATCTATCTCCGGGGCCTAGAAGACTTACAAAACTTGGGCCTGGTTGATGAAGCAGGACAAATTTATCCTGGAATCTCTCCTAACCTTATAAAAAAGCGCTGTGATCAAAAAGCTTATTTGCGAGGAGCTTTTTTGGCGGGAGGTTCGATCAATAACCCTGAAGGCGAATATCACCTGGAAATTGTCAGTAATGATGCGCAACATGCTAAAGCATTATGTCAGTTGGTTAACCGATTTAAATTAGGGGCTAAAGTGAGCATGCGCAAGCATTGGTATGTAGTATATATCAAAGAGAGTGAACACATTGTAGAGTTTATTGGCTTTATAGGAGCTCACCGTGCCCTTTTGGAATTTGAAAACGTTCGAGTGCTTAAAGGGGTCCGGAATCAAGTGAATCGTTTAGTGAATTGTGAGACTGCTAATCTGGATAAAATTGTCGATGCCGCAGTGCGCCAGCTGGAAAATATTCAACTTATTGTAGATACGATTGGATTACAGTCTTTGCCACCCGCACTTAGGGATATGGCGGAGCTTCGGTTGGAATATCCAGATGCCAGTTTAAAAGAACTTGGAGAAATGCTACGGCCAAAAGTCGGTAAATCAGGAGTCAATCACCGGATGAGGAAGATTGATGAATTGGCGGAGCGAGTCAGGAACAAAAAATAGAACCCTAAAGTTAGGCACATGGGAAGACAACCTAAAATCAGAGATGGTGGGGGGAAATAAGGTGCGGTTAGGGTATGGACTAAGTATAGAGCAAACTCAAAAACTTATTATGACTCCGGAATTGCGTCAGGCAATTACTATTTTACAGTTGTCCGCACTTGACCTTTCCACGTATGTTGAGGATCAGCTTATGGAAAATCCTTTGCTGGAAACTCAAGAAGAAATTATGAACAGTAAAGAGGATGCAGAGCCCCCTGTGGCTGAAGAAAGTATCGCCGATGAGAAATGGGATGTAGACTGGCAGGATTATTTTCAGGATCAGGACGAAAATCGTGTTCGTCAGGAACGGGTGGTGGTGGAGGACAAACAACGATTTGATCCCTTTATAGCTTCAGCGCCAACTTTATTGGAGCACTTGCTCGAACAACTACATGTTCAGAAAGTCTCTGCTTCTTTATCCGTAGCGGAGTACATTGTTGGGAATTTGGATGACAATGGGTGTCTAACTCTGTCATTAGAAGATATTGCTCGTGAAACAAATGTCTCACTCGAAACAGCCGAAGAAGCGCTAGCCTTAGTGCAGACCCTGGACCCGTTAGGGGTGGGAGCACGAAATCTAGAGGAATGTCTTCGGTTACAATTACCGCTTCTGGGCAACTATCCGCCTGAGTTCCCGGAGTTTTTAAAGCATCTTGAAGATTTGGGGGCAGGACGTTTGCAAAGAATTGCTCATGCTTTGAAAATTTCGCTGTGCCAAGTCCAAGAAATGGCCGATCTGGTCCGCAAACTGGACCCTAAACCAGGTCTCAGATTTTCCACTCCCGGAGAGGTGCGCTATGTTGTCCCTGATGTCGTGATTGAAGAAATAGGTGGAGAGTTTATTATCCTGGTAAATGACATCACAGTACCCCGCTTAGGGATAAACAAGGCCTACCGTGATGTCTTAAGCCATGAGGAGGGTACAGACACCCGCAAATTTGTTGAGCAGAAATTGAACGCGGCGGCCTGGCTCATTCGTAGTATTGAGCAGCGACGTCTAACCCTTTATAAAGTAGCAAATGCCATCGTGAAGTGGCAAACAGAATTTCTTCGCTATGGGACCCGTCATTTGAGACCGCTTACGTTAAGAGATATTGCAGAGGAAATTGGAGTTCATGAATCGACCGTCAGTCGAGCCACATCTCATAAATACGTACAAACACCCCGGGGGATTTACGAATTTAAATTCTTTTTTGCAAATAGCATGGGGCGAGGTCATAATAACGAATCTAGTATAACGACTGAGGAAATCAAACTGGCTTTGCGTGATATCATTACGTCAGAAAATCCTAAAAACCCTTATTCTGATCAAAAAATAGCTGAACTTTTAAAGGCCAAAGATATGGGGATCTCCAGGCGCACGGTTGCTAAGTACCGTGATGAGCTGGGGATTGGGGCGACAACGGTTAGAAAACGCTACTAGGGAAAGTCGTATGGACACGCTCACTCCATCCGTTCGTAGGCCAAACTAAAGCTCCGTATAACATGCAAGAGCGAGTACCGGCCAAATTCGGCATCCGACGGCCATGACTCAAACAAGACGTTTGAGATTAGAGCACCGCCCGAAGACACTGTCTTCGCACGTATTAGCCCTTCTTGCAGGATGGCGGGGGACCGTGCCGCAATGCGGCTGAGAACGGTGAAAGATGAGTTTATCGGGGTTAGGAAGCATGAAGATTAAGATAGAGAGATGAGAAGTCACTGGAGAAAGCGTTGTTTGCGGTTTCTCCAGTGACTTTTATGTTTTAGAACAAGTCATATCATTTTATGAGCTTTCTGGTGAATAGGAGTGAGACATAAATTTATAAAGCACCCTGTCTTGAATATGAATTATCAGAATATTTAATCAATACCTTTAGGATGGCGTTACGAAACTTCTGGTTCCACAATATAATAAGTTAACTTTATTCGATGGCTAACCGCAGTTCAAGTAGCACTATCAAGGATCGAATATAGAATATAGAGTATCAAATTTGCCCTCTGGAATTTGCACGCAGATAATTTTGCTTTATTCATTGAATCTAAAGGAAAGAGGTGTGATGTATGGGAATGTTTCGTACATCAGGTTATGACCGGGTCTTGCTAAATTTGCGTGTGATGACGGTGGAGCTGGCGGAAGCTGTGAGAAATCAAATAAGTGCGGTGCTGGAAGCGTTTGAGCATGGTGAGGCAGTTCGAGATTGTGAACAACGTGATGATGTGATCGATCAAATACGAGACAGTATCGTCAATCGTAGTTTCGACATTATGAGTTTACAACAATTGCGGAGTCAGGATTTGCGTTGGATTCTCGGATTTCAAAGAATGGCCCAGGAGCTCGAACGGGTCGCCGATTACGCATGCGATATTGCTGAGCTGAGTGAGCTCAAGCCGGAGGGGAATTGGTCGCCAGATATTCAACGGATGGCCAAACAATTGCTAGCAATGACGAATTACACTCTGGCCATATTGAAAGAGGAGGTAGAGATCACCATAGATTTAACAGACCAGGATGATCTCTTGGACCATGTGTATGCCAATTTAAAAGTAGCTTTGCTTGAAGGCAGCCAAACTAAAAGCAATGACGGCCAATTAGGGTTGGGACTGGTGGTGGCTAGGACACTGGAGCGTATGGGGGACCATATCGTTAATGTAGCGGAGACACTTTTATTTATTCGAACAGGAAGTAGACGATTAGCCGGCGAGTTTCCTGTTACAACTCCAGACGGAGCAAACCTTCGTAGGCAATAGAAAAAGAGGGTAGAAATAAGAAACCAGTAGAGGAGTTGATGAACTATCAGCATGCTGGGGCCTGTTTTTATATTTCTGGGCGGTTTGGGACTTTTTATGTATGGAGTTCACACAACATCAGACGGCTTGCAAAAGTTTGCGGCCAACCGTCTGAAACAAATTCTCAACTCCTTAACAGAAAAAACGTTTCTTGCAGTTTTGCTGGGTATGGTCGTGACAGTGGCCCTTCAAAGCTCTGCCGCAACAACTGTTTTAGTCGTAGAGTTTGTTAATGCAGGTATGATGAGTCTAGCTCAGGCTTTGGGAATCGTCTTGGGATCCGCTGTAGGAACCTCTATTGTAATTCAGCTGATTGCCTTTAAGATGCTCAACATCGCCCTAGGTGCAATCTTTTTAGGATTTATATTGCATGTTTTCGGCCGTGGTCAGTGGAAGCATCTGGGTCAGTCCTTGATTGGGTTTGGGATTATCTTCGTCGGGATGGCCAATATGTCGGAGGCTTCAGCGCCCCTTAAAAATATTCCGGAGGTTTATACATTCCTTACCCAGATAGGGGCTCAACCACTCTTGGCCCTTTTGGTTGGGCTTCTCTTAACGACGGTAATTCAGAGCAGCACGGCGTTATTTGCGATTATGATGTCTTTAGCTGGCCAACAACTTTTGCATTTAAATGTCATGGTTCCTTTAGTGCTTGGCGCGCACATTGGGGGGACAATGACTACCTTGCTCTCTAGTTTTACGGCTCAGCAAAGGGATGCTCGGCGGGCGGCGCTGGCTAATACAGGTTATAAAGTTGTAGCCGCTATCGTAGTATTCCCCTTTCTCTCTGAATTCGCTCAACTGATCACTTGGACAACTCGCGACTTGCAGCGCCAAGTAGCCAATGCCCATTTGCTGTTTGCCCTCTTTATGGTTTTCATCTTTCTCCCTTTCAACACGTGGATCGCAAAGGCCTTAAAGTGGGGCATACCAGACAATCCGGATCAAAACCTTAACCCGAAGTTCAAAGTGCTCGATAAATCCTCGCTAGAAGTACCGACCGTTGCTCTAAATCAAGTGGAGGTTGAAATTATCGCTCTTGGGGACCTTATTCTAGAAAAAATGATGCAAGAAGTTCCAGCCGTAGTCCTGGAGCTGGATGAGGAGCGTGCAGTTGAATTTGCAGCGACTGAAGAAAAAGTCGCTTGGTATTACAGGCATATAACACGGTTTCTTACAGCTTTATCTCATAAGGGGTTAACGGAGGAGCAAGCGGAAGAATGTCTAAATGCTCAATTTATCTTGAAGGAAATGGACTACATCGAGGATATCTTTATCTCCATTAGGCAACTGATTCAAAAACTGCATCGGGATAAAATAACTCTTCCATTCGAAGACTGGGAACAGTTGCAGGAGCTTCATAACTCGATCACAAAAAACTTCGCCAGGATGATTCAAGCACTCCATAAATGGGATGTCGACTTGGCTGCCGAGGTAATCCGTGAGCATCCGGAAATCATGCGTCTTCAACGCAGTCTACAGTTTAGTGCCTTAGCCCAAACTCCGCACTGTGATCTGGACGAAGATAATTGCCTTAACCAAGAAAAACTTTGTTATGCGGTGGTAGATTTAATTAATCTTCTATATACGATTGATGATCATGTGGTCAATATTGCGCAAGTAGTCATGGGGATTGTGTGAGGTTTAGTCTCAAGGTCAAAGATTTGGCGGGTTCAGGCCTACGGTTGCCGAGAATCGCGCGGGGGGAGATTCTACGGTATGGCAGGAGTCATGGGGGACGGAGGGGCGAGGACTTGAGCATCAGATTGTGTCGAATAGATGAAGAAAGGGGAAGAAAATAAAAAAATTCCCCCAAAAGGTATTGAAATATCAGAAAAAAAGCAATATACTACAATTACAGTTTATCTTCATCTCAATCTTGCTCGCATCGAGAAGATGAAGAGGAGTACTTGAGTAAAGATCCATATTCCTCTAAGTATTGAAAAAAATAATATAATTAGGCTAGAGAGTATTAGAGAAGCCGAAGTATGCTAAAAATTCTATTTTTGAGTTTTAGCGACTTTGGCTTCTTGTTTTTTTCTTTTTTCTAATGAAAAGGAAAAAAAGAGAATATAAGGATCTTAATCTTGGCCTAGAGGTAAATAATAACCATACCCCTCTAGATCTACCGATACTCTAAGGTTCTACACTGGGTCGAGTTTAAGAAAGGGAGGGGGGCTGTGGATGTTGGGAAAGGCCAGCATTACAAACTAAGGTGGTCGTGGAGTTACTATCAAACCTGAGTGCTTGGAAATTGGTATCTCGGATTGACAAGGATGTAAATAGTTAATACGAACTTTAACAGGGGAGAGAGATCTTAATTTTACGTAATTTGAGGGGGAATCGTTAAATGGCAGCAAAGTTTTTAGCGGAAATGCTGGGTACTATGATTATACTTTTGTTCGGTTCGGGGGTAGTCGCTAACGTCGTATTAAACAAGACTAAAGGAAATAACGGTGGCTTTTTTATGATTACTTTAGGCTGGGCAGTTGGAGTTCTCTTGGCGATTTATGCCACAGGCCCAATAAGTGGAGCACACTTAAACCCAGCTGTAACGATTGGGCTGGCGACAATCGGATTGTTTCCTTGGGCAGACTTCCAACATATATTGCGGCCCAGTTCTTGGGAGCATTCATAGGCGCAGTGCTAGTTTACTTGCCCATTTGAAGCAATGGGCGGCAACCCCAGATCAGGGCGCTAAATTGGCCGTTTTTAGTACGGGACCAGAAATTCGAAATTATTCAGCGAACTTGCTGACTGAAATCATAGGTACTTTCATATTGGTCTTTGTAGGACTTTCCATTGGAATTTCGAAATCGGCAACGACTACTGGCCTTAATCCACTTTTGTGGGGTTTCCTAGTGTGGGGACTCGGTGTATCTTTCGGCGGACCTACTGGCTATGCTATCAATCCAGCACGTGACTTGGGACCCAGAATCGCTCACTTTTTGTTGCCAATAGCGGGAAAAGGATCATCAGATTGGGGTTACTCCTGGGTGCCTGTTGTCGGACCAATTATTGGTGGAGTACTTGGCGCTGTTCTATATAAAATAGTCTATATGGGCTAGAAATTCTTGAATATCAAGAATAAAATCAAGAGATGGAGTGATTTGCAATGAAAAAATACGTTATGGCTCTCGATCAAGGTACTACAAGTTGCCGTGCAATCCTTTTTGACCAAGAAAGTAAGATTGTTGGAGTTACACAAAAGGAATTTGCCCAAATCTATCCGAAGGCGGGTTGGGTTGAGCATGATGCAGAAGAAATTTGGAGTACTCAATATGGTGTGATTGCAGAGCTCATAGCTAAGACCGGGATTAAAGTTGATGAAATTGCAGCCATTGGGATTACTAATCAGCGTGAGACGACGGTAGTCTGGGATAAAAATACTGGTAAACCTGTGTACAATGCCATTGTCTGGCAGTGTCGTAGAACAACAGCTATTTGCGACGATCTCAAGGCCAAGGGTTATGAAGAGATGGTACAGGAAAAAACGGGTCTCGTGGTAGACGCTTATTTTTCGGGAACGAAAGTAAAATGGATTTTAGATAATGTAGAAGGAGCCCGTGCTAAAGCTGAAAACGGCGAATTGCTGTTTGGAACGACGGATACCTGGCTTATCTGGAAGCTCACTGGTGGAAAAGTACATGTCACGGATTATTCAAATGCTTCCCGAACTATGATGTTTAATATTCGTGAATTGCATTGGGATAATGAATTATTGAAAATACTTGACGTACCTCAAGTAATGCTGCCTGAGGTCCACAATTCCAGCGAAGTCTATGGTAATACCGATGCAGGAGTATTCTTAGGCTATGAGATTCCTATTGCCGGCGTTGCTGGTGATCAGCAAGCAGCTTTGTTTGGCCAAGCATGCTACGAGCCTGGGGATGCCAAAAATACCTACGGTACAGGTTGTTTTATGCTGATGAATACAGGAAGCAAAATACACGCCTCGAAACATGGCTTGTTGACAACCATTGCGTGGGGTATCGATGGTAAGGTAGAATATGCCTTAGAAGGCAGCATCTTTATTGCGGGGGCAGCAATTCAGTGGTTGCGAGATGGTTTAAAAATGATTGATGTAGCCCCGGATTCGGAGTATTTTGCTAAAAAAGTCAAAGATACCGATGGCGTTTACTTTGTCCCCGCTTTTGTCGGTTTGGGCGCTCCTTATTGGGATATGCGCGCTAGGGGAGGAATTTTTGGTCTGACTCGAGGAACAACAAAATCCCATATTATTCGGGCGGCTTTGGACTCCTTGGCTTATCAAACTAAAGATGTTTTAGGGTCTATGGAGGCCGACTCTGGAATCGCGTTAAAGTCCCTGAAAGTTGATGGCGGTGCGGTAGCGAATAATTTACTGATGCAGTTCCAAGCAGATATTTTGGGAACTCAGGTTGATCGACCCGAAATCATTGAGACGACAGCCTTAGGCGCTGCTTATTTAGCGGGTCTAGCAGTCGGCTTCTGGGCCAGCAAAGAAGAATTGGCAAGTCGTTGGTTGCTTGATCGGCGTTTTGAGCCTGATATGGCAGAAGAGAAGAGAGCAAAACTCTATAAGGGCTGGTTGAAAGCAGTCGAGCGTAGCAAAGATTGGGAAGAAGACTAAGAGTCAAGACGCTGCTTGAGGTATTTAGAAAGTGTTCAAGCGATGATGAGATTGTATAGCAGGGTAAAAGCATATAAGGCGGCTTGAGAATAAGTGAAGCCACCAAAGAGGCCATTGTGAAACAACGGTTTCTTTGGTGGTTCTTAATTTCAGGCAAGGAGGTAATACGGATGCGTGAAATCGATACCCAGGTCGTAGTAATTGGAGGAGGAGCAACAGGGGTTGGCATATTGAGAGACCTTAGTCTGCGTGGAATACCGGCGCTCTTGTTAGAACAAGGAGATTTAGCACATGGGACAAGTTCACGCTTTCATGGCCTTTTGCACAGTGGCGGTCGTTATGTGGTCAAAGATGATAAGGCTGCGCAGGAGTGTATCGAGGAAAATAGAATTTTGAAACGCATTGCAGCGCATTGCATTGAAGATACTTCAGGGTGGTTTGTATATCTAAATGGGGATGATCCAAGCTATTTGGAGTTGTGGATCAAAGGGTGCGCACAAGCAGGAATACCGGTTAAAGAGGTTCCGCTGGAAGAGGCTTTTCGGCTCGAGCCCTTATTGACACGCAAGGCGGCAAGGGTCTTTGAAGTTCCTGATGCCACCGTCGATGGTTTTAAATTGCTCTGGGCGAACGTGAAGTCCGCAGAAAAATACGGAGGAAATTATCAAACGTATTGTAAAGTTCAGTCGCTTTGGCTAGAACAGGGGCAAGTAATAGGAGTCTATGCCGAAGATCTTATCACAGGTGAAACGATCCAAGTGCGTAGCAAGATCGTCGTGAATGCTGCAGGACCTTGGTCTTCTGAGATTGCGGCAATGTCCGGCTTTGATGTGCACATCCAAAAAGACAGGGGGGCTCTCCTTGTATTCAACCAACGGATGTTTAAGCGAGTCATTAATCGTTTAAGAACACCGGGTGATGGTGATATTTTTGTACCACATGAGACCGTAACTATTTTTGGGACGACTTCCCAAACAGTGGACTTGCCCGACGATCATCAGGTTAATGAACAAGATGTAATGGATTTAATAGAGATCGGTCATAACTTGGTAGAAGAGATTGAACAGCAGAGAGTTGTCCGAGCGTTTGCTGGAATTCGCCCTTTGTATGAAAGCGTTGATGCCTCAGATCATGAAGGGCGTGGAGTTAGCCGGAATTTCTCGCTTATCGATCATGAGAAGAAGGACGGAGTTCGTGGGCTCGTTAGTATTGTAGGTGGCAAGTTAACGACTTACCGCTTGATGGCCGAGAAAGTAACCGATTGGGTTGTTGCGAAATTAGGGGTGCAAACGGTATGCCGTACTGCAGAAGAACCCTTGCAAAATGAACTAGCAACAGAAGTTTGGGATAAGGCTCGCCAGTTATTAGGTGCCGCGGCTGCAGACAAGATGATGGAACGATTAAACGAACAAGCCGAATCCGTCGTTGAGGCTATAGCTCGTCAACCCCTGCTGGGACAGTATGTTTGCGAATGTGAAATGGTCACGCAAGCAGAAGTGCTTCATGCTCTGCAAGATCCCTCGATTCACTCGCTTGATGATCTCCGTCGGCAGACTCGACTGGGAATGGGGACGTGTCAAGGCACCTATTGTACCTATCGGGCGACCCCTATGATTCAAGAGAGGTTTGGTGGTTGGGAGAGAACTATCCAAGAATATCAAATCCTCTTAGGCGAACGTTGGCGAGGAATAATGCCAGTTCTTTGGGGAGAGCAACTTCGCGAAAGTGAATTAGCACGGGCTTTGTTTTTGAACGTTCTGAATTTCAAAGCCGAAGAAAGTGAGGGATGAACGAGATGTGGGATGCCATAGTGGTGGGGGGAGGTCTAGCTGGTTGGACAGCAGGAATTCGAGCCGCCCAACGAGGCAAAAAAGTTCTTTTAGTTACGGAAGGGGTCGGAACACTCTTTTATTTCTCGGGGATTTTTGATTATGGAGACGTTGAGGGTCTGCGGCATTTGCCGAAACACCCCTATACCTTATTCGATTCACAGGCCATACTTCAAGGCCAACACTTTGTTCAGAAGATCTGTCCGGAGTATGTTGTGAGTGACCTGCCCCAGACTGCTTTTACTGTCTTAGGTACTGTGCGTCAAGGCGACCTCATGCCGCGTAGCATGGTTCTTCCCGACCGTCAAGGGCAGGGAACGTTCGTCCTTTTAGTGCCCGAAGGATTGAAGGATTTTTTCCCGGAGATCGTGGCAGCTAACATGACACGCGAATTTCCAGGTTGGCAGGTGAGCGTGAAGAAGATGCAAGTGGAGGCTCTTGCAGAATGGACCAGACTGGGTAAAAATGTGTCGAGCATTGATTATGCAGCCATCTGGAGGTCCGAAGCAGGGCAAAGAGCCCTTGCTCAGGAGATCGAAGAGATCAAAAGACAGTACCAGGAGGCGGGTAAGTCGACAAGCCAGATTGTCGTAGTTCTGCCCAGTTTGGTTAGGGGATACTTTGACTCTTCGCGCACAAAGCCCTTTAGGAACGAAATCTCTCTGCCTGTAATGGAAATGAGTTCTTTTGTACCCAGCCCACATGGTCGTTATTTGGCAGAGTATCTCAAGCATACCTTTACCGATTTAGGCGGAGAGCTGATGATCGGAGCACGTGCGGTATCTATAAACGGAGAGGCGACGGCTGAAGGTCAGGCTAAAGCCGGTCAAGAACTAATAGTCCACAGTATGGGCAAATCGTTGCGGTTAAAAGGCAAGAAGTTCATCTTAGCGACAGGTGGACTGTTGGGTGGGGGAATCAAAGTGAGTATGGCGAGAAAATCAATTAGTGAAGGCGTTTTTGATCTGCCTCTTTATGTGCCAAACGAGTGGAGTGGACCCAAGTTTTTTGCTCCTCAACCGTTTACTCAGGTCGGCGTAGAAACAGATGAATTCATGCGGCCCCTCGATCCTACAAGTGGACAAGTAGTTTGGGGTAATGTCCATGTCGTGGGAAGAATGCTTGCTCACTGGGATCCTTGGACTCAAAGGTGTGGTGGAGGGGTTTCGGTCACATCTGGTTACGTTGCAGCTGAATTAATTTAGTGAGCGGAGCATTTTAGAAAGGGAGGGGATCCTTGACTGTGGATTCAAGAGATGAATTGGCAGCTCGATTGGATGCTTGTCAAAAATGTAATGTGTGTACAGCTCAGTGTCCGGTGGCTAAAGTTAACCCGCATTTTATTGGACCAAAAGGGTTAGGACCGGATATGGAACGGTTTCGTATGGGCCAGATCATTCAAGGTGAAACAACCTTAGATGATTGCTCTAATTGCAAGACATGTGAACTGACTTGTCCATCCGGCGTCAAAATAACGGAGATGATTCTTAGTGCCCGGAGAGCCGCTCGTCAAGCGCCGAACAGTAACACATTGAGTCTAAAATTACGTTTGAGGGGTTATGTTTTGGGTCGGGCGGAATATCTGGGTAAGCTCGGGGTCATATGGCCGTCTTTGACAAATCAGGTCTTAAAGATTAAACTTGTCCGCGTGGCTCTCGATAGAGTAATGTCAATTAGTGAGAGTGGTCCCTTACCAGCTTATGCCAAACCTCTGGAACTGCAGGGTGACAAAGGTGGAAAGATTGGAGCAAGTACTCATAAACAGGTTGTTTATTTCCCAGGTTGTTATACACGCTATAATGAGGCCGATACAGGTCGGATTATGATCAAAGTCTTAGAGCATCTGGGGTATAAGACCATAGTACCTAATTTTCACTGCTGCGGTTTACCACTAGAGGCGAACGGCCAGTTTGAGCAGGCTCATAGAAACGGTCTTTATAACTTGGAATTAATGCGACCTTATCTGGAAGCGGGGCTGCCGATTATTACATCTTGTACGAGCTGCGGTTTGACACTGAAAGAAGATTACCCAAAATTGCAGACGACATCGGCCCAGCTCATCGGAACCCAGACGTATGATTTGTTCGAATTTCTGTGGCAACTATATGAAAAGGGAGAATTACCCCTTGATTTTCAGGAAGTTAAGGCATCATACGGTTATCATCCTCCCTGCCACTTAAAGGCCCAAGGAATTGGAACGCCTGCTCTGCGCATTTTGGGATTAATTCCCGGAGTAAAAATCCGCAATCTTGATGCTGGTTGTTGTGGCTTATCGGGTAGTTATGGCTTTAAGGCTGAAAAATATGATAAAGCAATGAAAATTGGCAGCACACTTTTTGAAGCGATTAACGTGGGGGCAGGTCGCGGCGATTTTCAAGGTATGACGACTGAATGTGGAGTGTGTAAAGTGCAAATTCAGCACGGCACGGGCCTGCCTACAGAGCATCCTGTGCGCATCCTGGCCAAAGCATATCGTCTGATAAACTAAATCAAGCAATATTCTTAAACGTTAATTCTAATGTTGCATTCCAACCTATGAGTGCTTAAGCATCAATTTAAGGTATTCTTCAGAAAATATTTGAAATGAGAACTCGGTGAATTGATTTTCCGCTAAGATCTGATAAACTAACAAGCAAAACCATGGTAGGGGTAGTTATTAGGAGGTTTCCTTCTCAACCCAAAGTAACGCGCAAGATGAGATAGGATACGATAGAAACTTGGCGCTTAAAAGAGGAGGTCAAAAGGGCATGTTAAAGTATTTGGCATTACTTTGTGCTTATTTCCTAGGGGCCATACCATTTGCTTATTTAGCTGGGCGTATCAGACGCGTGGATATTCGCTCACAAGGAAGTGGCAACATTGGCTCAACGAATGCTTTTCGATTGTTAGGTGCAAAATATGGCTTGGCTGTGTTTGCGGGGGATGCTTTGAAGGGTGTCTTAGCAACAGCGCTTTGTCTAAATTTGTGGGGTCCTTGGGGTGGCGTAGGCGGTGGTATCCTGGCAATTATAGGTCATAGTTGGAATCCCTTTTTTAAATTTAAGCCCACGGGCAAGGGTGTGGCAACGGGTTTCGGCGTTATTACAGTTCTAGTTCCAGGGATATCCCTCATTGCCATTAGTGTTTTTGTTTTAGTCACATTTGTTACTCGTTATGTTTCGCTGGGGTCTACTCTAGGAGCTGCAACGGCTGTTTTATTGACCCTTATTTCACCAGCCCCTGTCGCTTATAAAGCGTTCGTTTTCGTGGCAGGCATGTTGGTTTTCGTACGTCATCGCGCTAATTATCAGCGTTTATTGAAAGGGACAGAATCTAAGCTCAAATATTAAGGCGAATCGGTCGAGTATGTGTTTCCGCTGAGCCCTTCTTATCCACGGTATCCCATTCTACAGTTGATGGAGGAAGAGATAGTTACTCACTTAGCCGGAGAAAAAGCAAATGAAACGTATATCGGCAAATATGGCATTCCGGCTAAAGTGAGTATTCTTTTATGGATATAAATTATAAGGACTATGATGCGTTGCGTCATCTAATAATTAAGCTTAGAATTTGATAATGGGTTAGGAGTAAAGGAGATAACCTCTGATAAGTAGTTCCAATAGGAAGTACTCTATTAGAGGTTGTATTTTTTGATAGGAAATGGTCTAAGGTGGTCATGTGATCACAAACTATATCCAATTAAATAAGGGGAGATTATTTTAATGAGTATTCGTGTAGCAATTAATGGTTTCTAGCATAATAAGGACAATGAGAAAAACGGATATTTAGGCGTTTTATACGGGGAGAAGGGGGATGGGAAAATGGATTTTTTAAAAACTGTTATGTTGAACAAGAAAATTGGGGCAACGATTCGTAGGGTAGAGGATCTAAATGAAGCAATCCACCATCCCAATATTGGTACGATCTTTCTATTAGGTGCAGACATTAATGTACTACCCTCCATCATAAAAAAGATTCACGCTGATAATAAGGTTTTACTTGTCCACTTGGATATGCTGGAAGGAGCGGGCAAGGATAGAGCGGGGATACACCTCCTGGCGAGAATGGGTTTGCGTGGTCTTGTGACGACCAAACCGAACTTGGTCAAATATGCCAGAGGAGAAGGTATGGTGGTTATTCAGCGCCTGTTTGTCTTAGATTCAGAGTCAGTCAAAACAGGCATTAAGATGGCATCTGCGGTAAAGCCCGATGCAGTTGAAATCTTACCCGCGACCGTTCCTCAGTTTGTAATTCAGGAAATGAAGGATGCTCTGGGCGTGCCGGTTCTCGGTGGCGGTCTATTGAGAACCGAAGAGGACGTAAGGCTTGCTGTTTCCAAGGGGATCGATGCTGTATCTACAAGCTTGCGGCATTTATGGAATATGAACTTCTAAGCAAACTCAAAACTCGGTTTATAGGGATGGATAAGGAAGGATACGGAAATGAGAAGGACAAAAATTATTTGTACGATTGGTCCTGCAAGCGAATCCAGAGAAAGAATCCAACAGCTGTTGACGGCAGGGATGAATGTTGCCCGTTTGAATTTCTCCCACGGAACCCATGAAGAACATGGCGTGCGAATTTCCGACTTAAAAGAAGAAGCTGCGAAGGCGGGGAAATATCTAGGCATCCTGCTCGATACTAAAGGTCCAGAAATCCGTACAGGTATGGTGCCAGAGACGGGAATTATACTTACTAATGCTGCGGAGTTTATTTTAGACACGAAATCTGCTCTGGGCTCCTCCGAAAGAGTAGGAATAACCTATCCGGAATTATGGCAAGACGTTGTTCCCGGGTCACATATTTTAATTGATGACGGACAGCTGGATTTGGAAGTCATCTCGGTACAGCAAGAACAGATTAAGACGCGGGTGTGTAATGGTGGTATCTTAAAATCACAAAAGGGAGTCAATGTCCCTGGGGTTTCGATTAGATTACCTGGCGTGACTGAAAAGGATATTGAAGATATACGTTTCGGTGTTACCCAGGGGATAGATTTTATTGCCGCCTCGTTTACTCGTAAAGCGTCTGATATCTTGGCGGTGCGGAGAATTGTCGAGGAAATGGGAGCAACGGTTCAGATTATTGCTAAAATAGAAAGTCAAGAAGGAATTAACAATCTGGATTCTATTTTAGAAGTTGTCGATGGGTTAATGGTTGCGCGCGGAGACTTGGGAGTTGAAGTCCCGGTTGAAGAAGTCCCAGTTTATCAGAAAGAAATGATTCAAAAATGTAATTTACTCGGGAAGCCGGTTATTGTGGCAACCCAAATGCTTGATTCTATGATCCGGCAACCCCGGCCTACTCGGGCGGAGACCAGTGATGTTGCGAATGCCATCTTAGATGGAGCGGATGCCATTATGCTGTCTGGCGAAACAGCAGCCGGACAATTCCCTATTGAAGCAGTGCGCATGATGGATAAAATCGCTAAACGAACAGAAACAACCCTTTTAGAAACTAAGGCAACACGCCATCCCCATCTTAATGTCGCGGAGTCCATTAGCTATGCTAGCTACAGTATCGCTGGTGACCTCAACGCGACGGCTATTTTAACTCCCACTCAATCCGGTATCACTGCGCGGATGATTTCTAAATATCGTCCTAAAGCTCTTATAGTAGCTGCTACACCTTTTCCGGAGGTTGCGCGAAAGCTCGCGTTACAATGGGGGATTGAACCGCTTGTGGTTCCGGAAAGCCCGGGAACCGACCAGTTATTGTCAGTAGCAGTAACGGCAGCGTTAGATAAAAGATACATTCGAACGGGGGATATTGTCGTAATTACGGCAGGGGTTCCTGTTGGTAAGGTTGGCACGACGAATATGATTAAAGTCCAAGTGGTAGGAGGGATACTAGCTAAGGGGAAGGGTATTGGGAGAAAATCATATATGGGGACCGCCCGGATGGTCCATCAACCTGAGCATGATACGTTTAACAAGGGTGACATTCTTGTTGCTTGCTCCACCGATGCTCGGTATGTTCCGCTCATGGCGCTGGCTGGGGCATTAGTCATTCAAGAATCTGGTTTAACATCTCATGCCGCCATTGCGGCTTTAGAATATGGCATCCCGGCGATTATAGGTTTACCTGAAATTATGACTACAATTTCCGAGGGACAGAGGATAACGGTTGATGCTTTTGCTGGAGTTATTTATGAGGGAACTGTGAGTATTTTGTAATATAGGCTGGAATCAGCCTTGTCCGGCAGGAAACCGCAGGTTAATGGAGAAGTAGTGAATAAAGCGTTCTCAACTAGAGAATTGCTCCGATCAATTGATTGAAAGTTCGGGAGAGTAGGAAGTTTCTTTTTTCGGTATACTAAGGTATATTTATAGAAATAGTAAAACAAACTGATTGCAATCCGAACCCTAGCTCAACGGGAAAGGGGATTTTGGTATGAACAAAAAGAGTGTAAAAGATGTCGAGGTGCAGGGAAAACGCGTTCTTGTTCGAGCGGACTTTAATGTACCTCTGGACGAGCAGCGACAGATAACGGATGATACGCGCATACGAGCCTCTCTGCCTACAATAGAATATCTCGTCCAACAGGGTGCTCGCGTGATTTTGGCATCTCACCTGGGCCGTCCTAAAGGCCAGGTCAATCCGAAGTATTCTTTAGATTCAGTAGCTCAACGTTTGAGCGAGAAGTTGGGACAAAACGTGAGCCTTGTTGGAGACTGTGTCGGGTCAGTGGCGGCAGAAGCCGTTAGCAAGCTGCAAAATGGGCAGGTTCTATTGTTGGAAAATGTCCGTTTCCATGCGGAGGAAGAGAAAAACGACCCAGCGTTTGCCCGTGACATGTCTGCACTCGCCGACCTGTTTGTCAATGATGCTTTCGGAACTGCCCATCGTGCTCATGCGTCAACTGAAGGGGTCACCCACTATATACCAGCCGTGGCGGGTTTACTTATGCAAAAAGAAGTTGAATTTATGGGTAATGCTTTGGAAAGGCCGGAACGTCCCTTTGTGGCCATTATCGGCGGTGCCAAAGTGAGCGATAAGATTGGTGTGATTGAAAACCTCCTGGCAAAGGTCGATGCATTAATTATAGGCGGAGGCATGGCGAATACGTTTCTGAAAGCTCAAGGTTATAATGTGGGAAAATCTCTTCTTGAAGAGGATAAAGTGGATTTGGCAAAACAACTTATCGAAAAAGCCAAAGCAAAAGGCGTGGAATTAGAATTGCCAATCGATATAGTGGTGGCCAAAGCCTTTGCGGCTGATGCCCCACACCGTACGGTAAGTGTGTCAGAGATTCTAGACGATGAAATGGCTTTAGATATAGGTTTGGCGAGTGCCGAGAAGTTTGAGGCCCGCATTTCGACAGCTCGGACGGTGATCTGGAACGGTCCCATGGGCGTTTTTGAAATGGATGCCTTTGCTAAAGGAACAGAGGGGGTTGCTCAGGCAGTTGCCTCCTGTGGGGGGATCACAATTGTTGGTGGCGGGGATTCTGTGGCCGCTGTAGAGAAAATGGGCGTTGCAGACCAAATGACCCATATTTCAACAGGGGGTGGCGCCTCACTTGAATTTCTGGAAGGGAAAGTATTGCCTGGCGTTGCCGCCCTTCAGGACAAAGCGTAATCGAGGCCTGATACCCGTAGTGTAGATTTAAGGTTAAAATTCATTTTGAAGGTAGATTCTAGAGGTGAAGTATAGTTTGGAGGTCAGAGAGGGCTGAATATCAGATTGCGCCTCAAACCTCGTAATGACCTCGTATTATGAAGTGGAGGAATAAAAAAGTGGCAACTCGTCGACCAATCATCGCTGGCAATTGGAAAATGTATAAGACTGTCAGCGAAGCAGAGGACTATGCAGTAAAATTTTTGGAAGAGGTTAAGGATGTTACAGACCTTGATATTATCCTGTGTGCACCCTTTACAGCACTTTATCCCTTGAAAAATGAATTAGAAGAAAGTATTGTGCACTTGGGGGCCCAAAACATGTCCTGGGCAGACCAAGGGGCCTACACTGGCGAGATATCTGCTCAGATGCTGCTGGATGTCGCCTGTACCTATGTCATACTTGGCCACTCTGAACGGCGCGAGCTGTTCGGAGAAACAGATGAAGCGATTGCGAAGAAATTGCAGAAAGCGTTAGCTGTAGGACTTAAACCGATCCTTTGTGTCGGGGAAAATCTGAACATCCGTGAAGAAGGAAAAGCAGCTGAGAAGGTCCAGGGTCAGGTATCTCGTGCTCTTGCTGGCTTACCTCCAGAGGAGCTAAGCCGAATAGTCGTGGCTTATGAGCCGATATGGGCGATTGGCACTGGGAAAACGGCTTCTAGTAAAGATGCCCAAGAAATGTGTGCAGCAATCCGAACCACCTTGACTGGTCTCATGGGGTCTGGCGCCGAAAAAGTTCCCATTCTTTACGGTGGAAGTGTCAAAGCGGAAAACATAGCCGAGCTAATGACCGAGTCGGATGTTGACGGTGCTTTGGTAGGTGGAGCAAGCCTTGATCCTCAAAGTTTTGCTAAACTAATATTTAACGCGGGTTCTCCTGTAGCGCGCGTGGAAGGGATATAATGATGGAGGTTGCCAAACCAGTTCTGCTGATGATTTTGGATGGGTGGGGTCATCGCGAGGTCATCGAAGGAAACGCCATTGCCCAAGCAGATTTGCCAAATTTTCGTCGCTTGGAAGAAACATATCCCCACACTACCCTTCAGGCATCAGGGGAGGCCGTGGGGCTACCAGACGGCCAAATGGGAAATTCTGAAGTTGGCCATCTGAATATGGGGGCAGGCCGGGTCGTCTATCAAGAGTTAACCCGGATCTTTAAAGCGATTAAAGATGGAACTTTACTTAAGAATCCCGTCCTAGTTGAAGCTATGAATCATGCCCGTCTCGATAATAAGGCCTTCCACCTTTTAGGCTTACTCTCTGACGGAGGAGTTCATTCTCATATAGAGCATCTATTTGCCCTTTTAGAGATGGCAAAGGAACAGGGGTTAGAGAAAGTATATGTCCATGCTATTCTCGATGGCCGCGATGTTCTCCCACAGAGTGCCAAACTTTATATCGCTCAACTAGAACAGAAATTTAGTGATCTGGGGATTGGTAAACTTGCTTCGGTAAGTGGCCGTTATTACGTGATGGATCGAGACCATCGCTGGGAACGTTTAGAAAAAGGCTACCGAGCCTTGGCTTTGGGCGAAGGAAAATGCGCCGCTAGTGCTTTAGCTGCGGTAGAGAGTTCCTATGATGTGCGCGTGACGGATGAATTCGTGCTCCCAACGGTGATTGTGGATGAAGAGGGGAAACCAGTAGGCACTATTCAAGAGGGGGACAGCGTACTCTTCTTTAACTTCCGCTCAGATCGGGCGCGGGAAATTGCTCATGCCTTCGTAGACGATGAGGTTACAGAGTTTGAATGCCCAGTTCACCCGCGTGTCCACTTTGTGTGCATGACTTCATATGAGGACACAATCTGCGCACCGATTGCGTTCCCGCAACAGAACTTAAAAAATACGTTGGGAGAGGTTCTCTCACACCATGGATTAAAACAATTACGGATTGCAGAAACTGAAAAATATGCGCATGTGACGTTCTTTTTTAATGGTGGAATTGAAGAATCTGATCCAGGCGAAGAACGAATTCTTATTCCTTCACCCAAAGTTTCGACATATAACCTCCAGCCTGAGATGAGTGCCCCAGAATTAACGCGAACACTTCTAGAACAACTGAGGGAAAATACATATGATGTGATTATTCTTAACTTCGCTAACCCGGATATGGTAGGACATAGTGGTGTGTTTGAGGCAACGGTCAAGGCCGTGGAGGCGGTCGACAAATGCTTGGGCGAGATTTATGATGAGCTACAAAAAGTGGGCGGGACCCTCCTTATAACAGCTGATCATGGGAACGCTGAAGAAAAGGTCGATCCTGAGACGAAGCTTCCTCTGACGGCCCACTCCACAAATTTAGTGCCGTTCATTTTGGTTAATGATACCTTCAAAGGGCAACTGCTGCATGAAGGTGGTGCTTTGTGCGATGTTGCGCCCACCATTCTCGAATTGCTCAATATTCCCGTACCGAAGGAAATGACGGGAAAATCGTTACTTAAATCGTAAATGTAAAGCAGTCCAGACCAGCTTAAACTCTTTGAACTATTTTAAGGGCTAAAGGGCACTTGAGGAAGTAAGGACTCCAAAATTCGGGGTTTTTCTTAAAAATGAAAGGGGATATATAAATGAATTTCATTACAGATGTTTATGCACGTGAGATATTGGATTCTCGAGGAAACCCAACGATAGAAGTAGATGTTGTCCTCACCGATGGGATTATAGGTCGTGCCGCTGTTCCTTCAGGCGCTTCTACGGGGGCTTTTGAAGCAGTTGAACTTAGGGATGGCGATAAAACCCGTTATATGGGCAAAGGCGTACTGAAAGCACTCGAGAATGTTAACTCGTTAATTGCTCCAGAAGTAGAAGGACTGAATCCGTTCGACCAACCGGGATTAGACCGGACCTTAATTGAACTTGATGGAACTGAAAATAAAGGGAAACTGGGCGCGAACGCGATCCTTGGAGTGTCTTTAGCAGCAGCTAAAGCGGCTGCGGAGTCGTTAGGGTTACCACTTTATCAATACTTAGGTGGGGTAAATGCCAAAGAGCTTCCGGTACCGATGATGAATATTTTGAATGGTGGTAGTCATGCCGATAACAATGTGGACATTCAGGAATTTATGGTTATGCCAGTCGGAGCGTCGAGCTTTGCTGAGGCCTTGCGCATGGGGACAGAAGTATACCACAGTCTGAAAGCCGTTTTAAAAGAAAAAACCCTAGCAACAGCAGTCGGGGATGAAGGCGGTTTTGCGCCTAACCTCGAATCTAACGAAGATGCGCTACTTTGCATTGTTGACGCTATTCAAAGGGCAGGATACGTTCCAGGAGAAGATGTGGCTTTAGCCCTTGATGTCGCAGCCTCAGAAATTTACGAAAATGGAATCTATAATTTAGCTGGTGAGGGGCTCAAGAAGACCTCGGACGAGATGATTGATTTCTATGAGGGACTGATCAAACGGTATCCGATAGTTTCTATAGAAGATGGACTGCATGAAGACGATTGGGATGGCTGGCATAAGTTGACCGAGCGCTTAGGAGATCGTGTTCAGCTCGTTGGGGACGATTTATTTGTGACCAACCCGGAGCGCTTGGCTCGTGGAATTAAGGAGAAATGTGCCAACTCGATTCTCATTAAGCTCAACCAAATCGGAACCTTAACTGAAACTTTGGATGCCATCGAGATGGCCAAACGGGCAGGATATACGGCAGTAGTCTCTCATCGTTCAGGAGAGACGGAAGACGTCACTCTCGCCCATGTGGCGGTTGCTGTCAATGCAGGCATGATTAAAACAGGGGCTCCGGCACGGACAGAACGGGTGGCCAAGTACAACGAACTACTCCGAATTGAGGAAGAACTTGGAGAGAGCGCAGTTTATCGCGGTAGGAGAGCGTTGGCTAGGTAGGCAGAGATAGTTCACTTAACCTGAAGTTTCTTGAGTTTTACTGAAGCATGTGCTAAAATAATTCTGTTACTTAGTAAGTAGTTTGATCAAATGGTGACCTAGGGTTGCCTTAGGGAGTGTGTAAATTGGTAATTGCTTTGGTTATACTTTTGGTCCTTAGCTCTATAGGACTCATTGCGACGGTATTGCTTCAGTCTGGAAGGAGTGCTGGGTTGTCAGGCGTGATTGCAGGGGCTGGCGAATCAGTGTTTGGGAAAAAGAAAGGCATAGATGAATTATTCGCGAAACTTACGGCCGTTTTAGCGGGTGTATTTTTGCTGAGTTCTTTGGGTCTAGCTATCCTTAAATAGTAAAACCTGATCAATGCTCTATTCTTCCAGTTATAATGTCAATCAAGAGGGGCACTTCAAATGAGGTGCCCCTTTCGTGCTATTATTCAAGACTTTTCGAAGACAGGCTTTGAAAAGGAAAGCAGGGATGGTTTTGGTTGAACCAACAAAACGCTTAGTTGAGCCCTTTAATTTCCCCGGAAACCATGTTGGGTGCTTACTAATTCATGGGTTTTCAGGATCTCCTTCGGAAATGCGCTTGATCGGTAAACGGTTAGCTACATTTGGGTGGTCAGTCCTAGGGATACGGCTTTCCGGGCATGGTACGACTCCAGAAGAGATGGCCAAAACACGCTGGGAGGACTGGGTTAAAGATGCAGAAGCTGGCGTAAAAGAGCTGAGAAAGTCTTGCCACACCGTGATCGTGGTGGGTCTTTCCATGGGGGGATTGTTAGCACTTCATCTGGCTACTCTAGGTTTGATCGAAGGGACCGTTTCCATGAATGCACCTATGGTGCTGGTTAACCAGCAAACCAGATATGTCCGCCTTCTTCGTCCCTTCAAAGCGTTTGTAAGAAAGCCGAAGAAGCATTACTTAGGATCAGCTTCTCAGCCGGAAAATGAGCGTTTTGTCTATGAGAGGGTTCCCGTGGATGCTTTGATTTCTCTGAACGGTGCAATTCGCAAGGTGCGACGTAACCTAAATAAGATTAAGTGTCCGACATTACTGATGCAAAGCGACAAAGATCTTACAGTCAACCCCATTAGCGTCCAAATTATTAAGAATGAACTGCAGCAGATAAAGCCGGAGGTTCTTAATTGGAGAAAATCTGGACATATTTTAACCCTCGGACCGGAACGGGAAGAGGTTGCTCTAAAAGTTCATGAATTTCTCCAACGGTTTGAATCGATAGGGCTTAAATCATAAGTGTTTAGGGCGAACGAGTCGAATCTTGGCAAGCTAAAGGCATGTCTAAGCATTATATTAATATCGGAACACAATTATTTGATTAACTTTTGGAGAAAGATGCTAAGAAAAAAGTACTAGAAAAAGATCAATGGTTCAATGGTTTGAAATGTGTGCGAGCTGAAAATTCACAAGTTTAGCTTTTGGATATATAAGGAAACCTGTGGTATACTGAGATACTAGGTGAGAGGAGGAATAGCTATGCCTCACGAGGGGATTAAAATTATCTCTGAAAATCGTAAAGCCTTCCACGATTATTTTATTGAAGATAGAGTTGAGGCTGGAATCATCCTTACTGGGACAGAAATAAAATCGATTCGTAACGGGAAAGTGAATTTGAAAGACAGTTATGCCCGTTTGAACGATGGTGAAGTCTGGGTTCATCAGATGCATATAAGCCCTTATGAACAAGGAAATCGCTTTAACCATGATCCGTTGCGACCGCGTAAATTATTACTGCACCGTGCTGAAATTAATAAATTAGTCGGGAAAATTCAGCTACAAGGCTTAACTCTCATACCAATTAAAATTTATCTAAAGAAAGGCTTGGCTAAAGTTGAATTGGCGGTTGGGCAAGGAAAGAAAAATTACGACAAGCGTCAATCTCTTGCCGAACGTGAAGGTAAACGTGATATTGAGCGGGCTTTAAGAGATCGTAATAAAGCATATTAAAATGAATACAAGTCGTAATTTAAATATTTAATAGTTTTGTTGCTTAAAGACTTAAAAAAGATATCGATTTAATTCTTTCCACTAAAATGCAGAGATTCCAAAGATATTTAGCTATTCTTTACACGCAAATGTGTTATACTATGCGTGTTAGAACTTTTACATGGGGGCGTTCTAGACTCGCTCGGGGAAGCGGTGGCAAGAGTTGCGCGTCGAGATTCCACCTGGTCTCGTTAAACGGTGGACCTAATAGTTAACGAAAATAATTACGCCCTAGCTGCTTAAGTGCCGCTAGCATCCTGCCTTCTGTAACCTACGGTGAAGGGCCAGGGTGTCAAATAAGTAGGTTGCTCTAATGTCAATGCTCGGAGACGTTAGCTAAGATTATCGAGCTAGCCTGAACTGAATCCTCTCCTTTAGGAGTCAAGACTGGCGAAACTTAAAATAAAGGATACACGCGTAGACGCTTTTGTGGCAGCTCTTCGATACAGGGGTGCAAATCCCCTCGCCTCCACCATTGAAGCACCTAACACATAATTCTATAATAGTTTGGTCATTGACTGTATTAATGACAACTTTATCAACATATTCCTTAAAGACTTGTTTTCTATCTTCTTCATTTGAGGATAGAAGCTGGTCTTTTTTTGCTTTAAGCACTTTTATAAGGATAGCTTCGTCAATCGTTTGGCTTGATGCTATTACATTCATTTTTGTAAGTTGAGATTCAAGAAGGGTTTTCCTTTCGTTGGCCTCACTTACTTTTTGGGCAAATAACCGTTTATCGGGTGTTCCTTCTCCTATTAGCTCAAGCCAATTATCAATTTTAAGCTCTAGTTTGCGGATCTCATTCTTTATGGGCGCAATTTCGCTGTCGATGTTCTTTTTTCGGTCTGCGTATAACTTTTTAACGTTGTCTTTGATTTCTTCCATACCTTCCTCGCTGAAGCATGTTTTTTCTAGCATTTCAGAAATCATTTTTTCTAGTTTATATTTGTCAACTCCATTATTTCCGCATTTTCCTGAGCATTTGTAATAAGCGTAGTGCCTACCTCTACTGTTGTAGCCTTCTCCGAAATAATTAGCGCCGCATGAACCGCAAGTAATCTTGCCACTAAGTAAATAAGTTTCTTTTGCTGTCATACTTCCACCTGTTCGTTGACGTTCTTTCATTAAGGCATTCACCCTTTCCCATAATTCAGTTGGAATAATGGCTGGTATCACACCAGGGATTATTGTTTGCTCTTCAATAGGCTTTTTAGCATGGCTATTTCTTTTGCCTTCTGCATCTTTTTTGGTTGCGACATCCCAGGCATAATCTCCTTTGTATTTTCGATTATTTGCCCATGTGTCAAAACTAGTTACCTTGAATTTATCGCCTGTATAGGTTCTAAAGCCTTCAGCGTTAATACGTCGGGCTATTTCTGCTAGGGGAATACCAGCAGCTACGCCATTAAAGTACATCTGTACAGCTTTGTAGCGTGTCTCATCGATTTCGTACTTTCTGGTTATTGGGTTGACTTTTAAGCCGTATGGCGTGCGGCCTCCGTTATGTATTCCGGCTTTAGCATTTTCTAATAATCCTTTACGAACTTCGCGGGCAAGGTTTTTGCTATAGTATTCGGCCATGCCCTCCAGGACTGATTCTAAGATTACAGACTCGGGCGAATCGTCAAGCTGCTCTAAAACGCTCTCAAGGCGAACCTTGTTGATTTTAAGTTTCCGTTTGTAGGAAGCTGAATCATATCTATTGCGCGCGAATCTGTCAAATTTGTGGACAACAACTACATTAAATAGTTTTAGCTCGCTGTCGGTAATCATTTGCTGGAATCCTTTTCTGTGATCGTTGGTCGCCGTCTTAGCTTCATCTGTGTATACGTTTGTTAGTATGTATCCCTTTTTCTGGCAGTAATCTTTTATGGCGTTGAGTTGTGCGGACAAAGATTCTTCTCTTTGGTTGTCTGAACTGTATCTCGCATAGGCTGCTGCATTAATGATATTCATATTTTCACCTCTTTGTAAAATCGAATCATTTCGGCAGGAATGCCTTTCCTTTTGAATAGTTGGCTTATAGTTTCATCAGGTAGAATTTTAGAGTTCTTTAAAAGTAGTTGAACTGCAAATTGATTGGCTTGTCTTTCGTACTTGTTAGTGTTTAGAAGTGAACATTCATCTAGGAAAAATCTGTTTAATCCTCGGTGTAATCTATCGTGCGCCAATTCGTGAGCGCATATGAAGCGCTGCCAGTGGGAGTTTAGTCTAGAGTTAATTACTATAAATCTTCGTCTGAGTTTATTATAGTAAATACCACGTGTGTTCTCGCCAAGGTCAGCAAAGCGGATATGTATGTTAAGATGTTCAGCAATAGTGAAGGGACAAATAGTATCATACTTACGTATCAAGGTGTGTATAAGCTTGTCCATACTTAATAAGCACTCCTTCAATAGAAAAACGGCACCAGGGATTATTTCTTGGTGTCGTTCGTGCTGTCCGTTTTCTTTTTTCGTTTGTTCATCTGTTTCGCTTCCCAAAATAGTCCGGTAAGAACGTCTTTGATTCTCTGGCGGTCTTCGTTTTCAATGGGAACACCATCAAACATTAAGTCATCATCTTCTTCGAGCATTTTTTTGAAGTCGCGCTTATCTTTTGCTGTGGCCCAGGATGGGGTTGTTTTAACATTGTCGTGCCCTAGCAAATAATCCGTTGAAATCATAAAGAACTCGGCTAGCCTTCTTAGTGTGTCGTGATCTGGTTCTCTTTTTCCTGCTTCATAGTTGCTGTATGCCTGACGGGTAATTCCTAGCATATCAGCCATTTCTTGATGAGTTAAACCCTTTGAAGTTCTCAGTGTGGAGAGTCTGTCAGGAAACATTTTACAGGTCCTCCTGTTTTTACTTACTTTATTACATTATATAGGCAACTTTATGTTGCGTAAAGACTTGGCAACAAAATGTTGCGAATTATATTTACAACAACAATATGTTGCGGTATAATAAGGTATAGCAACAAATCGTTGCAAGGGAATTGCTAGACGGAGGCGGTGATGATGATTCGATTTTGGTTATCAAATATACGGCTAGATGCAGGAATGACGCACGATGAGGTTGCCAAAAATGTAGGGGTAAAAAGGCAATATTATAGCATGATTGAGAACGGGGAAAGAACGCCTAGTGTAAAAGTGGCTCGGAAAATCGGAGAAGTGTTAAATTTTAACTGGACTCTTTTTTTTGAGGGAATTGGCAACGAAATGAAACGTGCATAATTTTAGGTGTCATACATTATTTAGCTACTTTATGGAAATCGGATTACGCACGAGGAGGGGAAGAGATTGCCACGTAAACCACGGGAGTCAAAGATTACGATAATTGTTAAGGTTGTTCCGCATCCAGACCCGGAAAGAGCACTTAATTTGATTGCTGGTATTTTTCTTAAAGAATATCTCAAAGAAGAGGAGAGGATGAATAAGAATGGCAAACGTTAGTGAAAGAGTTAATCAAGTAATTAAAACTGAAGTCAAGAAATTCACTTTAGATTCTTTTCAAAGATTTTGTTGGAATTCTCCCTTGGTTGGTGATGAAGACTTTAGTTCTATTGTCTCTAAGTTCTTTGACTGTGCATCTGCTGAAGTTCATAAAGACGTAATTATTTTAACTGATGACAAAGGGCATACACGTTGGGCCAGGACCGCTGAGATTAATTATTTCTTGGATTATGCTTCTTCTCAATATTTGAATTTAGATGAAGTTAAATTGGAAGAGAAACCGATGGATTATGCAAGGTTTAATGAGGAATCTGGTTCAATTGTTTGCGAGCTTGAGGGATATATAAGGGCGCAGAATAGGGATTCAGGGGGGGCGAGTGATCTTCATAATGAGCTATTAGCAAACTTTGTTCGTGAGCAAATTCTTCGAGTCAAGCCATATTTTGATTATCTGGAATCAGAAGTTTACTTAAAAGTAAACGTAAACCAAAGTAAACCATTGATTATAGGCGGGCCAATAGTTTACCACGAAAAAGGGAGGTTATGTCATGGCAGATGAAACATGGAGTGCTAAGGTTTCACCTGAAATTAAAGAGGAGTTAGTTCAATTAGTTAAGGAATCAGGACTCTCAAGCAAGGAATTTCTTGAGCAATTACTATCAACCCATAAGGCCGGGCTTCTGCAAGCAAGTGACGTTCATAGGTCAGAGGACATCCAGCAGGTTACTTATCACTTGGATAAAATCAAGTCATCTTTTATTGGGTTAGTAGAAAAGGGTATTGATTTGAAGGCCAAATTTACCGAGTCGCTTGAACAAGAATCCATCCTTCATAAATCCATTACTGATCAACAGCAGCTGGCAGTTAAACAAGCCCAAGAAGAACGAGACAAGGCAATTATTGACAAGTCGGCACTTGAAAAGTCCATGACGGACATTACCGCTGGTAACTCCGAACTTGTAGAAATTAACGCTTCTCAGAGGATTACAATCCAAATGCAGATGGAAAAGTTGAATCAGCTAGAGTCACGAATTGAATCCGTTCTTGAGCTCGAAGCAGAACTTGGCCGGATTAATCAAAGTAATCAGAGTCAGGCTGAAACCATTGAATTATTAGAGCAGCAAAGCAAGGATTATAAACGCCAATTAGAACAAGCCCAGGCATTAAAAGAGGTTCAAGAGAGGGAGACAATACAAGCACTTGAACAAATGGAAAAAGTTCATGCCTTGGAGAAGCAGAGTGCGATATTAGAAGTGCAGAAAAAAATGCTTGAAGAGAACCAGGCAATCAAAGACGAATATTTCTTGAAAATTGAAGTTTTAACAAGTAAAAATCAGGAACTAACAGAGAAGCTCCATCAAGTTGAATTGGGGAAAAAGGACTTAGTAGTCCCAAAGAACAAGGTAAAAACTAAGTCTGGTGTAATACAACCAGATGTTGCGGCCGATGTACGCGATTAGGGAGGATATTTTATGTTAAAAAAATTATGGTCTTTGGTTAATAATGCACAAACTTTAAATGATGTTAATATTGCGGAATTAGAAATTAGAAAAGCTGATATCTCTATCGTTGATTATGATGATTTGATGATGTCGTTATCTTATGTATCACGTGAATTACATCGGCAATCATAATATTCATAACTCCGCCTGATGATGGCCATTTGGGACGTGGCCGAAACCGATGAACCAGGACAATTCCTGGGGAGGTCGCGGGGACCCGCTAAGTAATGAGATAGGGAGGGAAAAATAATGTCTTATTTGAGAGACTTTTGCTTGCAAGTATTGGTAGAGAACACATGGTGTAATTATAGCTTGGTAAGAAGCTTGGAAAGTGCAATAACCATGGCCTTTGTAGAACTTATCGGATGTACATTTCGATTACTGGAATATAAAGGCGGTAAATGGATTGAAATTCTTATTAGTGGGTCAATGCTCTCGGTTGAAAATAAAGACTTTCGAGTCTTGACAGCATAGAGGCTTAATTCATGAACAATCGGGCTTGTCAAGTATAAAACACATGCATATATCATTCGTTTTTTATGCCTTGACAAGCAAATCTCGCCAAAATACTTAGAGACGGGGAAGTCTCTTCGACCTGCAGAGACAGGCCACAAAGCAAGGAGAGACTTCCCCTGGCCTCGCCGAGTGCAGGGGGATTATTAAGGGGGACAGCGTCCCTCTTGAGTACACACCTACATACATGCCTAGTCGTTCCTTTCCTAGGTCCGAACACACCTACATGAATCCTAAGACCCAAGTACACCTACATGCACGCCTAAGACCCAAGTACACCTACATGCACGCCTAAGACCCAAGTACACCTACATGCACGCCTAAGGCCCAAGTACACCTACATGCACGCCTAAGACCCAAGTACACCTACATGCACGCCTAAGACCCGAGCACACCTACATGCACGCCTAAGACCCGAGCACACCTGCATTGCATCCCTAGACCCAAGCACGCCTATGCACCCCTAGACCCGAACACACCCACATAAGACATGCACAAGAATCCCGGAGGAGCGCGACCGCAGGGAGCGAGTGCGAAGCACCGAGGGCGAATGCCCGAGTCCGGAGTGGTGACTCCCAAGCACCAAAATAAACGTAACCAATCCCCACGTAAAAGCGTTATTGAATGTTGAGCCATAGGAAGGAGGGCTATCTGTAATGGCAACGATATGGAGACTTAGCGGATTTTGTCCTGAGTGTAAAAAATCGGTTTGTGTAATGGAATCGGAAAAGATCAAAACCGTTGAGCACTTTGTGAAATACTATTCAAAGATGGAGAAAGATAATAGGGCAACATTGAAGTGCGAAAAGTGTGGTGCTCATCTTGAATCATTTGTAGTGAATCCAGTCTGGAAAAGGCCTGAGAAAGTAAGAGAGAGGTGTAGCAAATGAAATGTCCAAAATGTGGTAAAGAGGAATTGTTACTTTTTCTTGGAGAGTTTATTTGTCCAAAATGCGGCTATACCTGCTAGTAGTTAACATTGTCAGATATCTCAGAAGCAACGTTAGGAGTGGTCAGATGAAGTCAATTATGATGATGCCAAATGGGTTTTTTGGAACCTCTCTATATTACCGAATCGCTTTTTCAAATAGTTACTACTATAGATTTAGTCACATGTTTTCAAAATTCCCGGAAAATATTTACGAAATAGTTAATAGTTCAAAATATCCATGGAGTAAATAGGAGGAAAAAACAAATGCAAAAGCAAATCTCCTTCGAACTAAATCTGTCTCAAGAACTGGTGCCCCCGGCAAGTAACACGGGGGCACAATCTACAGGTCTGCGAATCCTCATCGACTGGTTTGCTTTCACAGTTCCCACCTGGGTCGACATCTTTGAAGTCATCGGAATACCCGGCTCAGAATGGATGCCCATCGAAACGAAAGCCTTGGGATATGATTGCATGTATGTTCACGGACAAATGAAAGTCTATAAATCAGACCGCGAAGACATGGGTTCACACTGTGAGTTCAGCGGCAATGCCTGCAGAGAATACGAATTCTTCTTTGACGGAAAATGGCTAGACCTAATACAACGCATCCGAACTAATTGCGGCCAGTTTTCCCGCATTGACTTAGCCATTGACGATTTTGACGGAATATTTACCCTGGAGCAAATCAAGAAAAAAATCAAAAAGAGCGAACTATTATCCTATTTCCGTAAAGGACGAATCCTCGAAGAATACAATCTCTCGGCCAAAGACAATCTTGGCCAAACGATCTACTTTGGATCGCCTCAATCCCGCATCCGTATTCGCATATATGACAAAGCCATAGAACAACTACTTAAAGACCAGGCCAGTCGAGAAGCGGAAGCAATACGTAAAGAATCAGAAGCCAAACTATCTCAAAAAGAGCGCAAAGAAAACAAGCAACAACGAGAAGAAATCTACCGTCAAGAACGTCTAAGCCATGACCAAATCTGGAATCGAACCGAAATCCAAAGTCGTGACGAACGTGCCAATGCCATAGCGGACTATATCCTAGCCAATATCGAATTGGGCGAAGTTGCCTTTGGCATCCTTAAAAACTATCTCAACTTTGTAGAACCATCAACAACCGACAGCAACAAATCACGCTGGGACATTTCACCTTTTTGGCAAGAATTTCTTGGCGAAGTTGAGAAATTAAAGCTTACCACAGAAAAAATACAAAACACCATCAAGCGTGTAAAGAATTGGATTATTAAGCAAGTCGCGCCAAGCCTTGCCTTATTAAGCATGGATAAAGATTTCAAAGTAAATCTAGAAGAGCTAGTCGAAATCATCCTATTTGCCAAAAATAGGCTCAAAAAGCGTCATTATGCAATGCTCCAGGCGAGCTGAAAATAAATTTAAGGTTTAAACCCCTTTTTGTTATTATGACCTCAGTAAAACAAAGAAACAAAAGAAAGGGGTTAAAACAATGGTTGTAACGATTAAAGGTGTCGTTCTGGAAGTCAAAGCAAAGGAAGATAAAAAAGCAACGGATGTCACGCTTTATCAACCCGGCGAACGCTATAATCCAGTCGTCAGAATTGTTGATGGATTACCAGTCCCTAAAGTAGGCGAAACCTATCAAACCACAGGCAGCTTGCTCCAATGGGCTACCAAAGGCGGCGGCGTAGGTTCCATGGTCTCAGTCCGAGAACTGGTCAAATGATTAGCGCCGATATTACCGGAACTATAGACCCCATAACCGGTAATGCAATATTACACATAAGCTTCCAAGGCTTCGAGTTATTCCTTGGGGCAATCCTCGGTGGTATAGCTGCTGTCGTCATCTGGATAACCCTTAAAAATTTCGCAAAATAAAAAGACATCGTGCAAAGCATAAAACACTGACATCATGCTTCTGGAAATAGGGAGGGATTGAAACATGGACGTACAGCAGCTACAACTAGGGTTCACTTTATCCTTCAGTTGCTTATTTATAGCAGGATTTTCAGCATGGGGGATAAGTGCCATATGTAACTTTTTCAAAATGCTGAGTGGAGGGTGATTAAATGTTCAATAATGTAATGAATCGTGCCAAACGATTTGCCCCTGCAGTTATCGGTTCAAGTGCCTTTGCTTTGGGATCGGCTGCAAAAGTTGCCTTGTGTGAAGGGGTCGCAGACACTGCCGTAACAGGTGCCTTTACAGGGATGGGTGATAACATTGTCGCTACGATGGGAACTGTCGCGCCTTATGCCATTGGTGTCATGGCCTGCATTCTCGGCTTTAAGTACGGCAAAAAAATCTTTAAAGTTATCGCCAACGGCTAATCAAACGATCTCATCCTAATTGCATAATAAAAGTACATACGTACCTGCTAGCGTATGTGCTTTTTTATTTCTCAAGGAGGTTTGAAAAATGTTAAGAAAATCATTATCAGTATTATTAATGGCGATAATTTTATGTTCAACTATTATATTTAATGCTAAACCAGCGAGCGCACTGTTGCCTGCGATTCCTATTCAAATGGCTAAACCTATATTGGCTCGCTTGCTTACTTTGATCGAAGCAGGGGCTGATATCAATTCATTTATCAGTGGTGTAGATATTGCGGAAAGATATTATGAGTCTGGCGTTACAGCGCCTAGTTGGGATGCTGAAGGAAATTTGACGATCGACGTTCAAGCGATTGATAACGCACGAAATTGGCTAGACGCAACACTCCCCGGCTTACCTGCAATGATACAAGTAGATGGTGGATTAACTTACATTGGACAAACGTTACCAGCAATAGAACCATACAGTGCCGAACATTCTCAAAGAACCTTATTTTCAGACCATGACTTTAGTGCTCCCGGATTATATCAGATTAATATCTTAAACTTTGGTTCGATTACCGCCTGGATGGATTATGAGAATACTGGTGGATCATCCTATGAACCACCCGAAATTCCATCCATTACATTTCCATCATTACCGACAACTTATAGCTGCAATGGGCATTTAATCGTAGGTGATACATCGGTATCATCAGATAAATTATCCTTAAAACTCTTTAATTATGTCGATGATGGATCGATTGATTTGTATTTGCTAAATAGCAATACGATTAAGGCCAATAAGGCAATGAGTATCTATACCTATACCTTAGTGAATGGAGCATGGGTATCGGGTGGATCGTTATATTCTAGTACGTTTTGTAGTACATTTGATGGGCTAGTTTATCAATCGACAGATAGTATTTACAATGACAATACCTTGACCAATTTATTTTATCCGTATCAAGCCCCATCGACTGGCTCAAATAATTGTGTCATGTCTTTAACGGATGGTGAAACATTAGATCATTATGATTTGGATTTATCGATGGAAACAGCCTTTGCTAGTTGGGGATTTCCTGGCGGCTCGACGAACGTCAATTATTTAGTCGATAGTTTAGGATTATGTGATCAAATGAGATGGAATATATCCTCGAATCCGAGCATTGATCAACCCGATAAATGTGATTTAACTATCTGGCCGAGCTTTCACGACATGTATTATGGATGGTCTGATTCTGACCAAATGCCGACCTTTACCTTTGAGAATACCTCGGCAACTAACATCAATCTATCTATCGACGCATCCCCCATGGATACTATCCAGGCGCAAATGCAGTATTTTGGCTCGTATCCAAAAACAGATATCGTGCTTGTTGATAAGAAAACTACCGACCAAAAAGTTGGTACACCTACCTATTGGAATAATTTAATTGTACCACCACTAGAAGTATCTCCTGGCACGGATATATTAAATGATATTCTCACTGTGAATCCTGATGATTCGATAGATTTTTCAAAATTGAGAATAGCAGGTGATTTATTATCCAGTAAGTTCCCATTCTCCTTACCGTGGGATCTAAAAAATATGATTTCCACCTTTGGCGCAGGTACACCAGTAGCACCGACGATTCCCATTGGTATAGGAAACATAACGGGTGAAATAAAATTAAGTCAATTTGATGGCTTGGCAGCAGCTGTACGAGTCTTAGAACTCTTTGCATTCAATATAGGCTTGCTTTTTGGTACTAGGAAATTAGTAGGGGGTGCTTCCTAATGGGTTTCATAGCCTCGCTCATCAATTCATTATTAAGCCTTATCGCAGCTGCTATATCTGCAATCTTGTCGCTCCTTCCATCTTCGCCATTTATGTGGAACCTTGATGGAGCATCACCAGTGCTAACGTGGATTTTTTGGCTCATACCGATTCCCCAAATGTTGACGACAATGACGTTATATATCTCAGCAGTCTTAGCCTATTTTGTAATTCGCATAGCCCTAAGATGGCTTAAGGTGGTGGGATCATGAGCATATCTTTTTACAGTGGTACTCCAGGCAGCGGCAAATCTTACAACGCTATATGTCAAATCCTTTGGGCATTACGGCTCAATAAAATGGTCATAGCCAACTTCCCCATAAAATTCACCGACAAGGAAATAAAACGCGGCTATGACAAACGGTTTTTCTACCTACCCAACGAGCAAATAACGGTAGAAAGTCTGGTGGTCTTTGCCATAGAACACGGCATGATCGAAAAGAAAAAAGAGTCCCAATGCCTGGTAGTCATTGACGAAGCAGGGGGGCGCTTTAACTGTCGGGAGTCTCTAAAAACGGATCGTGCAGAATGGATTGATTTTTTTTCACAGTACAGAAAATTGGGTTATTACTTCATACTCGTTGCCCAGAATGACCGAATGATTGACAAGCAGATAAGGGGGTTTGTCGAGTATGAAATGATTCATAGGAAAGTCAATCGTTTCGGCCCTTTTCGGATCTTACCGTTTACCCTGTTTGTTTGCGTAGAAAAATGGTATGTAGTCAAGCAAAAAGTAGGAGCAGAATTTATCCTTTATCGCAAACGGATTGCCAATCGATATGATACCTACGCAATGTTTACCGGGTTCAAGCTAAGTCAGACATTACTCGATAAGATTACAAACATACGAGCACCAGTGCCGTTAAATCAGCAAGTCCCTGTTACAGCTATATTTGATAAATCTGGGATGAACGAATAATACAAAAGACTATGTGCCAGTGAGTGGGGTACTCGGGGGTTCCCGCCACTGGCATATTGTCTTAACTTGAGTCTTTATTATATGAGTGTTAAGGGCAAGCAAGATATTATTCCCAAAAACCGTAACTTCAAATTAAAACTTTGAAATGGAAATACTGTTTGTTTGACTGTTGAAGGTTTTAATTAATTTTGCCAAGAGTAGTACAAATCGGACAGAAGAAGAAGGGTTTTCTGGATCTAGGATAGAATTGGATCATATAGTCACAGAATAAAGTAGGTTGAGTACTGATAACCTTTGTTAAAGGAGACAACTTTGCTTCCTTTGAGTCTCCTGGCGAACATCTTTACAAAATACGAGATTCCTGCGCTTGGCATAGATTATGTGATCAAGGGGATATGGGTATGTGTGAATTTAATGCCCTTGCTATCACGGGAGGATTAGATGAGAGAACATACTATTATAGTGAATCAAGAGTGGTTAGGCCCTATTTCTTATTACGAGGAACTTAACGACTGCATTGAAAAATTATGGGGAGATGTTTTCAGATTATTTACTAATTTCGAAATAGTTAGAGATAAGCACAATTTTTATATAAATATTGAATGGGATCAGCTTCGAAATGTAGTATCTCATGAGCTTAAATATAGCATTTCTATATCTGAGTATAAAAAACTGAGTAATAAAGCAAAGAAAGAATATGATGAACAAAGTAGCATGGATAAAAAAGTATCGTTAAAGTGTAAAGTTAAGACACCTTCTAAAAACTTAGGTACTAGAATAGTTTCGTACTACTTAGAGCTTTTCTTTTACGAATTATTTTTAGTTTTGAATCTATCTGGGCCAGGTTGCTGTAATTTTTCAAAGACAAATATTAGTAGTAATACAGTACGCAATAGGTTTAATCATCAACTTAATCTTTCTTCTAATTTTTTTGAAAATGCTTGGGATATTTATTTCAATGAAAAGTGGCCAATCGTTAAATGCATACCTTTAAATAATTCATGGAATTGGTACCAAAGTTTAAATATTGGGACTAAGCAATTGGCAAACACAAGAATCGAAAGAGTTCTTTTTGCGCTAATGACTATTTCTAAAAATAGTATCTTTGATGCGACAAATGTAATATGGTTAGCACATGCTTTAGAAGCGTTATATGGTAATCCTCAAAGAAATATTAAACAATTGTTGGTTGAAAGAATTCGTATGTTTCTTAAGCCAGAAAGAAAAGGAATTGAAACTAAAATAAGAAAATTTTATAAGTATAGAAGTTGTTTTGTTCATGGGGATCTAGGTACAAAAAATCCAATTAATAATAGTTTATTCGAATTTAATAATGAAATATCTGACTATGACTGTAGGTTAAATAGTGAAACTGATTTTTCATTTGCTATTGTTCTTTCTACAATACAAAAGCTAATTTTAAGTAATTTGTATGAAATTGAATTTTAACGTTTTCAAATTGTTCAAATGTAAGGTTTTGTGATGACACAAAACAAAATAGCTTCGGCGTTAATCAAAAGGCGTGATAAGGCAGGAAAAATGACGATAAAAACAGAAAGCCATCTCTTGTAAAAGAATACAAGGAGATGCCTTCAGGCTTCATCATTTAGTAGGCATGGGAGTAAAGAGTTTTGGCGGCCCTTCTCCCAATTCCATTCAACAAAGTTTTGCCGAGTATGAAATGATTCAAAGGAAATTAAACCGTTTTGGGCCTTTCCGTATCTTGCCCTTTACCCTGTTTGTTTGCGTCGAGAAATGGTATGTCGTCAAGAAAAAAGTTGGCGCTGAGTTTATCTTGTATCGTAAACTAATTGCCAATCGCTATGACACCTATGCCATGTTTATCGGGTTAAAGCTTAGTCAAATATTACTTGATAAAATTACAAATATTCGTGCGCCAGTACCTTCAAATATGCAAGTATCCGTCACAGCTATATTCGACAAATCTGGAGTGAATGATTAACAAATAGAAAATAGACTATGTGCCAGTGAGTGGGGTACTCGGGGGTCCCCGCCACAGGCACATAGTCTTAACTATAATAGTATTGTACAATTATTTAGAAGATAACCCGTTATTTTCTAAATAGGAAGATATAACTTTAGTATCTACTTAATATACATAAATTGATAAACGCAATTTAATAATATCATGAATAAATAAAAAAGTACTTTGGGTCTGAAAGGAGGATAAAATTGGGTTGTTGTGTCAATTGTTTTAATGATAAAGATCTAATAAGTTATATTAAAAGAAGAGGTGTGGTTGATAAGTGTTGTTATTGTGAAAGTGATAATGTTAAATGTTTGACAGAAGAAAATCTTAAAGTACTATTTGAAGGTGTATTTGATTTATATACAAAATGCGATAATGTATTTGAAGAACACTATCGTGTAAAGAATAAAATTCCACAACCCGAAAGTCTTGTTTCATTAATGCAGGAAGATTGGAATATTTTTAATGGGGAATTATTGGATAATAAGAATATTGCAAAAGTTATTTATAACATTTCTCCGGAAATATTTGATTTTTCAAGTGAAGCGTTAGCTTCTGTATGGTATAGAGAAAGTGACAGGTATTATGGATACTTTACAAATAAAGATTGGGAGATTTTTTGTAACAACATAAAACATAAATGTAGGTTTAATTATAATGACATTGACGAAAACGGTTTTGATCCTAATCAAGTATTTGATAAGGAATTATTTGGTTATGCACATAATCAGATTAAAAAGGGAATGATTCTTTATCGGGCACGAGATGGATATATAATAGATAAAGTAAAAGGTGTAATTAAACCTTTTCCTCCGAAAAAAATGGGAATACCTAATAATAGGATAATATCAAATGGTGGGAGAGCTAATCCTCCAGGGATTAATTACTTATACACTTCTGATGACATTTCAACAGTACTTTCTGAAATTAGGGCATGGAAAGGTTCAATTAACTCTGTAGCAAAGATAGCTATAACAAAGGATCTAGAAATATTTGATCTAACCAATAAATTCGAAATAATCTCTCCTTTCTTCACTATGTTTTCATCGTTAAGAAAAGAAATTGAAGTAATTAGCATTCTTAACGCATTTGCTAATGATCTATCAAAGCCTGTAAATCCTAATATTTCTGCGATAGATTATATTCCAACACAGTATATTTGTGAACTAATAAAAGTTGTAGGATTTGAGGGAATTAAATTCAAAAGTTCTTTAGGTAATGGGAATAATATTATATTTTTTACTGATGAGAATGTTAGAATTCGAGAAGTGAAATTAGTTCAAGTGAAAAATATTAGTTATGAATCTGATGAATACGTTTCTCAGGTATGACGTGGTCATTTTTAGTTAAATTAAGCTTTATAATGCAGGTTTATGAATAGGGTAAGAGGTCGCCTTCACTGATTTATAGTCTATTATCTGATGTACAGGAATGTTAGGTGCTTCAGCAGTGTCAGGTCGCCTCCACCATTAAAAACCCTGTAGGTTATTTCAGCATCAAGAGTGTTAATATTATCGGATGGGTTGATTTTAATTCGATTGACATATTCCTGAAGGACTCTCTTCTTTTCCGCTACGTCGACGGAAAAGAGAGAGTTCTTTTTTTGTCTTAAGATGGAATAGATGTCTTCACTATTAAGTTCATTATGCTTCTTTATAGCCTCAATACGTAAAAGCTCCCCTTGTAGGAATTCATTTTTGTTTTGAGCTTCAATGATTTTATCCTCCAGGCCTTTTATACCTTTCCCTAAGGCTTGAATCCAATTTTCTACAGAAGTCTCAATTTCTTTAATCTCTTTTTGTATAGGCTCCACATCTGATTCATATTCCTTTTTACGTGAAAGGTATAATTCCTTTACTGATATTACGATATCATCCATTGCCTTGGGAGAAAAACATTGAGAAATAAGTTGCTCCGTGACTACTTGCTCTAAATTTTCCTTTCTGACGCTAGAATTTTTGCATTTATTGGAGCATTTATAATAGCTTAGTAACGTATTGTTCTTACTTTTTGAGTTGCGGTATGAATTACCATTATAGGGGGCTCCGCATTGACCGCAAAACACTTTGCCAGAAAGTAAATAGTTTACATCGGCTTTCATTTTGCCAGGTTGGCGTTTTCTTGAGTCCATCTTTAAACTAACCTCCCAAAACAAATCTGGTTCTATAATCTTGGGAATGATACCTTGTTTTATAATTTGTTCTTCAATAGGTTTTTTCTTGCTGCTATTTCTTCGTCCGTCAGCATGTTTTGAACTAGCAACATTCCAAACATAATCTCCTATATATTTACGATTTCTTGCCCATCCAAAGAAACTATTCTTTGTAAATTCCTTGCCCTCTTGGGTTCGATAGCCCAGATTATTCAGTTTTGTTGCAATTCTGCTTAGGGAGAAATTATCTCTGATACCTTCGAAATAAATTTGCACTGCCTGATAAGTTTTTTCGTCAATTTCATACATCTGAGTTTCGGGGTTAATTTTTAGACCATAAGGGGGCCTGCCGCCGATATGAATACCCTGCTCGGCGTTTTCGTGCATTCCTTTCATGACTTCACGAGCAAGGTTTTTGCTGTAATACTCTGCCATACCTTCCAATACTGATTCAAGGATTATAGATTCAGGGGAATCATCTAACTGCTCTAAAACGCTTTCAACTTTTACGCCATTAAGCTTTAATTTACGTTTTTAATAAGCTGAATCATAACGGTTTCTCGCAAAACGATCATATTTATGGACTATCACAACATCAAAGATACCTAGGGAGCTGTCTTCGATCATGCGCTGAAAATTAGACCTGTTATCTGTTGTAGCGCTTTTGGCTTCGTCAGGATAGATTTTTACAAGAACATAGTTTTTTCTTTTACAGTATTCCTCAATCGCTCTTAGTTGAGCAGAAATAGACTCTTCGCGTTGGTTGTCTGAGCTATATCGCGGGTATGCTGCTGCGCGAATCATTAGTGATTCCTCCTTTCAAATCCATTCTTTCAGAAGCTTTTATAGAAATACTTGGTCATTTCGGTTGGAACACTATTTCGAAGAAAAAATTGTTCAATAGTTTCACCAGCCTGTATGTTTGTTGTGGATAAAAGTAATCGAACAGCGAATTGGTTAGCCTGTCTTTCATACCTATCTGTGTTTAAAAAAGAATATTCATCGATGAAAAATCGATTTATACCCCTGTGAAGCCTGTCGTGTGCTAATTCGTGAGCGCATATGAAACGTTGCCAGTGTGAATTTAATCTAGAGTTAATTACAATAAATCGGCGTCTGAGTTTACTATAATAAATACCACGGGTGTGGCCGCCAAGATCAGCAAAACGAATATGAATGTTAAGGTGTTCAGCAATAGTGAAGGGGCAATTGGTATTATACTTACGTATTAATGTATGTATAAGCTTGTCCATAATTAATAAGCACCCCTTTAATAAAAAAACGACACCAGGGATTATTTCTTGGTGTCGTTCGTGCTGTCATTTTTCTTTTTTCGTTTGTTCATCTGTTTCGCTTCCCAAAATAGTCCGGTAAGTACGTCTTTGATTCTCTGGCGGTCTTCGTTTTCGATGGGAACACCATCAAACATTAAGTCATCATCTTCTTCGAGCATTTTTTTGAAGTCGCGCTTATCTTTTGCCGTGGCCCAGGGTGGAGTTGTTTCCTCTCCCATTAACGAAGAGAGTTTGATGTGAAGTGCGTCCGCAATAGCTTTTAGTGTTTCAACACTAGGATTATATCTATCACGTTCAATATCGGCTAGATAAGAACGTGACATATTCGATAGATTAGCCAACTCATTTTGTGTCAACTTTTTTTGTTTCCGATAAAACTTAATATTTTCACCTAATGTCATGAGATATCTCTCCTTTGGTCGGCAATGCCGACATTTGATTCTTATTATAAGTAATAAAAGTCGGACATACAAGTGTTAAAAAGACGTAAATACAAGCGTTTCTAAGCATATTGACGCGAATACAAGTATTTTGGCTGTGCTCTTTAAATTTACTGCTATTTGTGAGAATATAGAGTTTTACAAAATGTCGTGAATACCGTACAATTATTATATCGAAGAGGTTGGAGGTAACGAAAATGTTAGACAAAAAAGCTCTAGGGGAATTCATTAAGCAAAAGCGTAAAGAAAAGGGCTTACGTCAGAATCAAGTATCTTTAATTGCAAATTTATCAAGAAATTATGTATCTGATATTGAGAATGGGAGGTATATGCCTAGCGTTGAAACTCTTTCAAGACTCGCAACTTGTTTAGACCTTGATTTAAATTCGTTAAAAATGACGGAAATACAAGTTAGCAACATTCAGCAACAAGTCCGTCATGTTTCTAGTGATTAGATAAGTGTCCAGTGTAGCAACGATAGGAGGGGAAGAGATTGCCACGTAAACCGCGAGAGATAACACTCAAAGTTACGATTAAGCTTGTGCCACATCCAGATCCGGAAAGAGCTAAACGTGTAATTGCAGAAATTGTACTTAATCAGTTACTTAAGGAAAAGGCAGAAAGCAAGTAGTGCAAGTGAAAGGTGGGGCAGAAAATGGATTTATCGGCTCTGACAGGAGTGGAATTGCCGAAAAAGGTTGTACAGGTGATAGAAGAAGATCTTCAATTTTATTCAGGGGTATTAGAAATATTGGATCATAATATTCGCACATTGTCGGGAAAATCGTCAAGCGCCCTTCATTATTTGTATTTATGTATCAGAGACAATGATCAGCGGTTATCGTTTCTTATGAATGTTGATTGGATCGACTATCTTAGTGATGCAAAGGAGGACCTAGGCTCAATACATGTCTCAAGGCTGCACGCAAATGATTTTCGTATATTTAAAGAATTGCTGCCTGAGTTATCTGAGATTTAATGAAGGAGGTTAAATCTTTATGAGCTGTATAATCTCTCATGCTCCTTCCTATGAATCACTGCCAGACTTCCTCACCCATAAAGAACTTTGTCAATACTTACGCATAGGCCATAACCGAGCCTATGCATTGTCCCAGCGAATCGACTTCCCCAAAGTACCCTTCGGCAATCGATACGTCTTCCCCAAGCAGCAAGTCAAAGAATGGATGGAGAGACAAGCTGAAGCCCATAGAAACCCCAAAGCATTAAAAGCACTCGGTAAATAATTGGATTTGCTTCTTGGAGCCAAAACGTTATCCAAGAAGCTTTTCCCGTCTTCATTAAACAAGAAGAAGGAGTGAAAGACAATGAATTACTTAAGAGACTATTGCTTGCAAGTATTAGTGGAGAACGTATGGCTGAACTATAGCCTAGTAAGAACCCTAGAACAATCAATAAAAATGGCCTTTGAAGAACTTAACAGACATCCATTTCGAGTATTGCAATATAAAGACGGGAAATGGATTGAATGTCTCATTAGCGGGTCAATGCTATCAGTCGAAAATAGTGATTTTCGAGCCCTAAAAGCGTAGGTAATCTTTTTGAGTTGAAAGAGGTGTATCTACGGGATATAAGAAAGCATAACATTATATCTGGAAATTCGACATAATCCGTGAACTAACGGGCTTGTCAAGTATAAAACACATTCATTCATCATTCGTTTTTTATGCCTTGACAAGCTGATCTCGCCAAAATACTTAGAGACGGGGAAGTCTCGAAGACCAGCAGAGACAACCCCAAAGCAAAGAGAGACTTTCCCTGCCACACGGCGAGTGCAGGGGGATTATTAAGGGGGACAGCGTCCCTCTTGAGCAAAGAGCAGCATGCAGGCCTAAGACCGGAACACGCCCACATGCAGGCCTAAGACCGGAACACGCCCACATGCAGGCCTAAGACCGGAACACGCCCACATGCAGGCCTAAGACCGGAACACACCCACATGCAGGCCTAAGACCGGAACACGCCCACATGCAGGCCTAAGACCGGAACACACCCACATGCAGGCCTAAGACCGGAACACACCCACATGCAGCCCCAAGACCGATACACACCCACATGCAGGCCTAAGACCGGAACACCCCCGCATACACCCCTAAGACCGAAACACACATTCAAAAGACCCAGGGGTAAAGCCTAGAGGATTTAGTCCGAAGGACCGAGCGAATAGCGAGTCCGGAAGGGTTTTCGCATACTCACCCAAATAAACGTAACCAAAACCCAAACTATAGCTAACCGGATAATTAGCCACAGAAAGAGAGGTAATTTACCATCGCAACGCTATGGAAATTGAGAGGATATTGCCCTGAATGTAAAATGTCGATTTGTGTCATGGAATCAGAGAAAATTAAAACAGTGGAGCATTATCACAAATACTACTCAGAAATGGAAAAGGAAGATAGGGCAACATTGAAGTGTGAAAAATGTGGCGCTCATCTCGAATCGTTTGTATTGAATCCAGCTTGGATAAGACCAAAAAAGCTAAGAGAGAGGTGTTTCAAATGAAGTGTCCAAACTGTGGAAAACATAAATTGCTTCTATTTTTAGGAGAGTTTCTTTGTCCTGGCTGTGGCTATACCTGTTAAAATCGTGCGCAAATAGGGGAATTAAAGGAGCGATATAAATGCAAAAGCAAATCTCCTTCGAACTAAATCCAACCCAAGAGCTAGTGCCCCCGGCAAGTAACACGGGGGCACAATCTACGGGTCAGCGCATACTCATCGACTGGTTCGCCTTCACACTACCCCACGGCTCCAAAATCTTCGAAGTCTTAAATATCCCCGGCAAAGAATGGGTCCCCATCGAAACAAAAGCCATGGGCTATGACCGCATGTATATGCACGGACAAATGAAAGTCTATGAATCCGAACGAGAAGACATGGGAGTCCACTGTGAACTCAGTGGAAGC
>NZ_MASS01000019.1 GCF_001707885.1 Desulfosporosinus cupriresistens | reverse complement strand
GTGAGTCGTCCTTCACCTTCCCCTCAATCAATGCTAATTCATTTCTCCGGTGCTCGTATCCTTTTAGACATTGCAAAAGATCGAAACAACTATCTTGTCGAACTATGTTGAATATTATCCTTCCAACAAACAAATACTAACATATTTCTCGAAAAAATACATTTATAAGTTCTTGGTTTTATTTCCATCTTTTTCTTATGACAATTAATTTGATGAATCAGAAACAAACTCGTTCTCCTATTTAAATAGCAATACTAAAAAACAAGAGAGTTTCTCATCTTTAATCAGATGAGGGACTCTCTTGTTTTTTAGCAACCATGTTTCTGGAAGGCATGAGAGTATTAGGTTTGTTTGCTCTCTTCAGCCCTATAGTTTAGTTAATTTGAATCCAATAGCATTTTATTTAAGATAAGTCAAAGCATAATTGAATATCTTTAGGTATTTTATTAACGAAAACATTTTTGGGAAGGAAACGCGCAACACAAGCCTTTTCAGAGTAACTATTAACTTCTCCTATAGTCTCTCCATCAAATGATTGACGTGCCAAAATATGCTTATTGGAGTCAATCAAGATTAAAGAAACATTAGTACAAGTAATTTTTTTGCTAAATCCATTGCTTATAAAAAATCCAACTAATAATCCTCCATTCGCAGGTGATGCACCTGTAAATTGAATAATTATTTTTTCTTCCTTAATATTTGTTATTTCATCGAGTTGCTTTTCAGAGTTCCGTTCAGTCACAGATACTTTTGCTTCAACAGTACTCTTATTAAAAACCTTCGAATTTCGTTTCTTATTTCCTAATAATTTGTTGAAATTCAATAACATAATAATATCCTCCATTTAGTAAAACAGTTTTCATTCATCAAATGATTAATTATCTCACATTCCTAAGTTTTTTGCTACTAGAAATATCTTTAAAATCTTTTATTTTGAAGTCCCTCTCTTGTCGCCCCCAATGATAATGGCTGAAAATACTATAAAACAAGCCTTAAAAAAGCAAAATCCGTATAAACACTGGTTTTTGATATAATTAAGTATCCAGCAAAAAAGCTATCTGACTACTGCCGTAACATAAAAAATTAAAGATTATGCTTCAACCCCGGTACAACTTTTCTTGAAATGTACCGGGCGTATTTTGTCAATGCACCCTTACTTTAAGCGCTTACGCAAAAGCTCTAAACGCGTACATATATACGCTGACTACATGCTCTTTTGGACTCAAAGTTCTATTTTTACGTAAATCAAAGGAGCCGTTGCACCACGAATTTTAGTTCGTTTTACAACAGCCCCTTTACCTTCTGTCAAATTCAAAAGATTTCATTTAGCGTCGACATTATACCCTGAGAAGTAACCATTTCGACGACTCCCCTTGAGTACAAAGCCTAGTTAGGTATCTATAACCTTCTGTTCTCAAGGCTAAGAACAATATCTTATTGAGCTACAGTTACGTTAACTGTATACGTTACTTTAGTAGTTCCATCCTGAGCAGTTACAACTACTGTCCAAGTAACCTTGTCAGTTGATGTAGGAGTTCCAACAGTCGCATTACTATCTGTTGCTGTTACCACAACATCGGCGGCTGTAAGAGGGTTAGCAGCTAAATCAGTTCCAACAGGGAGTGTAACATTATAAATCTTGCTGTCATTAGCATCCACTGTTGCAGTTAATCCCTTAACTTTAACTGATTTAAGAGATGCATCTGTACTTGCTGTTACAGTTGCTACTGTAACATTTTTTGTAGCAGTTGCTGAACCATCTGTTAATGTTACTTTATATTGGGTCCCACTTACCAGTGCGACAGCAACACTTACATTAGTATCATTTATATCCGTTTTAACTAATGCTGTTACTGCAGCAGGGATATCAGTAGTTCCATATGCCACAGAATATGAACTCTTCACTTTGGCCAACGCAGAATTTACAGCTAATTGCTCTGCAGTTTTAACAATTTGAATATTAGTTGCTACATTACTTGAAACTGTAACTTCTACTTGGTCGCCCGCAGTAATTCCGGCAAGAACATCCGTAGTACCTACAGCTAAGACATTTCCGTTACTATCGGTCAAAGTAGTTTGAGAACCTGTAAAGTACGTTGTCTTGCTATCTACAATAATTGAGCCAGAATTAACCTTTGTCACAAGACCAGTATTCGCTACAGGTGTAGAAGTGGCAGTACCAGGCTCCATAACAAAGAACTTAGCATAGGTTCCGGTCGTTGCATCTAGAACAACTGTTACATTAGTTTCACCATCAAGATCTGACAATGATTTCTTCGTAATGTCAGTATTGTCTTTTCCGTTGAGTACTAAGCCTTCATCAGCAAGTTTATAGGTTTTTCCGTTGCTGAAGGTGACCTTCTTCTCGCTGGCATCAATGCTATCAACCGTTAATCCTTTCGTTACACGGTCAGTAAACTCAGCTGTATCCCCAACTTTGGCAGTATCAATTTGTTGAACTAGAGTATCGTTATTATTATCAAATTCAAGAACTACTGGGTCTCCTTTTTCAACGTCTTGACTGTCGTCAACTTGATCAACCTCAAACGTTTTCTCTGCGCCGGCTACCCAACCGGAGATACTGACGACTTCATCATCCGTATTACGAAGAACTTTTGTAACCACAGCCTCTTCATAATTGGTATCATCGCTATTAGTATCACTGTACCAAATAGCAACTACTTCTTGGTTATCATCATAGATGAAATGACCATCAGTAATATCTGCGCCACTGTAGTCTCCGAATTTCGTTACGGTATAATCTGATCCGTTAGTATTTACTCCATCATTCTTATCAGCTCTAAACAGAAGTGTATCGGCAGTCAGCTTACAACCCTGTACATATGTGTCATCAGCTTGAACAGTGCTGGTAAGAGCTTGATAACCTACGTCACCGTCATCATCGCTATCGCTTGCAGCATCATGGTAGAACTCCAATTTCTGGAGATTACCATTATCATCTAAGTGTAACTTGACAAGTCTTCCTGCAGCACCATCAGTACTGAAGGAGATATTAACATCGGCTTCACTCCCGGTATTATCTTTCAAATTAATACCAGTAAAATCAGTACCAGATGCGATTAATGAAGCAGTCCAATCCTTAGAAGCATCATTATCAATCTTGTAATCGGTGCCGTCAACAATGATCTTATCCAGACTGTCTAGATTAATATCATAAGACACTTCTTCTTCATCTTCAGTCACTGCTTCAACATCAATTTTCGCTTTTGATGCTTTGTAACCGACGATAGGATCTGTCAAAGCTGCAACCTTTGTATTAGTGTCAACTGTGGCTGTGTCTCCACTTACATAGAGAAGATTTCCGGCAGGGTCTGTATAAACTGCCACGTCACCAGCAGCCTGAAGTTCATCTGCAGCATCCTGGTCGATTGTATCAACATCACCTTGGTCGTTAATATAAACGGCGTCTTGGCTATAGTTATAGTCGCTTGCTACATCACTATCATAAACGTAGTCATAAGTTTGACCGTCTACTTGGATTGCGTTATTGTACACTTCGTCAATCGCACCAGTAGCTGCGGGTTCTGAAACAACTTCAGCATAACCGTCTTCATTATTTGCGTCTTCGTTAAATAAGACTAAATCACCTTTTTTAAGATCTGAAGAATCAACTACTTTTCCGTCTTTAACAATAGTAGCATCTGAAGCGTCGAAGGAACCGGTTGAACCATTAATACCGACAGCTTCGTCACCATCCATAGAATCAAATATCATGGAGTCTTTCAGAGTGTAAGCACTAACGAAATTGATATCTCCTGAAGAATCAAATCCGATCTTAGCAAAGTTGTACTTTTCTCCTACATGATCAGCCAATGACCCGGTGTCACCTTGTTTTTCGCCGTTCAAGTAGAATACAAATTTATCTTTGTTATTATCGTACTGATCTGTAGTAACATCATAGTCTTTATCTTCGCCAATAAGTGTAAATGTATTGTCATCTTTCACTTTAAGCGAATCAACTTTAGTGACTGTCGTTAAAATCTTGTAGCTAGTTAATTCCTTATCGGAATTGTACCAGACCTGTACTTGCTCACCCAGTGCACCATAGTAATCAAAATCCGTCTTGTCAGGGATCGAGATAGTTACGCTATCTCCTTCCTCGGTATCTGTACCACTTTTGTCACTGACAACTGTAATTTTCTGATTGGCAGGATCAATCGACAATACACGAGATTTAATGGAATACGAACGGTTAAAAACAGTGCTCAGAAGTTGGCCATTAACATTGACGGTAATGTTATAGTCTTGAAGATATTCAAGTACAGGAATATCTTTGCTGGTATTATCATTAGCATACAATTGAAGGGTTGCAGTTAGACCATCAGTGGACATAGTAACCGCTTGAACACCATAGCGTTCTTGTGTGTCAGCATTGGCGATTGTAAAACTTGATGTTTGAAGTCCTGAAACAGGTTTACTGAACTTGACTTCTAAATATTGATTGGCATCATCGAGTGCGTTTACTGATACAATCGCTAACTCCCCAGGTACTGCTGTAACTTGACCAGCAGCAACTCCCGCACGAATGCTTTCAGGAACAACAGCTGTACCACCGAGAGCAGTAACAATAGTGCTAGCAGAGGATTTACTGAAGGTGAAAGCTGCAGCAGCAGGAACGGTAGCGCCGTCTGTCAGAACAATGGCCGACTTAGATTGAGCTGCAAGTGGAGCACCAGCAAGAGCATCAATACCGGTTTTGCCATTAGCTACAAAGACATTATCAAATGCGAGGGAGGCAGCAAAGTCTTGGATAACTTGGTTATTTGTGTCATAAGCTGTGTTTCCGAAGTGGCGAGTTGGGCTTGGTAATTGAGCCAATACAGTGGCATCAATAACGCCTGTTCCACCAATAACATCGGATGTTGTAATCCCTAAGTTAGCAGCTAAGAAAGCTTTTGCGCTAGCAGAGAGTCCAGCTTTTTCAGTTAAGATAATCGGTTCATTGGCAGCAGAAGCGATAGATGCAATAGAAAGAGCATCTTGGTTTAACCAACCGTAAGCAACTGCGACTTTTTTCACAGGAGCGCCGAGTTCAACTAATTTTTTAGCTATGTTTACAGATGTTTCGAAGCGATCAGCTCCACCAAGGGATACAACTTCGATTTTCATGTCTTTTAATTGGTTAATGACTGCTTGGCTGATGACAGCAGTTCCGCTGGTTACATAAACCTTTGTAACTTTAAGTTTTGTAAGTTCAGCTTTGGTATCGGCATTCAGAACTGCTCCAGGACCTTGTAAAAGAATAGGAGCCTTTAAGTAAGCAGCGAGCGGGCCAGCGGTCAGGGCATCAGATGCGCCATAAGAAGCGGATGATGCGAGAATTGCTGTACCGGTATAACCTGTTTGATCAGCAATTTGTACTGCAGTTTGTTCAGCAGTTGTACCACCTAAGCGAGTTGGAATTGCACTATTTGCAAATGCATTAAACGGTACGATAGTCAATGCCATACCAGCGATAGCTAAAGATGCTAAGGCTTTTTTAGTTTTTCTCATGTAGTGAATATCTCCTCTCAATTTGGAACTTTTCTTTCTTCTGGGAATGAACTAACTCTTTTCCTTACCAGGACGTCTTTTAGTCGTCCCTCACCCCCTTAATATGAGTAGCACAATCTTTAGACATTGCGCAATATCTAAAAGCATCCACAGGATAATACGGAAGCGTCCCCCCTAAGGATGATAGCTCATCCCTCCCGTGGCATACCCTTTAGAACCGCATAAGGAATGGTAGCAAACACAAAAAAGTCTACATTAGCTATACATATTCTGCATAATAGCTAATATTCCTGCTTTCTGTCCGAATTTTTTTGTCAGCTTTTCACGGCGTTAAAACCCCGGACAGTTCCCATTGTTACCCGCTTAGTTTACACCATAACTTAATAGTTTTCCACCTTTTAGTCAAAAATATACTGACTTCAAATGGAAACATTAGAATTATAGCATGGTGTATGACTCTAAATGTGAGTATTTTGTGGGATTTTTCTAAATGAGTTGTTAAATTTATTTGGAAAAATAAAGCAGTGTAGAAGGTTTGTGATGTTATTAATTTAGCACGAAATGCGAAGCGAATCAATGCCTAGTCTCTCGAATACTAATATCCTTTAAATTTTAGTATCCCTTGGTAAATGCCCATAACCGCTTTGCTTTGGAAGTCTGGAGATTCTAAGAGTTTCTCTTCAACTGGATTGGATATGAAACCGACTTCTACAAGAACTGCAGGCATTTTCGTATTCTTAATTACATAGAAATTCGCATCCTTTACCCCACGGCTTGGTAAGGCGATCGACTTTACTAGCTCACTCTGTACGCAATTCGCAAACGCCTTTGACTGGGCAGCCACTGGGCTATCTGAACTGTAATAGGTCGTCGTACCTGTGGTAGCAGGATTGCTAAACGAATCATTGTGTATGCTGATGAACAGGTCCGCCTTCAGATCATTAGCAATCTTGGTACGAGCCTGAAGGTCTGAAAGCTCCGAATACGTTCCAACTGCAGGTGTAACATCCTTACTTCGCGTCAAGATTACGCTTGCCCCTGCTGAGCGCAACATTCCAGCAAGATTAAGCCCGATGGCTAACGTGTTGTTCTTCTCATAGGTCCCTGTCGCTCCAATGGCCCCTGTGTCAGGACCCCCATGCCCCGGGTCGACAACAATAGTAATTCCTGCTAAGAGATTCGTAGGCTGCATGGTCCCTTCAAGCATAGCCTTGACCTGATCAGTGACGACGGCTAGTCCACCGATGATCACGACATGCACCGGACTTTCTGTAGGCGTGGATAGCACAGAGTAGGTGGGGCCCGGTAAGTTTGCCTTTTGGGCCATGGCGATTTCAGCGTGTTGTTTTGCTGCTAAGGCCCCTGCAGCGAGAGCATCAGGAAAGTTCTCCCCAGTAACTAGATAGGTCGTTGGAGATGTCAGGTCATCTCGAGCAAATTCATATACTTGGGCAGCGGTATCATATCGGTCGTAACCTGCAATTCGTTGAACGCTTGATAAGCTCCCCAGGGTTTGATCAGAGACAACCGCCTCTCCCCCGACGACAATCGTCTCTAGGTCACCTTTTTGTTGTAGACTTGTGAGCTCTTGCTGAGTTGCTGCTGGCATGTTCTTAGCCCTGGTCAGGAGAATTGGCGTTTCTGTTACCCCTGCGTAGGCTGAAATCGCGAGCGCGTCTGGAAATTGCTCACCATTCGCTAGAATAACTTGCCCTTTGCTCTCTACGCGTTCGGCCACTTTTTGGGCAGTTTCATATTGGTCATACCCTGCAATACGTTCCGGCTTATTCAAGCCTGCATTTTCAATATCTGACTCAACTTGCGAGCTTAAGACTGCCTGCCCTCCTATTAGAATGACTTGTTTAGCGCCTAGTCGCTTAATCTCTTCCATAACCTTGGCATCGATTCCTCCGGCAGAAGTCAAGAGGATGGGTGCATCCAATTGATGAGAAAGCGGCGCTGCAACTAAAGCATCTGGGAAATGATCACAATTTGCCAGCAAGACGGTATCCGCTAGCTGCCACCCTGTTTTAGAAACTTCAATAGCAGTGTCGATTTGACGCACTCCGGAAATCCTCGACGTCGCTAAGGCCAAAGGAGTAGCCTGTGCCGGATTCTGAAACCCCAGCCAAAATCCTAAGAACAACATCATTCCTAAGAAACTCCATTTTAATTTTGCCACATCACAATTCCCCCCTTTTGAAGTACTTGTTAAAATTCGACATGCAATGCGATGTTCCTGCCATAAAAAGAGGGATTTTCGTCCCAATATATTACAAGACCCAACTTTGTACGGTTTCAAGAACTTTTTCCGGCAAGGCCACTACCCCTCCAAATGCCTCTACCTGCCTTCCCTGCCAAGACTTTAAAAGTGTCGTTAAACTAGCAGGAGTTGCTGAATTCGTCGGGACTATGATAACCATTGATCCGTAAAGTGCTGCTCGTACGGCACCAGTTAAAGCATCGGGATAATTCTCTCCGGTTGCAATTTCTAGTTTAGCCGTTGTCGGAGGATACTCTTCCAATACAGCGGCGGCTGTGTCGTAAGCCGTATACCCACTGATCCGTTTAGGCAAGGGAAGTCTATCCATGACGTTAGCTCCGACCACAGCTGTCCCTCCGATGACTAAGGTTTGGGTTACATTGAGTTCCCTTAGAACGGTTAGTGTCTCTCCTGACAAGGTTGACGATTCGGTGAGTAAAATCGGTACCCCCTGCCGAGCCGCCCAAGCAGAAATGACTAAAGAATCTCGAAAGGAACGTACACTAGCCACGACGGCCTTTCCTTCCGTACCGAGTTCTAGGGCAATCGCTGCAGCCGTCCCTTCTGCCGTATAACCGGACAAACGTTTTACCGCATATTTCTGCCGTAGTTCTGTTTCAATTGTTGATGACAGAGCTGCCGTCCCCCCCAAGAGATAGATAGTCTTCGGGGCTAGTCTTTGCAGCTCTGCACGAACGTCCTCCGTGAGCCCGGAGCTTGGGGAGAGTAAGATCGGCGCTTGCAATTTATAGGCAAGAGGTGCACCTGCCAAAGCGTCTGGAAACTGATTAGCCTGGGCGAGTATCACGGTATCCGCTCCGGTTGTAAATGTAGCCTTGGAAATTTCTACAGCTGTTTCCTCTGCCGTAGCTCCTGCAAAACGGTTGCTCTCTGTCGTTGCCGGAGATGTCCCCACTGTATATATCCCACTCCTATAAAGCCCTAAACTGGCCTCACCATTTGCTATCTCTCCACCTAAGGCAATCCAGCGTGAACCATCCCAATGGTAGATCGTCGCTTCTGAGTCCACTTTAAGCGAGGAGTCATTTAGCTTTAAGGAGAGAATTTTCTGTGGAGTTTCACTTCCCCAGTCGATCTGAACAACTGGGGTTATAAAGGACGCACCGTTTGGTAGACTGGCAGGAGCTGTAATTGTATTCAACGATACATTGGCTGATTTGGCAATCGCTTGCGCAGGGATTGTCAAGGCCAGCTGGGTTGAGCCTGCTGTCGCTTGCACAATTCCCCCCAGTCCATTGACTGAAGCTGGGGAGGTTAGCTTGTCCAGCGTTTGATTGGAGAGGCTTAGAGCTAACTTCACATCCACAAGCCCATAACCGTAGTTATTATCTATTCCCGGAGAGCCTAAATCTTTTACTCCCGCTTCGAGAACCTGAATCACTTGGTCTCGAGACCAATCGGGATGTTGACTCCAAACCAAAGCGGCTTCTCCGGCTACAAATGGGGCGGCCATGGAGGTCCCGCTCGCCTCAGCATATCCAGCCCCTTGGGTCTTGCTCCACCAATCGCTAGGTATGGAATCCCCAGGAGCGGTTAGATCGACTTCTGGACCTGCGACTGAATAATCGGCTGCGTTATTAGTTTTATTGGTCGCCGCCACGGCCAGAACATCCGGGTCAGAGGCTGGGTAACTCACACCGGGATTCCCCTCCGCTTGTGAGTCATAATTCCCCGCTGCTGCTACCATCAAACACCCTTTATTATAGGCATAAGCAACTGCGCTCCTTAGAATATCTGAAGAGTCCGAACCGTCTTCTGAACCAAAGCTCAAATTCAGTATCTTTGCGCCATGATCAGCGGCCCAGACAATTCCGTCGGCTATCACATCGTCATTCCCCTCTCCCGTGGAATTCATTACCTTGATCGGCATAATCTTGGCCTGATAGGCCACTCCGACAATACCTACATCGTTTTTTTCGGCAGCCGCAATTCCGGCTACATGGGTTCCATGTCCATTGTTGTCTTGAATTGATACCTGTGCTTCACTCTGAGTGATGGCATTGTATCCTGGGACCAGATTGTCCTTCAGATCCGGGTGATTTAGAGCGACACCCGTATCGATTACGGCAATGGTCACGCCTTGACCGGTCGCCCCCATGTCCCAAGCTCCTTGTACATCACCGCTTACCATTGACCATTGGTCCTTGAAAAGAGGATCCGTCGGTACGGTTGAACTTGCTAAGCTTTGAGTTGTACGGCGATAATTTTCCTCCGCGCCCAAAATCCCGGGCGTCTTCTTCAGCTCTGCAATGACTTGCGGCATGTTAGTAGTTTCTTTAAGTTTTAAGGTTGCATAATTAAGAGGACCCCGGCGTACAACCTCCGCTCCGAAGTCTTGGGCGAGCTTACCAAGGTCCACTCCTGGGGCTAACGAGATAACAACTTGTAAAGGGACAACCGATTGACTGGTTTTTTCTTGGGTTAGGTTCAGTTGCTCTGTTGAAGGTAGAGGAGCAAGACCTAAGTTTAAAAAGATCATCCCTATTATCACCAAAAACACAAGTCCATTTTTAGTCCTACTAAATTTACCTCTTCCTATTAACATCTCTTTCACGTCTCTTTCATGCGTCAGTTTTTATTAATTTTTAACGTCTCTTTCTATTAAGAAGGTAGCTTAACTTATATTCGTTAATTAATATCACTTTCCTTTCTTTTATAACACTGTAGAGCTGTATGATTTTGGAAACTAACATTCCTCTGTTTCTGGAAGGATTTTCTCTCTTTACAAAGAATATTTAAGCGAGTAGCATGATGCGTAAAACCCATAGTGACGGCTGAGTTATTTTTGCAAATTATGCAAGATATTTATCTCTCCCATGATACAATACAAACTTTATATCGCAATCGTAATCACACATAATCCGTAAAATAAATTCCTTGGAGGGTTTAATGAACTTTTTAACAAAGAGAACAATTAGCTTTTTCTGTAGTTTGACGATCCTTTTAAGCCTTGCTCCCTTCCACCCTCAAGTAGTACAAGCCGAGACCACTGAATCAGTCTCGGATCGCATTTATGGGAATACACTGTATGATACCGCCGTTGAGATTTCTAAGACTGGCTGGGATTATGCCCCTGTTGCCGTGCTGGCCACCGGAGGAAACTTTCCGGATGCCCTAACCGGAACCGTTCTTGCGCACAAAGTTAATGGGCCTCTGCTTCTTACCGAATCAGATCATTTAGATCCTGCCGTTTCTGCGGAACTCAAACGCCTCGGTACACAAGAAGTATATCTCCTGGGTGGAGAGGTTGCTTTAAACGGTGCTGTTGAACAGGCCCTCAAGAGCCAAGGGATCTTAGCGAAACGTCTTGCTGGATGGGATCAGTATGGAACGGCCGCAGCCATTGCTAGCGCAGCAACTCCGAGTTCTCCTCAGGCATTTTTGGTGAACGGTGATCATTTTGCAGATGCCTTAAGTATCTCTTCTTATGCCGCTGCTCAGGGTATTCCTGTCTTACTCACCCGTGCCGATTCCTTACCACCAGATACAGCTACAGCCCTCGCCCAACTAGGTGTTCAACAAGTTACCTTGATTGGCGGCAAAGCTGTGATTAAGGACACCATCGAAGAACAGCTTAGTAAACTCCCTCAGCCTATAAAAGTCACCGCGCGATACGCCGGGTACGACCAATATGAAACGAACACTACTGTTTTAAATCAATTACCCTTTGAAACTGAAAAAGTCTATATTGCTACCGGAGAGAACTTCCCGGATGCCTTAGCAGGCGCAGCTCTAGCTGCAAAAGACAATGCCCCGATCCTTTTGCTTCCCAGTAAACAATTAGGCACCTCTACGACGGCTTACTTGAATCAAAAACGAACCTCCGGCTCAGATTTTACAATTTTCGGGGGGTGGGGCGTTATTAATTACAAAATCGAAAGTATTGTTCGTACTGGCGTTTTGCAACCGCGGATTTCCCTTCAATATACCCAAGGCGGCTTATCTGGTACGAAAGGGATGCTAAGTCAGGTTGAGTCGATCCCTTCACCTGCTACGGATTATGCCGACATCATTGCGCCAAGCTGGTACTACCTCGATGATACCGCTAGCGGTGCGGTAACTGGGGGCTGGGATGCCAGTTCAGGCGATTATACTCAATTTACGACTGCCGTTCACGACCGTAATTTAAAGGTCCTTCCGGTCATTCAGTCAACCTGGTCTACTCCTAAAACTGTGGATACCGTGCTGGCTTCCGAAACAGCGCGTGCTAAACTGGAAAGCCAAATTATCCAGCGAATCCAAACTACAAATGCTGATGGTATTGTTATCGACTTTGAGTTAATGAGTAATGCTACCGGGCCCAATCTAACACAGTTTATGAAAGAACTTTATGCCCAACTTCATCCCTTAAATAAGTTAGTTATTGAATCAGTCATGGCCCGAACCGGCTCAGAATCTTGGCTCGCTGAGTTTAACTACCATGACCTTTCTCAATACGTTGATTATCTGCACGTGATGACATATGACTACAGCCACTCAACCCCCGGACCCATCGCTCCACTGGATTGGAGCAGCAAGGTTTTGCAATATGCACGCGGACAAGGCGTAGACATGCATAAAGTTCTCCTTGGACTTCCCTACTACGGAGTAGACTGGTGGACAGCCGACACAGGGGCTAATCCGACCTACAGTCGACGTGCGGGCGGAATGACTGAGCTGTTAGCTTTAGCTAAGGGACCAGTGCAACGCGATTCTTCACAAATCCCATATTTCAATTACTCCGACGCCTCTGGTTCACACACGGTATATTTTGAGGATGTCCAAAGCTGGAATGCTAAAATGGGTCTGCTTAATCAATACGGGCTCGGCGGGGTCGGGGCGTGGTCTCTCAGCTGGACAATAAATCCTACAACTTCCACAAGCACTAGTGCTTTCTATCCGCTGCTGAAACAATATCTGCGGTAATGTAAACAAAGCAAGCCGTTCACTGACTTTTGGTAGTGAACGGCTTGCTTTACTCTTGTTAAAACAACTTAGCCATTTGAATTAGGTTCGCAATTAGGGGCGTTGATTTCGGGAGGATTAAGTTAGAGACATAAACAAGAATAAGGAGCGCTTTTCTGCTAAGCGGCTGCGTCAGTGGAGCCGCGCTCCAGAACGAGCTGGACGGTTCGCTCCCCCGTCAGCGCGCCGGAGGTTCACATGCATCGCACCCAGAGGTTCGGACGCGCTCGCGAACCGTCCAGCTCGTCAGCGGCGTAACTCGCAGACGCGTGCAGAAAACGCTCCTCTCCCATAGCCAAGCCCAAGGAGCGCCTTTCTGCAAAGCCCTACACTCGTTCCTCCCAACCCACAAAGCCCGGAGGAGCGCTTTCTGCAAAGCGACTGCGTCAGTGGAGCCGCGTTCCCGACGAGCGCCGACGGTTCGCTCCCCCGTCAGCGCGCCGGAGGTTCACATGCATCGCACCCAGAGGTTCGGACGCGCTCGCGAACCGTCCAGCTCGTCAGCGGCGTAACTCGCAGACGCGTGCAGAAAACGCTCCTCCCCCCCGTTTTCCAAAGCGCGTGCACAAAAAGCTCCGCCTACTCCGGCCAAATCCTACTCATCATCGAGTTAAGAATAATCGCCAAACTCACTTTAAACATATAATACATACTCTTAAACGGTGTAATCGATGAATTTCCAGACAAACGTGCGTCCATTTCCACAGAGACTTCTATCACTCTTAAACCATTTTTAACTAACGTCACAATTGAATCCGGTTCCGGGTAATCCGTGGAATAATGAGTCGATACCACCCGCAAGGCCTTCTGATTATAGGCTCGAAACCCGGACGTAGGGTCTGTGTATTTCATTCGAACAACCGACTGAATCGTTTTACTGAGCAGATAAATCCCCATACGCCGGGACCAGGCCGATTTATAAGAAGTTTTCGCCAAAAAGCGGGACCCGATCGTTACATCGGCTTGTCCAGTAAGTACTGGGTCGATTAACTTCTTGATTTCTTCTGCTCTATGCTGCCCATCTCCATCAACTTGTAGGGCTACATCGTAGTGGTTTTTCGCTGCATAAAGAAACCCTGTCTGAACTGCTCCTCCAATTCCAAGGTTAACAGGTAACGAAATCACCTTTGCACCATAAGTACGAGCAACCTCGGCAGTTTGATCGGTCGATCCATCGTCTATGACGAGAATATCAAGCCAAGGGGATATATTTTTCAGGTTTCTGACTACGGAACCGATATTATCCTGTTCATTCAAGGCCGGGACAATGGCTAAAATCTTCTTCACAAAACGTTAGGCAATGGATACCCTACTTTTTAGAGAGTGTTGTCCATCGCCCGTCCTCCTTTAACAATGGCTTATTGTCTCCATCATGAAAATAACTATAAGTTGCCTTTACCCGTATTTTCCGTCGTAGGATTACGATGATGCACTGCAACTCTACTCAATTCATCTTCGAGAAGAGCGACCCGTTGTACTAAAACTCGATTGTTCGAGCTTAATTTAGAAATCGCCAACGAGAAATGGATACACAAAACAAACACTAGAACTCCAAAAACTACGAAGATTGCCGAAGGTGCATAATAGATCCCCATCAGTCCGGCCAAGTATTCAATACCATTTTTCCAGAGAGAAAAAAAGATCATACCTAGACCTGCGACAATCCAGATTAGAGAATATTCTACAGCCAAACGCCGCCGACGGACTTGTTCGACGACAAAGCCGGTTACAAGCAAACTCGTAATCAGAACGACAATTTGAGCACGTGACATTTATCGATTATACCCTCCCATCTGTTTACGGTTGCCTTTAGACAGTGCAACTATGCCCTTAATAACCGAAACTACAACTAAGGATCCGAAGAGGATCATCGCGGGCATTACCGGCAGTCGATAGCGGCCGCCGGATACAACCGTGATCATACTGACAACAAAGCTATAATAGCCTGTAAACAGTAGTAGAAAGCCAAATCTCTTCAGACGAAAGAAGCTAAGAAATACCCCGATGAACCCTAAGAGGAGATACCATTTATCCAGAGAATCTCCGTTCATTTTGTAAGCTTGTTGAGGGTTAACCGGACGCCAGAATAGGTTCTTTTCTTTAGCTAGCGTGCGCTGCAAAAACAACACGGGATGTTGGATTATATAAGCCTCTGCTAATTGCTTATATTCCCTTTCTTGTTCAGAGATCGGCAGTTTATCGATACGAGCTTTGACTTCCGGATCATAGCTGGGTTGATCAGAAACATAGTAATGATCTGTAATTGTCAAGGGATTGTTTCCGGAGTAGAACTCAGGGGAACCATAATTGGACACAGGAATAAACTGATGGTATTTAACTGCGTTACGTATCGACCAAGGACTCATGACCAGGACTGTAATTCCGACAATGATACCGAAGTCTCTGAGCGCCGTTTTTAAACGCCAACCATGCATCCACAGAATCCAAAATCCCAGAACCGGAAAATAAAGCAATAGGAACGGCCGAACGAGATTGGAGATCCCGATGACTGCCCCTAAAATCAAAAGCGTTCTAACTTTCGGTCGTTTAACCTCTTTAGCATAGAGTGCCAAGATATAAAGAAACAGAGTGATCGTAAAAACGTACGTGGCTTCTGTGAGAACATACATCCTCCAGAAGGCAAACAAAGGGTAGCCCAGGGTCAACCCATAGGGGATCCAAGCATACCTCTTGCCAAACAATAGCTCACCTGTTTTATAAGCGAGCACCGCACTGGCTGCACCAAGTATGACGTGCAAACCAACAACCATGCCATAACTCTTTAAGCCAAATATCCCATAGACAGCTGCGAGGAGCAAGGGATAAACCGGACCAACCACATAATCTCGCGCCCTTAAAATACCATCTGTTCCTACAGTATTTGCGAGCCCTTTGCCTTGTAAAAAGTTCTCAGCAATATTGGAATAGAGTAATCCATCAGGGGAAATAAAGTAACCTGCAGTGTACGATTTAAGGTAGAGAAGCTCTAAGCCTATGGCGATGAAAAACAAGAGTCCTATAATCCACAACCCTGATCGAGGCACGAGGTTCGAGGCACGAGGTTCGAATGATAGAGTTTTCTTATACTGTTTGCTTTTATCCAAGTGACGTCCATCCTCTGCCATTTTAAAATGGTTTACTGAGTTAATAATATATCGCTTATGGTTTTCTCAAGCTTAGTCGGAATTACTCCAGTTCCGCCTAAAATATAAGTATTTGTTGTCTTCCCACACAGACTATTCAAATAAGCCTGTGTATCCGAATTTAGATCTGCTTTAGGTACTAAGAGCATTGGGCTTCCACTTAAGGCAGCAAAAGCACCGCCGGATAAACCATCGGGAAAGTTTTCGCCCGTGGCAATGACAATTGACTTAGGATCTTGCGCAAAATGCTTTACAATTTGCAACATCGTATCATATTTTGTCTCCCCAGCCAAGCGCTGGGGACCATAGTCCGCCAGTACTCCACCCTTGCTGTCAAACGCAGAGGATATGGCAAATTTTCCGCCTACAATATAGGTCTTGGTCACGTGAAAATCTTTTAATAACTGTTTTGTGGAATCGGGTAACGTCCTCTGTTCCGTCAAAAGGATTGGAATACCTAAGGTAGCTGCCGGGGCAGACACAGAAAGAGCATCGGGGAAACTTTTACTGGAAGCAAGAATCACCTGCGTGCTGGGCCCAATTTGCCGAGCAATGGCTACTGCGGTATCAGCAGCTGTATTACCGTATATCCGCTCGACCGACATATTTGCTTTGGTGAGTGCGTTGGTAACCGTCTTATTTATCGCGCCTTCACCACCAATAACATAGATCTTATTCGCACCAAGGCGTTTCATTTCTTGTAAAACGGTATTATCAATCTGATCCGGTGCTGTCAAAAGCAGTGGGGCCCCTAACTTTTTAGCTAAAGGAGCCGCAGCGAGGGCATCCTGAAAGCGGTCTACTCGAGCAAGGAGTACAACCGAGGAGGAATTGTTCTCCCACCCTGCTTGGGATATTTTAATTGCTGTATCTTCGGCACGATCCCCCGATAGACGAGTAATCTTAGACACCACTGGTTGGGGAGTCGGGTCTGGAGTTGGATCGGGGGTGGGAGTTGGGTCTGGGGTTGGCGTGGGATCTGGCGTTGGCGTTGGCGTGGGGTTGGGAACAGGCGTAGAATTACCCGTTTGTTGTAGGCCGATTCGAGCCCGCTCTGTCATGTCTGCATCTAGGCTCAGCCCCTGCAGAACAATTGAATAATATTTAGTTGCCGTCGTATTTGAGGAGTCAGTACCTTCCATGACCAATTTATCCGCTTCATCTAAAAGTTTTTTGTAAGTACTAAGCAGGCCGGTTCTTGCCCGTTCGGTGATACTGGTGTCCAGGCTTGGACCCTGTAAAATGATGCCATAGTCTTGAGCAGCGCTTATGTTGGAGTCGCATGTTTCGTCAAGTGCAAGCTTATCTGCTTCAGCTAAGAGCTTAGCTAAAGCACTATTTAGACCAGCACTCGCCTGCTCTGTGATCTCGGAAGCCAAATTCGGCCCTTGTAGGACAGTCCAGTAATATTTGGCAGCAGTGGCATCTGCGGTATCTGTTTTGTTAAGAAGCAGCGCATCGGCTTCCGCTAAGAGTTTCTCATAGGTACTCAGGATCTTCTGCGAGACGATCGACTTATCGGTGGCTAAGGGACTATTATAGGCCGTATTATAAAACCCTAAAGCCTGTACGTAATAATCACCCCGAGGTTTAGAAGGGATATAAAAATTGTACCAGTAATCTCCGTTAGCTGCATTTGTGCCTGAACCTCCGCCCGAAGAAAGCAATACATTGGGATCGATGGCTAGATCCCCTTGATGAGTTGAAGTGGGCGTGCTCCAGCGACTGGATAAGCTTGGCGGATCCATTAGAGGCAAGAGGGATTTGGAGATTGTTGTCGCTCCAGGAGCAAACGTTATGGCACAATTGTATTTCTGCCCCATAAGGCTAAATATCGAATCTTGATAGGCAGATTTGCCCGTCGAGTTATTTGGGTTATTTCTGGCAGCCCAACTGTTGTAGCCCCAAACTGCCAAATACCAATTTTCTAAAACGTTGCGATCCCCATTGCCAATTTTGGGATAAGCACGCCATTTTTGGTTAAGCATTTGGCAACCCATTTCAAGATTATAATCGATATCGTTTTTAAGTTTGTCAATGGTTTCTTTGTCCTGGGGATCATAGGAGGAGATTTGCATAATCCCAATTCCTATCCCGTCTTTCCCTATTAACGGCTGATCTAGTAAAGGTTGTCCCGAGTCATCTAATTTATATTGTTTCCAACCGCTCTCCATCCAAGCAATGGCTTTAAGAAGAACAGGAGGAATATTATATTTATTGGCCATGACCTCTATTTTTTGACCGATCTCATTGTAGTAAGCAGTTTGACTAACAGCCGCTGAAACTGGTTTGACCGGGATTAACTGCATAAAAAAAAGCCCGACAATAAGCACTGCAATTATCTTCTTGAGTTGGCATAAACGCATTACTTCTACCCCTTCCATTCTGAGCGAGAGTCATAGGCTCAGTTCTAATCCTTATTCGACATAAAAAGGGATAGTTCCTGCCCGAATTGTTTTTAATCGCCAACAAATTACATAATGCTTTCCTCAGATCCATGAATCGAAATAGCAGTGTAAAATTACAAAAGCTTCCCTAGTTAACCTCTATGGTTACTCTGGGAAGCTTGTTCAACATAACTTCACTAAACTTAAACTGATCCTGAAACGAACTATAAGATTATAAATCTCGAATAAAACTTACAGATGTCTCACTACGTTCGTCTTCAATCCAACCGTCTTTTTTATAGAAACTAATCGCCCTTTCATTCCAAGGTACGGCTGATAAACCTACCCTTTTTAATCCTTTATTTTTCATTTCCTCACAAAACCGACTGGTAAGTTTATCTGCTATCCCGAGCCCTCTATAGTTTGAGTCAACTCCGATGCCCAACAGCCTTGCTTCAGAAGGCGTTTTACTTTGCTCGGCTTTGATTTCTTTTCCAGAAGACGGAAGTAATGTTGTTAGAGCAACGAGAATATTTCCTAACCTTTGCGTAATATTCTTCCTAACGTAAGAATCGGTTAAATATTTCTTAATTACAATTAAAGCTAGGACCATAAAGTTCTGGCGATAGAACTTGTTGAAGGGGGCACTATCTATAGAAGCAAGCAAAAAACCGACGGGTTTTTCGGCACATTTAGCGACATATCCATAGTTTGTTGAAGAATTAACAAATTGAGAGCAAAAGAGTCTAAGGAATTTCTGACCCATGTGTCCAAGGAAATGATCTGCAAAGACTTCTTCGTATAAGCGAGCAACGTCTGGTGTGTCACTTAATCTTAGGGGATCAACTCTAATTTCTGGCTTATCCTGGTATTTGGGATTCAACACAAGTAAACCACTCCTTGTCATTCACTAATAGTTCCAGTTCATCCACTTCCTAAGTTCTCAGACCTCTAATTCAATAGGCGCCTTGCCCTGTAAAAACAACGAAGACTGTTTTCCATAGGATTTTTAAGTCTAACCAGACACTCCAAGTACCGACATATTCCAAGTCGTAGGCCATTGTCTCCCCAAGGGTCAGCTCACTTCGTCCATTCACTTGGGCTAATCCTGTGACGCCTGGAAGGACATTAAGACGTCGACGCTGCTCGGGTGTATAGAGCTTTACGAGCTCAGGAACCTCGGGACGTGGGCCGACCAAGCTCATGTTTCCGATGAGTATATTAAGGAGTTGAGGGAGCTCATCTAAACTTGTTTTTCTGAGGAAATGACCGCTTCTGGTTATACGTGGATCATCTTTTTCCTGAAAAACAAAATTATCTAAGTTCTTTACTTTTTCGAGTTTGTCTTTCATCAAAGCTTCGGCATTCTGAACCATCGTGCGGAACTTATAAATTGTATAGGGCTTTCCTCCCAGACCAATCCGTGTCTGCTTGAAGATCGCCGCCCCCGAGGAATCTAATCGAATCCAGATAACGATTACAAGCCAAAGCGGAGATACTAACACGAGAAGCATTAATGCTGCCACAAAATCCAACAACCGCTTCACTGCAAGCTGCCAGCGAGAGTAACTAACCACAGCTATACCTTGATTCACATCAGACCCTCCTCTCAAGTGATCCCCCTTAGCGCCGTGATCGCTCTATCACTCGTTTTACGGCATCTACTACATCGTTCACGTCTTGCCAGCTCATCTTTGGATACAGGGGTAAGGAGATAATCCGCTCGAAGACACCCTTCGCAACCGGAAAATCCTCTGGCTTGTACCCATACGTTTCCCGATAATAAGGATGCATGTGAAGCGGAATAAAGTGGACACTCGTTCCGATATTCTCTACTTTAAGTTCTTCAATAAATTTCTTACGGTCAATGGATAGTTTATCCAAGTTCAGTTTGATAATATACAAATGCCAGGCGTGCCGCGCATAATCGAGCTCAACGGGCACCTCAAGCTCCGGCAATTTTCCGAACTCAGTATTATAATGGTCGGCAATTTCCTGACGCATCCCTTGCATCCGTTCAAGTTTAGCCAGTTGGGAGAGTCCAAGTCCTGCCATAATATCTGACATATTATCTTTGTAACCTGGAGAAAGGATTTCATAGTACCACGAACCGGCCTCAGCATAACGATTCCAAGCGTTTCTGCTCATGCCGTGGGTACTCATCACCCGAATCTTATTATACAATTCTTCATCGTTGGTGGTAACCATTCCGCCTTCACCAGTAACCAAGTTCTTGGTGGCATAAAAAGAGAAAGCGGTAGCATTCCCGATCGAACCGATCAATTTCCCTTTATACTGCGTATAAACGGCATGGGCTGCGTCTTCCAAGACAAAAAGGCTATGCTCCTCGGCAATCGCCAAGATTTCGTCCATCGCACAGGGATGTCCGGCGATATGTACGGGGATAATCGCTTTAGTTCGAGACGAGATTTTCTCCCGGATTTTCTTCGTATCAATGTTCATTGTGACAGGATCAATATCAACAAAAACCGGCTTGGCTCCGGTATGAACAACTACATTAGCTGAAGAAGCAAAAGTCATCGGGGTAGTCAAGACTTCATCCCCTTCCCCGATACCGGCCGCCACTAGGGCAAGATGCAAGGCGGCAGTACAGGAGTTAAGCGCCACAGCATATTTAGCTCCGACATATTCAGCAAACCGTTGTTCGAACTCCATGGTTTTAGGGCCCTTAGCAATCCAGCCGGACTTCAGACTATCCACAACTCCAGCAATATCGTCCTCTTCAATCAAAGGAAGGGCGTAGGGTAAGAACTCTTGACGTGTACTCACTACTGTTGTTACCTCCTATATTTAAAGTGCCTTTTTTATACCTCCGCAGATCGATCCCCTAAAGCAATTCTATTAACTCGTTTATCGTTAGTTCTGCCTGCTCTAAAATACTCGTGAGAGTCTTTATATCGACTATCACTCCGGCGTGAACCGGCACACAAACCAGGCTTCCACTAGATTTTCATTTTTCTCGAGAATAACCTTAAATCTTCTTTGCATTTAGAAACCTCCTTCAGTGGATTTACTCTAAACCTATCTGCCTCTGGCCTCCGTCATCTGACCTCTGGTTTATATCCCCAAGTCTTTAAGCCAACGCTGGATAATTTGCGACCAGGTATAGTTATCCTTAACAAACTGCCGCCCTTGGCGACCCATCTCCCGGCGATTATGGTTCTCCTTCAATTCGATAATGGCCTGGGCTAGTGCTTCGCTGTTCTCCGGCTCAACGACCACCCCGCCGCCTGAAGAAAGGACCAATTCAGCTGCCTCCCCTTCCCCGGAATAGATCACCGGAACCGCTGAACCGAGTGCGGGAAACATTTTTGAAGGCCGTGCTCCCTCGAAAAGCTTATTTTTCTTCAAAGGAACAATACTCGCTGAAGACAAAGAGAAATATCTCGGCATTTCCTGAACCGGTTGGAAGTCAACAAAACTTACATTGGACAATTCCTTTTCCTTAGTGAGCGCTTCGAGCATTGGCTTCTCTGTCCCATCACCCACAAATAGGAATCGGAAACCTTGCTTATCTTTGAGTAATTCTGCCGTCCGGATAACCGATTCGAGGCCTTGGGCATAGCCCATGGTTCCTGCGTAAATCAGGACAAAGTCCTCTTCGTTAAGACCCAACTTCCGAGCCATTTCTTCATCGCGCTTTCGCGGTGCAAAAAGTTCAAGGTTCACACCGTTTGGTAAGAAGGTCACTTTATCCTCGGGCACGCCACGTTGGACCAGCGACGTACGAATCCCTTCTGTTTGAGAGGATATCTTCCAGGCTTTGCGATATAGTAGTTTCTCTAGTCCCTCTGCTGCTCTGATCATCCAGCGGCTGTTTACAAGTCCTAAAGCCACGGCTGATTCTGGCCAGAGATCTGAAATGTTCATAATAATACGGGTACGAGTTAACCATCCATAGACCAAGGCTGTAATTCCGAGAAAGAGCGGTGGGGATTCAAAAAACAGTACATCTTGTTTTCCAGCTTTGCTTAAGCCCCAGAAGGAGGAAAAAACAAAGGAAAAATAATTAAGCAAGCGCTTCCAAAAGCGTCCCCGCTGCACCGGATAAATCCAGGTCCGCCATACGGGGATCCCGTCTACCTCATCCTTCATCCGCCAACGTCCACGGTAATTCGGTGGGATTACTCCGCTCGGATGATTGGGGAACGCAGTGACAACCGTAACTTTATGTCCGTTACCTTGCAGTCCCTTCGCGAGTTCCTTGAGGCGAACCTGTGCCGCCCCGGACTCCGGAGGGAAGTATTGTGTTAGCATTAATATGCGCAATTAGACCGCAGCTCCTTTAAAACACTCAAAACAATCTCTAAGATTAGTTATAACACTAAATTACTGATTTACAAAGAGAGAAAGTGTCTTAGCACGTTAGCACACGCTTCATTTGCTATTCTCTTGACGATTTCGCTAAAACGCAAAACCTCTAGGCTTTCTGCAAGTGAACCGTTGCGTTTCTTAACGCAAAATCGTCTGCGCTCATTGACGCAATTCCACTAAAGTGCTCTCTAAGCTAAGAAACTTTCTCTGGGCTTGGGTCGACGGGGATTAGAACCCCGGAGGGAATCGTCACTGGAGAGTATCGTGATCGAGACGCTTCATTGCTATTATTCGCTACGAGCGTTTGAGAAATTTCTTGATTGTTTGGCCACGTTTGGCATAGACCGTTCGCCCAATGCGGGCTGCTAGGCTCCGGTTGCGGTATCCATAAAGATAACTCCGCTCGGTGCTGCCAAAGCTCTTTTTAAATTTAGCAATGCTTGGGATATTCGCTCCTACCATATCATAGAGCTGGATTCCCAGACCATCAGCTCGTTTTAAGTATTCCCACTGCAGGAGATTATTGGGCGCGACTTTATTGTACTCTCGATCGGAAACCCCGTCTAGGTAATACCCGACATTGCGGTCCTGGGGGAAGATTTGACCAGCAATGATCTTTCCTTCATAACGAGCCAGCAAAACGAGCAAATCTCCGCTTGGGTACAAGTTCTGCCAAAGGGCTGTGAAGTATTCCTTGGTAAATGGAGGTTCCTTCTCTTGGCGCAGATAAACTCCACACGAGAGTTCATAGTAGGGCTCCAGCCATTCTTCAAGGGTCTTCGGTTCAAACACTTCTACCCCAGATTTCTCTGCTTTACGTACAGCATTTCGACAACGCACCTCGAGCCCATTCCAGAGTGCCTCCTGATCCTTGGGAATATGTAAATCTAGAGTGAGGAGTTCCTCCACAGTATACCCATTTTGTTCAAGAACGTCTCTTTCCTGCAAATCCTGAAGTCTAATTTCCAGATAATCCAGGTGTTTTTCTTTTGCGTACTCTTCCAGAGCAGGCAGAACTTCTGCCAAGGTAATTGAACCTAATGGACCGCTGTGAGGGGTTGCCGTACCAGATAGTGAACTACCTGCTAATTTCAAAAGACTCATCTTCCGCTCCATCAAAGGCAACAAACCCCTTAGAACCCCGTCTTGATCAAATAACCCCAAGCGGTTAACCCGTACACCGAATCCCGCTTCGATCACATCTTGCCACTCCCAGCGGTGAAAAAGGGACCCCTGAGTCGTCCCCTTTAAAAAATCTTGCCAAATTTCACGCTCAATGGGCTGCAATTTTAGATTCATGTCTTTGCTCACTCCCTACCCCACCTGATAAACGCAACATCATTCCCATGCTAAGCCAAATAATAGGATCTTCAAAAAACCGAGCCTCAGCTTGAGAGCTGATAAACACTGCAACAATCCACAAAAAGTAACCCACCACGGGAAGATACTGTTCGATCTTACCCCTGTCCAGATCAGCCTTGGAGGTACGTGCACGATGGGTCATGCCCTCGCAGTTTGCCTGTAAGAACACAATGCGCCGTGCCCCTAACAATACTCGTACTAAAGCAAACCAAACCCAAGCCAGTGCCGCCAGACCCATTAAGCCAAGTTCTGCTGCAATCGTTAGAATGGTCGTATGCGAAAGGGTCACCCCTTGAACATATGGGATCACTGTCTTATAGATTATGTAACGGGGGGTTAAGAACATCTTCTCGAATCCGCCCAGTCCAACCCCGAAGATTGGATGATCAATAAACATTGCCCTGGAGACTTTACATAAATATGCCCGTTGTTCTCCCAGCGCACCAAACCCGATCTTGATGGTTAGCAGACGCTCTCTAACGGCAGGCTGCAAAGCAACCATAACAGCCCCAATAAGTCCCAACAATCCAATTGGCAGCACCATTCGCTTGCGCGGAATAAAAAGGATCAACAGAGTTACGACGATGACCAAAGTTAAAATACCACTGCGTGAAAGGGTTATGGCCAGGGCCCCCAATAATCCCAAGAGCGCCCCAAAATATACACCGCGTTTCCAGGTTACGTCGTTAAGGTACTGGAGGATTAAGTTCGCTACAATGGCCAACACGAGGTAGCGTGCAAGAATATTCGGATCAACGAAGGTCGCATTAACACGGGCGATCTCTCCCTCGGCCAAATATCCCCGCCAGATAAAATGCTTGGTTATTCCTTCATAAAGAGTGAGCGGAACCAACGCAACCCCTACCCAATGGACGACTTGAAAAGGGAGAAGGGCATGTTTGCGCTCCCCAAGCAAGCAGATACCCAGATAGAGTAAAAATAACGTAAACAGCCGAATGAGTTCAACCGCCGTTTTTCCCCGATCGATTGAATAAAGAAGGCTAAATGCCCCGGCCGCAAGGTAAATTAGGAAGGCACGAGTCATGAAATGAGTTAAAATGGCCTTCAGTTCCTGCCGTTTCTCAGGTTCTCTTCCGAGACGCCATAATGCGGCCCCGATGATCCCAACTGTGAGAAGTCGCGCAAAACTATTCAACTGTGAACCAAGCGGTCCGAGCGGAGGAAACCAAGTGATGGAAATGTCGAAAGCGACTGCCCCAGCCAGCAACGAGGGTAGGATAGCTGGTTTTTTCCAAGCAAAATAGCTCACTATTCCAATGCTAAACAGAAAAAATACGTATTTCAACAGGATAAGCCCCACGTCAATCCTCTCCTTCCACATCTAGAGTGACTAAGGACTGAGCTGGAAAATCGATATAACCATTTCCAACTACGTAGGGCACGGAAGCCGAGCGAACCCTATTTGGATCGAGATGCAGACGTATCCGAACCGGCGGGATTCGCGAGGCTGACGAGCCTGACAAATTTGAATCATCCAACAAGTTAGCTGAATCTATTGGATCCGTCAGATCTGCCGAAATTGAGGTACAAGAAATTTGCCAACGCGTCCCTTCAATAGAAAGCACTGCCTCGCACTTGCGCCTTTGGTTAAACCAGCGCAAGACGTCCCGCGGAATCGCAATCCAAGCGCCGTCCGTTTTCCCTTGGGCAATCAGGCGTTCATAGACCTCCCCCCAAAAACGGGGAGCAGTAAAACTCTGATTGTGCCAGAGCAGACTAACCACTCCGCCCAAGCGCTTCGCCAAATCCAGAATAGGTTTTGCCTTATGATAGGCGTCCTCCCTATTCAAATTGAAGTACTCCTCCCCCATCAAAGCACCATCTTGGATATGAAGAGGCAGCTCCCAAAGAGTTTGACAATTTAAGGGATGATAGGGCTGAAGGGTCCCGGCTCGGAAGCCAACGACTTCATTAAACCCAAAGGTTGAATCGTACTGAAATCCGCCTTCTTCTAACACTTTGAAGGAATTTGGCGATTTAAAGTAAAGCCAGTGCATGCGTATCCCAATCTCGTCTTGCCCGGTTAGAGTAGCGACTCGATCATACTCAGCTTGAGCGGATTGGGTGTCATGCCAGGCATCAATTCCGTGCACCCCTGCTTCCCAACCGCCTTCTTCCAGGCTGTTCAGTAACTCTTTATATTCAGCTACGTCGTAAAACGATGCTCGATTTGCGGGCGCACTTTCCTTTACCTGAGTACGATCAGAACTTATAGCTTTCTCATTTTCTTTCTCTTCCTGTTTATCTTTATCTTTTCTTAAGTGCTCTGGAAGAATACCTGGTTTCTCTGGAAAGGCCATAAAATAAAGGCTCGATCGAACCCCTAGGCGTTTTTCCAGAGCAAGAAGCTTTGGCAAGGCCCGTTGCCAAACGTCTTGCCCTAGGCCAACCTTTGCGGCCCAGGTTCTGACCATTTCCCAAACTGCTTGGAAATGTTCAGACGTCTCCACCTTTCCTGTTCGCCAACGTTTCCAGTTCAAAACAGAACTGCGATAGAAATACCCCAAAAAGGTGCGCGCGACAGGCATTTCCTTCAAGCTTAAGATATCGATGTCGTGGGTTAAGGTCATGGCATAGGAATAGCCCCACGGGACAGGTGGGAGCTCTAAGAAATTTTTGACTTCCTGGCGTAAGACCTGGCGAATTTCTTCAAGCATCCAATCGAGAATAGGTTCGCTGACGTCTTTTTCCGTATGCTCTCGACCGTCCATCAGCAGACAAGTTCCCTCTTGACCCAGATTAAAAGCAAACGTCTTCAGTCGAAGGCCCGGGTTTTCCCCGGTTACAGACCCACAAACCAAGATCAGAGGGCTCTCCTTATCTCGACCTGAATGGTTCGGTATAAGGCCCCCTAAAAGCGCGAGGGAAATCCCATCGACTAAAATCGCATCATAATTTAGAATCGCCTCACGGGCCCATATCTCTTCACAGTCTGAAGTTGTCCCTTTGTTGGAAACTAAGTCTTCTGGTCGTTGAGCTTCTTTATCTGTAGCGAGGCCAAAGCTCAAATCTGCATCAAAAGGAACACCCAAAAGGCCTGCGAACTCTCTATAAACTCTTATTAATGGCTCTGCAACGCAAAAGCCAATTTGCCTAGACCTATGGACTTTAGCTTGTGCTCCGCTCACGAAGCTCCCCCTCTTTCCTCCATCGCCTCTACGATCTCTTCACTAGCTCGGCCATTCCCATAAAGATTTTCCAAATAGGGTGGTAAGGAGTTCTTACGGTAACGCGCAACGGCAGCAACGATTTCCTCTGTATTCGCTCCTGCAAGCGTATTCCATCCCGTGTGTACGGTCTCTACCCACTCTGTTTCATCGCGCAAAGTAACACAAGGGACCTGCCAAAGATAAGCTTCTTTCTGCACACCACCGGAGTCTGTCAGAATAAGTTCCGCCTCTTTTTCTAGGAGAATCATCTCTAAATACCCCACAGGCTCGATGACTTCTACATTCTCTGGAATCGACATTTGGCAACTCAAGAGGAGCTTCTTGGTCCGAGGATGCAGGGGGAGTACGATTTGCCCATCAATCTGGGCAAAGGCCTTAATAATTCCTTCTAGTCGGCTTGGGTTATCCGTATTTTCGGCCCGGTGTACGGTGGCCAAAAGGTAAGATTTTCTCTTGTAGCGGAGGTTTTCTGCGATATTTCGGTCCTCCGCCCGTCGAGCATGGTAATAAAGAGCATCGGCCATGACGTCCCCGGTGCGTACCACTCCTGCGGTCAGACCTTCCTGCCTGAGGTTTTTAACTGCTTGATCAGTCGGGCAAAACAGTAACGTGGAAAGATGATCCGTCAACACGCGATTCACCTCTTCCGGCATCTGTCGATTATAACTCCTCAGCCCAGCTTCAACATGAGCGATTGGAATATGGAGCTTTGCTGCGGCAAGAGCCCCAGCTAAAGTTGAGTTCGTATCCCCGTAAACGAGAACCCAGTCAGGTTTCTCTTTAAGGAGCACCTCTTCTACACCGGTTAACATCTCGCCGGTTTGAGCACCGTGTTGCTTTGAACCAACCCCTAAAAAGTAGTCAGGTTTAGGGATCCCCAACTCTTCGAAGAACACATCAGACATCTGGTAATCATAATGCTGACCGGTATGCACAATTTTTTCCTCGTGTTTTTTGCTGAGGGCCTCTGAAAGAGGTGCGGCTTTAATAAATTGAGGTCTGGCGCCCAGTACGGTCACTATCTTCATAATGGCTTGGCAGGAAACCACTATCCCTCTAGGGTAGTGGAGGAATGCCATCTGCATACCCTAACCCGCCATCCTCCTCTCTGTTAATAGGCTTTTTCTTCTCTCAATTAATTTGAAAGATTTGCAACTAACACTACCGTTGTTGTTGACACTTCTGAACTCCTTGCTTCTAAGTCCTTAATTCTAACTCTTCATTTTAAAACGACGCATCCCTTGGCGCAGAATATAGCCACCGATGCGTTGAAAATCTCGATCCAAACTAATCAGGATTATGAGGTAAAGAATTCCGGCAATGAATGCTGAAGCAAGAGGATGAAGATAGCGCAAAAAATAGGCTGTGAGGCCCATGGCCAGTGAGGCCAAGACGATGACGGGAAGTTGCCGCCAAATCCGAATTTTATAAACACGGAGCCGAACAATTCCATAGTACATGCTAAACACGTAAAGTTCAGTGATGAGTGTCGCTACACTCGCTCCATAAATCCCATAGCGGGGAATTGCATAAAGGTTAACCACAATATTTAATAAAGCGGCCCCCCCCTGAATTTTTGCGCGAGTCCACTGCCGGTTTGTCGTTGTCAGTACATCTCCCAGGGAAAAGCTTAAACATTCAAAGGCAAAAAACCAACTTAAAAGCATCATGATCGGGATTGATTGCGGAAAACGATTATTGTAGAGCCAAGTCAACAAAGGATTGGCCAAAACAAATAATAAGACGCTGCCAGGAATACCAACAGCACTGAGAACTTTAAAGATCTTTTCAATCGTTTCCCGGTGTTTCTCCTTACTATCCACCCCAAGCTGGAATAAAATCGGATAAATCACACTTGTTAAAATTCCAGGAATCAGCAACAGAATTGCGACTAATTTGTAGGCTGCTGAATAAATTCCTACCTCAAATGTTGGACGCATCAGGGAGAGCATTAACGCGTCAATCTGGAAATAGATATAGAGAAATATAGTTGCTACCCCGAAGGGCAGTCCTCGTTTGCTCATCTCTATCAGACGGCGCAGATCAAACTTAAGGCGTAGATTACGCCGCAGATGGGCATATAACATGAACGAAATCAACGCAGCGGACACGAGTTGGGAAACGGTGATCATCACCACATTTCCTCTTTTAACCACGACCAAAATAGTCAAAGCACCTATGAGAAACGTATACAAAAACTGATAAATAGCGGCGTTATACATTTGTTGTTTAGCTTGAAAGTAATTGTAAACTGAACTGTTTAAGGCGTTTAACCCGCTGGCCAAACCGAAGACAATGACCATACTTTGAATGGATTGGTTATAGCCCGCCGGATGCATCAAGACAAGCATCAGCGCGTAGATGACCAGCAGGGTAAACCCCTTAAATAAGAGAGTATTCCCCAGATAAAGTGGTAAGACACTCTCATCTCGAGAGCCTTCCTGGACCATGTAGTTACTCAAACCAAAATCTGCAAATAGAATGAACGTACTGACAAAGGCCAGCGCGGAGCTGTATTCTCCAAAGGTTTCAGGACCTAGATAACGAGTAACCGAGATTCCCACAATAGCGGAAATCGCCTTGGATAGTACACTAGCTACGCTCAACGCTGCAGCATTCTTAAGAACCAAACGAAGTTCCACTGGGGTCCTCCCTTCTACCGTTTATGATTTCCTCATAGACCTTCAAAGTCTTTTGGGCGTTGTATTCCCACGTAAATTTGCGGGTGACCAGCTCTTTCCCCCGACTCCCCATCGCAGCAGCTTGCTCCGGATTTCGCAAGAGTCCCCGAATCTCCTCTGTAATAGCTAAAACGTCCTTAGGTGGAACAGCCTTTCCAACCCCCTCTTGAGCAAGAATCTCCGAGATTCCCTCTCCAGTGGTACCGATAATAGGCTTACCGTGGGCCATCGCCTCTAAATATACGACCCCAAAGGCTTCATTCCAACTTGGCAGGACAAAAATATCACACTGAGCCATTTCACGCATTGCTTCAGGATGAGGTAAACTTCCCCTGAAGACAACATATTCTTCCAAGCCTAACTCTGCAGTGAGCGCTTCCAACGTTTGTCGTTCCGATCCATCCCCGACAATCCGGTATTCTAAGTCGGGAAATTCCCCGATAAGCTCTGGAAGTGCCTTTAAAACCATAGCATGCCCTTTATCTGGACGCAAAAATCCAACTGTAAGAAGAATCCGCCGGGACGCCCTGGGTTGATGTTCCCAATAGGTTCCTTGTGGTTCGGGTCGTTGAACCACATCGGCCAGATTGACGCCGTTAAAGATAACCCTGTATTTCTCAAGCTGGTCCGCCCAACTTTCCAGACCATATTGATTTCTGAGCTTATCACTTACTAAAATAACCCTCGCTGCATCTTTAAGCGTAGCACGGACACTCTCGGCACAGATACGACTGCGGTTCAAGGTATAAGCAAAATCCTGACCATGAATCGTGACCACGACCGGGATATTAAACTTCCGACCAAATCTTACGGCTGCAGCTCCATCAGGATGAGCGACATGGGCATGGATAATATCAACGCCTCGGGCGATTTGTTCTGTGAAAACCTGTTTTATCCCCCAAACAAAGGTTGCCGGGTAGTACTCAAAAAAGAGAGAGCGGGGAAATTCTAGAACCCGAGGGTGAAAAACAGGAAAGCCATCCGGTTGTTCCAAGAGAGGAACCGCAGGGTATCCTCCCCATTTTCCTCGGCCAGCCATAAATCCCGGCACCCAAGGAACTGGGGCGACAACCTGGACTTCGACCCCCAGACGCATTAAAGCCTGAGCCTGCTGGCGAACAAAGATTCCACCTAAAGGGCCCACGACATTCGGGTACATATGGGAAAGCATTAAAACACGCATTTTACTGATCCCTCGCTGCCAGAATTCGCTCGTAGAGGCTCAAGAGTTTGCTTTGTTCTTTTTCCCAAGTATATTCTCGATGAAAAGCATCCCACCCATTTTGCCCATAGCTCAAGGCCTTTTTCGGGTCCTCCAATAACGCACATATATCACGCGCCAGGCTTTCCGGATCACCAGGTTCTGTAAGTAAGCCGCATTGGTTTTTAGCGATAATCTCTTCGATATAACCAAAACGCGAGCCAATTACAGGGATACCTGCTGCCATGTATTCTAGAAGCTTCACTGGGATCGCCTTTTGATAATTTAAGGTCGGAAATAAGGGAACGAGAGCAATCGAGCTCTGAGCTAATATTTCCGGAACCTGCTCATAGGGGACCTTACCCCTTAGCCGTACATTTCCTTGTTCTAACCAAGGGGTGAGGTCGGAAAATTCCTGGTCTAAATCTGATACTACCATAGGGCCCACGAGCTCACAAACTGCTTCTGGATAGTTTTTTCGCACCAATATCATGGCCCGGAGGATGACTTCGAAGCCCCGGTCCAGTTTAATCCCTCCCAGATATAGGATAACCGGTGGTTTGAGCTTTTCTGGACGAGAAAATTTAAACTGCCGCTCAAGGGGATAGTTATGCAAAATTTCTCCTTCGGGGTTTTCTTTACGAAAAAGCTCCGCCATATGCCCATTCACCGTAATGATCCCAGCAAAAGATCGTGCCGCCCACTTTTCAACACGGTCGACAATCCCCCCGACAGACTTCCTCAAAGGTTTTGGTAACCAGTGACGATTAAGAAGACTATCCCCATAATATTCGTGAACATCATAAACTACTGATTTCCGATGCTTGCGGCTCAACAGTAAAGCTACCGGAATCAAGTCCGGATCATGGAAATGATAAATGTCCGCATTTTCCTGAAGTGCAACCCGGTAGAGGGTTTTTAAACGCCAAATCCGATCGGTCCGAGAGGAAAGCGGGGGGACTGAGTGAATCCGAATGCCTTCCTTCACTTCAGACCTTTCAAACGGAGCGGCAATGACCACTTCATAACCTGTTTCGGCTAGGCTTCGGGCTTCCTTATGAAATATGCGCTCATCAAAGGGAGAATGTGCCGTTGTTAAGATACAGACTTTCAATCGCTTTCCCCTTCTGTTCTGTAAATTAAGCCCATGAAAAGAGCCACCAGGGTCATTAACTGGAGATTGTAGAATGCCCCTGCGGTAAGGTTATATACGAATATCACCATTGTTGCTGCCACAAAAGCAATCGCTAACAACGTTTTGCTCTCCCGTATCCCCGGTTCAGAGGCATAGAAATTAAACAACCTTACCCTTCGCAAGGCCGCTTTAGCAGGTCGGAGGAAAAGCCAAAGATACATTGCTAACCCGATAACACCGTAACGCCGAGTTATCAGGGCATATTCATCATCGACTAAAGTGGTCATTTTATCTTTAGCAGTACCCCAGCCTAAGACTGGAGATTGCTTAATAAATCCCCAAGCATCTCCTATCTGCAAAAAGTGGCCAATAGCTGATGAACTGTTACCCAGGTCAGTTGCCTCGCGCATCCGAGACGTAAAGCCTCGTGGTGAGGTGTAAAATATCGTTAAAGTTAAAATAAATAAAAGGCTTACTTTAATGAGGATTTCCTTTTTAAAATGCAATTTAAATATGGCCCAGAGACTTAAGAAGATCAGTACCACCGCCGTCGCCAAGAAGGCTGTTCTGGAAATGGTCATAAGTGTCAGTTTTAAAGCCAATCCTGTTGCCAAATAAAGAATCGCAGCCCTTGAACGATCGTTTCTCTGGAAATAAAACCAGGTCACAAATAAGGTCATCGTCAAAACAGACACAATGCCCATAACATTGGGGTTATCAAAGGTCCCTAAGACGCGAGGCGGATTAGCATCCACTAAGTTATTCAAATGGGACTGGGCAAAGAAGGGCGTTAACCACGCATTAATATTGGCCACATTCAATAATTGACTCCACGCTAGCAACAGAATAAAGCCAAATCCAACGAGAAATGCTTTCCGAAGCACACTAAACTCAGCTTCCTGTAAATCTAAGGAAAGAGCTAACGTAATAACTAAATAGTATTTTGCAAGAGTGACGCCTTCCATTACGTCCCGGATTCCGAAAGGCACATTGAGAAAAATCACGCCAAAAAGATTGGAGATAATGATCGACGCCAAAAAAAGCAGAAAAACCTTTGTTACCGCCCTCAGACCCTTGCGCTGCCCTTCATGGTAAGACAATTCGATATCGTAAACCGAGCGAGACCGACGTGTTAACCGGAGGAGCAAATTGATGGCAAAGGCTCCAAAAATAAGCGCATCATCTAAACGAACATGCGGCAAATTGGAGCGAATCTCAAACGATGGCAAGATCATAGCGGACAACATTATAGCGATTATGAGTAGTAACTTATTTGGGTTAGTGCGAGTAACCCCTATGTTCCAAAACATCTCTCTCCTCCTTGCTTGCCTAACCTTTAACTAATGCTGCGATCTCAAGTTGTTGTTCGAGGCTCAATTCAGGATAACATGGAATTGCAAGGGCTTGTTCACAAGCTTTTTCTGCTACCGGGAAGTTTCCTACTTCATATCCAAGGGCACTAAAGGCCTTTTGCAAGTGAAGTGGAACGGGATAATAGACAGCATTAGCCACACCGCCTGCCTTTAAACGCTCCATCAGAACTTTACGTTCCTCCGTTCGGAGGACATATAAGTGATAGATAGGCAATGCCTGGGGATCTCGACCCGGAAGTTGAACCGCCGCATCGGCAAGAAGTTGATCATAAACCTTGGCTTTTTCCCGCCGGCTTTCATTCCATTGGTCGAGGTACCGGAGCTTAACCCTTAAAATAGCGGCTTGAATCTCATCAAGACGACTGTTATAACCGATTTCATCGTGGTAATACTTCGTTTTACAGCCGTGAAAACGAAGTATCCTAAGTTGCGCGGCCAAGTCTTCGTCATTTGTAACAATCATCCCGCCATCCCCATAGGCTCCCAAGTTCTTCGTCGGAAAGAAGCTAAAGGTTGAGGCATGTCCAAGCGAACCAGCCTTTTTACCCCGATATTCCGCTCCAATCGCTTGAGCGGCATCCTCAATAACTTTAAGGTCGTGGCGTGAAGCTATTTCCATAATTTTCTCAACATCCAACATCTGACCAAAAATATGTACCGGAATAATCGCTTTTGTCCGAGGGGTTATTTTCTCTTCGAGTAGGGTTAGATCCATGTTAAGTGTCACGGGGTCAATATCTACGAATACTGGTGTTGCACCTACCTGAGCAATCGTTTCTGCCGATGCAAAAAACGTAAACGGTGTAGTGATCACTTCATCTCCCGGCCCTATACCAAACGCTTTAAGCGTAAGCACCAGTGCATCTGTACCATTGGCGACCGCAACAGCGTCCTTGGTCCCGCAGTAAGCTGCGATCTCTTTTTCTAGCGTCTTCATTTCTGGGCCTAGTATATAGACAGACGAATCCAGTACGTTAAAGATGGCCTGATCAAGTTCATCTTTTATCGTCAGGTATTGAGCCTTAAGATCTAAAAGTGGAATACCCATATTAATCTTCCCCTTCTCTTCGAATTTATTATATTAAGTCAGTTTCTTAGCATCCTACGGCGATAAGTGTTCTTGTTACGTTACAAGCGATGAGTTAGGACAGCGGGTCAAGAAGTTCTTCCTCAGCTACTTCTCTAAGGTCCTTTGCTGGGAACCCTTTTATGACGCGTTTCTCTGTGGTGTCCTTAGTCACTACAGCTCCTGCGGCCACAAAAGTTTCCGGAGCAACCTTCACGCCAGGTAAGAGGATAGACCCTCCACCAATGCGGGCCCCCCGCTGAATTGTCGGACCCTTGATCGATTTAAATCGTTTTTCTGTACGTCCCATGAAGTTATCATTGGTCGTCGTGACCATGGGGGCTATAAAGACCCGCTCTTCGAGTTCCATATAAGCTGTGATATATGAACCGGTCTGAATCTTGGTGAACGCACCAATCTTGGTATCATTTTCAACGGCTACTCCGCTTCCGATGACCACGTTTTGGCCAATTGAGCATCTCTCCCTGACGACAGCTCCGTCGCCAACAAAGGTATTATCCGCATAGCTCGTACCTGCATAGAGAACAGCAGAACACCCGACCGTGAACCCACTTCCCATCTTGAGAGGGGGCAAATCCGCTTGTGCTTTAACGGTACTTGTCGCTGCGGCTTTTGGTAACCGTCCGATTGAGGAATTACTGCCGATAAAGCCATCATCTCCGAGCTCAGTTTGCGGATAAATTGTGGTATGATCTCCGATGCGGGCACGGCTGCCCAATTTCCCCCCTGCTCCGATGCTAACATAGTTACCAAGCTCGCATCCGGCTCCAACCTGAGCTCCCTCACCCAGAACACAACCAACTCCCAAGACCACATTTTCCCCAAGCGCGACATTCTCTCCGATCACACAAAACGGCCCGACTGTTACACTTTCTGGAACAGTCGCACTTGAGGCGATCACATAATGATTCATAGTATTTGCTCCTTTCGTATGAGAGTTGCGTTACAGCCGCTCCGTCCCTACGATCGCTGACCAAACTAAGGCAAACCTGCTGATGCAAGTAACGGGGTTCCGCCAAATTCGACATCCGTGTCTCAGTTGGCGCAGGATCCATCCTTGGATCCCACCCCGCTGATGAAAGGGCAGGTTGGCCTAAGTTTGGTGGGCTGCTCACCTAGAGGGCTCACTTGCTGTAAAGCAACTCTCTGGGCTGGGATTACGGATCTAGACGAAGACAATCATGCACGTTTCTTTGAGAAGTACGTAGATTTTGATTTACAAAAGAGAACGACCTAAGCGAGTAGCTAACCAAACTTCGCGAAAAGCAGGCAGCGGAGACGAGTTGGAAACAGGACGTTTCCAACCGGCAACTGAGCCAAGGATGGCGAATTGCCGGGAACTCGTCGGAGCAGACGGCTTTGAGCGTTAGTTTGGTCTACGCAGCTTACGTAGCGAACGTTGTAAATCAAAATCTTCCCGGTTATTCTACCACCATCGGAAACACAACCGGCTCTTTCGTCTCCTGACATTTATATATCGCCAAGATAATTTCGAGTGCTTTACGCCCTTCTTCCCCGGGGATAGCTGGTTCTCTATCTTCTCGAATTGCCTGAATAAGATCCAATATTAGCTCTCTATGCCCAAAGCCGTATACTGTCGGGGGATCACCTTCCTGGCTGGCGAAAATCTCCTGTTTCTCTTCCACGCTGTCAGGTAATTCCCAAACTTCGATTCGGTTTACTGCGATTCCGCCAACAATGACTGATCCCGTTTCGCCAAAGACATTTAAGGTTTCTTCAATATTTTTAGGATAGATAGTTGAGGCCGCCTCAATCAGCCCTATGGCGCCACTTTTGAATTTAATAACAGCTGCTCCCATATCTTCCATTTCAATTTTGCGCATAAAGGTCGCCGTATATCCAAATACAGATTCCACTGGCCCAAAGGTCCACTGTAAAAGGTCAATATTATGAATGGACTGGTTCATGAGTACTCCACCGTCTTGAAGCTTCGTCCCACGCCAAGGTGCTTGGGTATAATAATTGTCGTTCCGATTCCAACGCACGGTGGCCTGACCATGAGTTAATTTACCAAAACGACCATCTTCTAAGGCTTTGCGAAGGAGTTTAATCGAATCATTAAAACGGTTTTGATGAATAACGCCTAATTTAACACCTGCTTTGTGACAGGCTGCAATCATTGCATCTGCGGTTTTCAAAGTCATAGCCATAGGCTTTTCAACCAGGACATGCTTACCTGCTTCGGCTGCAGCAATCCCAATTTCGGCATGCAAACCACTCGGTGTCGCAATGGTGATAACATCAATGTCAGTCCTCTTCAGCATTTCCAGATAATCAGTATAAGGCTCTGCGTTGTATTTGTCGGCGAAGGCCTGGGCCAGCTCCGGCACAATATCGCAGACCGCGATCAGTTCTGCCTCTGGAAGTGCTACAATGGACTCCGCATGTTTTGGGGCGATCCGCCCACACCCAATGATCGCAAACCGAATCTTTTTCTCTCCGTTCATACTAATCAACAACTCTTTTCTTTTCTATTTTTTCCTATTCTTTTTCTTCACGTTTCCAACGTCAGCTGTTGTTCGAAAACGACATCGCACAATATATAGGTTTAAGGGGAATCTGGCGATTCCCCTTAAACCTGTGTATTTAATATAAGCTTCAAAGTCACAAATTATATTCAATTAAATTTTAACGATTTTTTCACGATTCTCATGTACGTCTTTCGTTGCATTACGTGTATCCACTACGAGTTTGGCATTGGCAACCACACGCTCATAATCAACCGTACTATGGTCTGTTAAGATTAGCACTCCATCTGCATTGGCAAGCACCTCATCGGTCAAAGGCACACTCTCCAAATGGATTGTACTGCCACCGTGTGGCTCGATCACCGGAATGAATGGGTCATGATAGGTGATATTAGCCCCTTGCTTACGCAAGAGTTCAATAATCTTCAAGGCTGGTGATTCACGCATATCGTCAATATCTTTTTTATAGGCTACCCCGAGAACAAAGATCTTAGCGTCCTTCAAACTCTTGTTCTCATTATTTAAAGCACGAATTACTCTATTGATAACATAATAAGAAACTTCAACATTAACTTCCCCGGCAAGTTCAATGAAGCGAGTATGAAAATCGTATTCCCGCGCTTTCCAGGTAAGGTAGAACGGATCGATCGGTATACAATGACCGCCCACACCCGGTCCTGGGTAAAAGGTCTGGATGCCAAACGGTTTTGTCCCGGCTGCCTCAACAACTTCCCAGATATCAATTCCCATGCGGTCACAGAGCATCATCAATTCGTTAACCATAGCAATGTTAACTGCGCGGTAGGTGTTTTCAAAGACTTTTGTCAACTCCGCGGCAGCAGGCGAGGACACCGGAACGACATTCGTTATTGTTTGAGTGTAAAGCGCATAGGCAATCTCTAAGCAAATTGGGGTCATCCCGCCAACAACTTTAGAGGTATTTTTTGTGCTGAAGCGTTTGTTACCAGGATCGACACGTTCCGGTGAGAAGGCAAGGAAGAAATCATGACCAACTTTAAGTCCCGCCATTTCTAATAAAGGAAGAATGACCTCCTCTGTGGTTCCTGGGTAAGTCGTGCTTTCTAAGGTGATTAACTGCCCCGGACGTAAATATTTGGCAATCTTTTCAGTGGAAGCTTTAATATAGGAAATATCTGGATCGCGGGTAATTGTTAACGGTGTGGGAACACAAATAATCACAACATCACATTCCGCTAAACGGGAGAAATCTGTACTGGCTACCAAAATGCCGCTTTGCACAACTTCCTTAAGGTCTTCGTCCTTGACATCTCCAATATAGTTGTCTGCCGCATTCACGCGATCAACACGGGCAGCATTAATGTCAAAACCAACCACAGGGAACCCGACTTTGCCTTTTTCAACAGCCAAAGGGAGCCCTACATAACCTAAACCGATTACCCCTATCCGAGCTTCATGTTTTTCAATCTTTTCCTTAAGGGCTTTGGCAACGACATCTTCACTGGTAATTACATTTTTCACGGTCATCATTATCCTAATTTCCTCCTTATTATTTGGCTACTGCTTTGGGCGTTTTCTTGCGAAAGGTTGGAATGACCGTTTGCAACAGCTCGATAACTTCATCTCGAGTTAAATAACTGCCACGTTCTCGCACAATATGCGTCAGTTCTTCCAGAAGTTTAACATCAATAACATTAGGTTTCGCTACAAAAATTCGACTGTGTTTGGTTGAAGTTGTTCCTTCTTCAGTTGTTAACAACTCCTCATAGAGTTTTTCTCCCGGCCGAATTCCTGTGAACTGTATCTTAATGTCGACCTCCGGCTCGAAGCCTGAAAGACGAATTAAGTCTTTTGCTAGATCCACAATTTTGACTGGTTTTCCCATATCCAAAATAAATATCTCTCCACCCTGAGCCATGGCTCCAGCCTGAATGACTAACTGGGTCGCTTCTGGGATCGTCATAAAGTAGCGTACCATATCAGGATGGGTCACTGTCACCGGACCACCGTTAGCGATTTGCCGCTTAAACGTAGGAATAACACTGCCTCGGCTACCTAAAACATTTCCGAACCGTACGGCTACAAACTTTGTTTGGGAACGAAGATCTAAGCTTTGAATAAGCAATTCAACAGTCCGCTTGGTTGCTCCCATAATACTAGTTGGGTTGACTGCCTTATCTGTAGAGATCGAGACAAATGTTTTTACTTTTACTCTATCGGCTGCTTCAGCCAAATTCTGCGTGCCTAAGACATTATTTTTTAGGGCTTCTTCAGGATTTTTTTCCATTAAGGGGACATGTTTGTGTGCTGCAGCATGAAAGACAACGCCCGGCTTATATCTGTCAAAGAGCAAGCATACTTTCTCTCGGTCTTTGATATCCAATATTTCTGTTATGTAGTCAATTCCTGGACGCTCAGCGCGCAATTCCTGTTCGATGTCAAAAATGCTGTTTTCTCCATGTCCCAGCAGGACAAGTTTCCCAGGATTAAACTTGGCAATCTGACGGCAGATCTCTGAACCAATAGAGCCCCCCGCGCCGGTAATGAATACCGTCTCTCCCGAAACATATCCTGCGACTTCTTCCAAATCAACGCAAACCGGTTCACGCCCCAACAAATCCTCCACTTGAACCTGTCGAATGGGGTTGACATTGATATCCCCACTAATAATGTCATAGACACCAGGCATAATTTTTAGGTCGACTCCGGACTTTTCACAGATTTGCACAATCTCTCGAACAGACTCACCCGAGGCTGAAGGCATAGCAATAATCACTTCATCAATATTATGTCCCTTTACGACGCGGGCAATATCCTTGCGCGTCCCCAAGACCGGAATTCCCAAGAGATGCAACTTCTGTTTGGCACGGTCATCATCAATAAAACCGATAGGACGTCCCTCTCGATAATTGCGATTTTTCAACTCCCTTGCGGCTAATACCCCTGCATCCCCAGCTCCAACAATAAGTACCTGTTTTTGTGAGCCTGGAACATGGCGATCAAAGGCATTTTCCTGTAAGATCCGCCAAATAAAACGCGAACCCCCGATCAAAAAGACCATTGCCAGCCAAAGCAGTACAGCAGAAGAGTGCGGCATTCTAAAAGGGAGCGAGGCAGCTTTGGCAACACCATAAAAATATACCACTGCAGCTGTTCCACCCGTTCCGACAGTTACTGCATAAATAATGGAGAGCAGCTCCCCTGTACTAGCATACTGCCATAGCCGATTATATAAGCCAAAAACATAAAAAACTGCGATATATAAAATCGTTCCGGCCACGGCAGTATGATAATATATCTGATAACTTCCTGGCGGAATGTCACCTTCGAAGCGCAAATAAAAACTGCCGAAAGCTGCCAAGTTGATTAACATAGCATCAATCAGCATTAATATCAACGTCCGTTTACGAAATAACACCTAGCTCAGCCCCTTTTCGATCAAACCAGTCAGTAAGTTTTATCGTTCTAAAGTTTACTACAACTTAAATGGTTTTACAACTATTCGCTTTGAACATGCCGTTAACAATTTCGCCTTCGATTCAAGTCCTTTTGTTGTTTCTGCTTTTATTCATGTAGCCAATGATATAGTAACTATAAGGTAAGTAAGTGATCAATCTTACCGACATGTAACTAAGAACAAGGGGCACGACAAAGATGATTAGATAAAATTGCCAATTATTATAGTTGATATTATAGTTCTTGAGTATCTTTATTGCAGATTGGTTAAAGAAGATGTGTATTAGGTATATTCCAAAGGAGTAATCCCCTATTTTATAAAGAGCTTTAGCAACAATGCTCTTTTTCCGAACCAAATTATTGGCCAGATTAAATAGCAGTAGAAAGCTTGAGATCCTCAAAATAGGGTAAATTAGTTCTGAACCAATAAAATAATAATTAGGTATCGTATTGTATCTATAACCCGTAGTCAGACCAACGATTATAAAATAACTAGCTCCTATTGTTAAAGCTAACGTAGTTGCTAAAAAAAGGGGCGTAAGACGATTAAATCCGCTCTTTAACTTTTCGTAGTGGTCACAACTATAGATTCCTAAACCAAAATAAAATAGGTATGCTATAAAGTTAATCTTTGTAGCAGCTAAATACGGGGTGTGTTTACCAACCATGAATGCCACCTGAATTACTAACATTAAAGAAATCAATAATTCGGCTCTGTTTCTTATTTTAAAGTGATCATAAATCTTAATAATAAACGGATAAAAAATATAACACTGAATTATTATGGCAAAAAACCATAGGTGGTAGGAAGCATCTGACTGCCAGATATTCCGAAGAATTAGGGTTACATTCGTACTGAGTGCGTTATTTCTCATGACTTCTGAATTAATGAAGCAAGTATAAAGAACTGAGAAAATTAAGTATTGGGGAATAATTGAACGTATTCTTTTTTTGTAGAATTGTCTAATCGGAAAGTTATTACGATAATTTCTGGCCAATACAAAACCGGAAATCAGGATAAACAAGGGCACTGCAAATTGGGAAAATACATCTGTCAACAGATTTATAAGTACCAAGTTATTAAATTTTTTGATTTCTGTAAAATAACCTGTCGCATGAATAGCGATAACCGCTAAGACGCCGAATGCCCTGAGGAAATTAATCTGCTCAATCGTATCCTGTTTCTTGTGGTTAGTTGCATTAGCATTATTCATGTTAGCCATTTTCCCTTCCTCAAAAGAACTAGCCTAAATCTCTAAAATCCATGCTAAGATTCAACCTAATAATGTGTAAGTCATTGAGTCATAGATTAACTATCCTTTGCCAAGTATTAGTCTATCATACAGCCTACTTTTTTGCCTAATGAAAACTGGGTACTAAAAAGGACTACCATATTTTATAGTAGTCCTTACCTTCATTGCACGGTACTTTCTCCTGTTATCACCCAGCGGGAATTCTGTTTGAGCAAATTTACTCGGACATGTACATTCTGTTCATGCTCTTCCCCGATTGCTGCAGCATCCGCTAAGCTATAATCTCTTGCAGTATATCGGTAATCAACCCGCATTGTGGCAGTATTTGCCTCCGCACTTTCAACATCGACCTGGTCAAACGTTATTTGACTGACATCTAGCCCTAGACCTTGAGCCAAGTATTCTTCAGCACGGCGCGCATGTCTTTCAAGCAATTCTCCTGTATAGGCTTTCGCTAGTTTGAGACGGAATGAATCGATATCTGAAGATTTCCAAGCTCCAAAGAAAATCCCGATATCTTGTTTATAGTCGGTAATGATTTGTTGTTTCAGTACGTTTAACGCCTTGATATCTTTGTCGCTTACATTTTGATCGAGAGGAGGTGCATCATTTTTTTGTACTGCTGAATCTGGATTTAGTGTATCTAGACTCTCTCCATCCAAGGGAGCATTATTTGAAGATAGAGCGTCCGGTGCCGTGTTTAAGACTGGAGAGGTTCGAGCTGGGTCACTTACTGTTCCTGAAACCGTTTGTATCTTGTCTTGGCCACGTAGCCTGGAAATAAACGAGGTGGGGGAACTCGAATTCGTGAGTAAAGACACACCCAAGGTTCCAACTAAAACGCCGAGACCTAAAGCCAGAGCTCCAAATAAATAATTCATTTTACGCATACAAACCGAAATCTCCTTCAATTGGATTTTATAATTATTTTTACCAATTTAAGGATATATTAGACATTCACATTCCCGAGTTAGAAATTAAACATAAACTGGTGAAAAAAGGAAGGCCTGTCCCCTTGGGGCAGGCCTTCCTTTTTTCTATTCAATTTTTATTGTTTACCCAACAACTAAATTTGTTTTCAACCTTGCAAAACAATACAAGATCATAGTAAGAGATTTAGTTGCCTATTCAATTTAGATAAATAAATCAAAAACTCTTATAAAATCAATCCTTTAAATTCAAATTAATAATTTATATTGAGTCCAAGCTCCTCATGTTCTTAACAAAACATTATTGTAGCTATGTCAATTTATTGTAAAGTTATAACTTAATTCAACAGCCATTGTGCACCTTGAACTATTCAGCGTATTTCTTATCGCCTTCAATACTCTAGCTTAGCTTCATTTCATTCCTATTTACATTACGTCATCTAATGCCTGAATTATGTCCGTTTGGTTGCAAACGGCGTCGCCCCGTAGATTTTTGAATTTACTTCATTACGCATGAGATGCGCATCTAGATCATGAATTTCTTGGTGGAACTGTTCGATCCGTGTTTTATCCTTTGAATCATACGCATCAATTCCTCTGTTTAGAAGCACATCTAAGTAGCCTGTGAGTGCTACTGCTTTAGAAACATTCGCTTCATTCTTGAACTGCTTGTCCAATAAGGTTTTATGAAACACAATATACTTCTTAAGATCTTCTTCATTCAACTGAGGGCCCGCAGCCGGCCCATAGAGATAACCGTCTACATATTCGTGGATGTTCCATGCGGCGCCAAAGATTAATGTTTTAGCATCATTGCTTAATGCATTTTCGCCGAAGTACGTGGCCACAGATGGGGCTAAGTCAATTTGACTGGTGTCCGGTTCTCTATATTTATTTTTGGAACCGGCATTGACTTGAGGGGGCGGGTTAATCGTACTGGGTTCTGTCGCTGTCGGAGCGACGGTTTCAGGTGGCGCTGTGCCGTCAGGCAGCACCGTTTCTTTAGCTCCATCAATTGCCGTATTACCATCAACGGCTGGGGATTGAATGACTACCGAGTCAGTGATGGAGCTTTGTTGCCTAAAAACTTTCCAGACACTTGGGCCATAAACCCCTGCAGCAACTACAGCTCCAGCTAGAACCAACGTTCCAGCTAAGGTAGCTATCCTCTTTTTGTCCATTGGCATCAGTGGTTTCATTGATCTCTTCCCTCCTTAAAAATTCTTTTGTATTTTGGTACGTTAGTATTTTACCAATTTTTAGGAGAGAAGCTTGTCACTTTTGCTGTAGAGCTTGGCCCATTTTCCGTCCTCTATTTTTGAGAAATGCTAAGAGATTCCTTTCGGTACATAAATTTCGCGAAAATCAAGCAGCATTGTCCAAATAAATTTTTCGTCTCTTTCAGTCAATTTCAAATTTTAGAACCAAAGCCTTTAAATAATTCATAAGCTCGTCCGAAAGATCCCCTCGGCGCAATGCATATTCAATCGTCGCTTCCACAAAGCCTAGCTTATCTCCGACGTCATAGCGCCGACCTTCAAATTCATAAGCAAGGATTTCTTGATAGCGACCTAATTCCTTAATCCCATCCGTGAGCTGAATCTCGCCACCCTTGCCTGGCTGAAGAACGCTCAGGATATTAAAAATCTCTGGATTTAAGATATACCTACCCATTATGGCTAAGCGAGTCTCCGGAGCATCTTCCGAACGAGGTTTCTCCATCATATTCTTCGCTCGATATAGTCGATCGGCAAACTTTTCACCATCAACGATCCCATATTTAGACGTATCCTCCAGCGGAACTTCCTGGACCCCAACTATACTTGCTCCATAACGCTCATAATGATTCATCATTTGGCGCAAAGCAGGCACTTCAGAATAGATGACATCATCACCTAGCAGAACTGCAAACGGTTCATTACCGATGAATTTTCGGGCACTATAAATCGCATGTCCCAAACCCAACGCTTCTTTTTGTCGAACGTAATAAATATCTGCCATACGAGCAACATCTTGCACCAAATCCAAAAGTTCATCTTTGGAGTTTTTTTCCAAGAACCCCTCTAGTTCCATCGAGCGATCGAAGTGGTCTTCGATGGCCCGTTTGTTGCGACCTGTAACTATAATTATGTCTTCAATCCCGGATTGAATAGCCTCTTCAACAATATATTGAATGGTTGGTTTATCTACAATCGGCAACATCTCTTTCGGTTGAGCCTTCGTTGCTGGTAAAAAACGAGTTCCCAGACCGGCTGCTGGTATCACTGCTTTACGAATTTTACGCATCTTTCTACTCTCCTTTTAATACTACAATTCATTTTTACCTTTTATGTATATATAAAAACAACTCAACTAATTCGCCTATTACCTATACAATTGAAAAGTATAACTTTTGTGGGTCCTTTTCATGGGCCCAGACTTCCTGCCCATCCCTAAGAGAGTCCTTTACCTTTATAAGCTAACAAGTATTCTTTCGACATTTATATATCTATACCTGCTGTTTGTCAAAGAAAACTGTAAGAAATTACAATAAAAGGGGCTGTGCTAAAACTTGTTACTATATTTTTCACATCCCCACTTTTGCTTCTATATCATCAAAACACAAGCGTCCTCACTCCACTTTAATAGTGAAATGAGGACGCTTATTGATTGTTGTAACCACTTGAAATTTTGGAGACTGAGTTTTCACACATCCCCTTCCAAAGCATACCTGGATAGGTAATGCATGCTTGAACTTAGTCCAACCATACTAAATCCATGAAAAAACTTAGACGTTTCTTGATTTACTTAGACTCAAATCTTGAAGTGCGAGATTAACTGCTTTAAATCCTTGGCCAAAACGTCTAGGCTTTCTGCAGAGGCAAATAATTCTTCGACAGAAGCGTTTTGTTCCTCGGCGGCAGCAGCTGTAGTTTGAGTGCCTGCTGAGGTGGATTCGGCTTGATTCACAACCGTTTGCATACCGACTTTAATTTGTTCCCCGTCTTGTTGGACTTTCTGAACAGTAACTTCAATATCTTGGGCTAATCCAGCACTTTCTTCTACAGAATCAAGAATTACAGTGAATTGATGGGCGATCTCTTTTAAGTAAGCACTACCTTGATTTACACTATCCACGCTAGTTTTCATCCCTTGATGAGCGCTCCGCGAAGCCTGTTGCATTTCCTGTACTCTCTGAGAAATATCGACCAAGCTCGTTTGAACTTGCTCGGCAAGTTTACGGACTTCCTCTGCCACAACAGCAAATCCCCGGCCATTTTCTCCAGCACGTGCCGCTTCAATTGCCGCGTTTAATGCTAAGAGATTCGTTTGTTGCGCAATATTGTCGATAATTTGCACCGTTTTGGCGATCTCCTCTGATTTTTCATCCACTTCTCCAATCACCTGGCTCAAACTGTGGACCTGACTCTCAATTTCAGCCATTTGATTAACCACTTGTCCAAGGGCACGATTTCCATCGCTAGAAAGTTCAGCAGAACGCCTGGATGCACGACTTACTTTTCCGGCGTGCTGCTCAGTCTGCTTTAACTCATCAATCACTAAGCTCATCCGTTCATGGTTCTCTGTCATTTCCTTAACTTGCATTTGAGCATCGGTCGCCATTTCGGTCGCCGATGTCGCAACTTGTTCAGCGGCCTGAGCTGATTGTTCGGCACCTTGGCGCATCTCTTGAGCGGTTTGTGCTACTTGATTGGCCATGTCGACTACTTTTGTCATTGTGCCCCTCAAAGAGAGAACCATATCACCGAAGGCCTTATGTAATTCTACTCCTTCATGGTTCCACGCTTTCCAAGGGGCCTTCTTTTTCCGAGCAATATCCCCGGCAGCGATTTCGTTGGCATTGACCAGCAAATGGTGCATCATATTGCCGAGAGCCCGGCTTAACACCCAGCCGATGACAATACTAACTAAGACATCAATTATGACAAGGATCACCGAAACAAACGAGGCTTTTTTGAAGATCAGACTCGTAGTTTCTGTACTGTGCGTATTCACTCTATCCAATCTAGAGTCAACCATCTTTTGGATAATATCTCCCGCCAACTGGTTTTTAGGTCCGTCTACCTCATACATATTGGTTAAAGCTTCATCTCTTCTTCCATTTATAGAATCTTGAATCGTAACTTGAGATGACACTACATAATCATTCCAGGCGGTTTTAAATTGTTTCCATGACGCATCTTCTTCTGGCGACCTTGAAACAGCTTCGAACTTGGCAGTCTCTGCTATCATTGAATCCTTTTTCTGATCTACTTTATTCAAGAAATTCTGACGTTCTTGAGGATTCCGTGCGCTAACAGCTAAGACAACATTTGTCCTATAGACCTGAGCATCAAAATGCATCTGTGAGAGTAAGTCCATGGGAACCACATCCTGCTGATAAACCTGATCCGAAGCATTATGCATTTGGGACATACCATAGATCCCAATTGCTCCTACGACGCCTGCTGCCAAAGCAATAAACATCATTAAGGCCGTGACTTGGACTCCAAGTCTCCTATTTCTTAAATTCATCTCTTTCACTCCTTTAAACGAATTATTGCCTAACTTGAATAATAGTTCTTCTTCAGAAATCTAATCCATATGTTTTCACTCTAAATAGGTTATTCATTATGTTCTTATATTTTTTAATCACTAGTTATTAACCGTTCTTAATTAAAGTTTCACCGTGCATTTAGACTATTGAGCTGAACGATATATTACTGCCCTAAAATATGTATTTCGACATAGAAAATGAATATTCCTGTCGAAATTTTTTATCCAATAAAGAAAACTTGGCTGGCGCCCACGAAGTCACAGTCTTCGCACGTGTTAACTTTCTTGCAGCCTTAGCGCAGGCGGCCGCCTTAGTTGCACTTATGCTACAGAAGACACTGCCTTCGCGCGTGTTAACTTTCTTACAGTATGTGACGAAGTTATACTTTTTGATAATTATAAAAAAACAAACCGCAAGAGCCATTAAAAACTCTCGCAGTTTGTTTTTGTTCTTTTCACTTATCTACTTCTTGGTTTCGTTAGTAGGTTCCAACTTCTCTAAGATCTGATCGACTAGACCATATTCTTTTGCTTCTTCGGCAGTCATGTAGTAATCCCGCTCTGTGTCTTTCTCAATTTTCTCTAATGGCTGGCCAGTTCTTTCCGAAAGGATTTTATTCATCTTTGCCTTGGTTCTGAGCAACTGTTTAGCATGAATTTCAATCTCGGTCGCTTGTCCAGAAAGTCCGTGACCACCAATCAATGGCTGATGAATCAGAACCTCTGAGTTAGGAAGAGCAACCCTCTTCCCTTTTGCACCCGCTGTAAGGAGGAATGCCCCCATACTAGCTGCCATCCCAATACAGATCGTGCGGACATCCGAGCGTATATACTGCATGGTGTCGTAAATGGCCATTCCAGCTGTGATTGAACCACCGGGGCTATTGATATATAGATTGATATCTTTTTCTGGATCTTCTGCTTCGAGGAAAAGCATTTGGGCTACAACCAGATTGGACACATCATCATCAATTGCACCCCCGAGAAAGATAATACGATCTTTTAAAAGACGCGAGTAAATATCGTAGGAGCGCTCCCCACGATTGGTTTGTTCAACGACCATTGGGACTAGATAACCCATTTATAATTCCCCCTATTCGTCTTTATTATTTATTACTGCAATCCAACTTAGTATATTCTCACCGATTAACTTTATTTTAGTACAATGGTCAGTAAAGGTCAAATTTTTTTATCGAGAAAATAAGTTCTACTTTTACATCACTCTAAAAAGCTTGGCCAAGAAACCATAAAATATTCTATATATGGCATATTGTACCCTTCAGGAGCTCTCAATGCAAATCGATCTAGACCTTAAACTTGACAAAGAATGTCGATCCATTCGGGCTGGTTCCCACCTTAATTTTAGCGTTATGCCGGGTAGCGATTCCATAACATACAGCCAAACCTAAACCTGTGCCTTTCTCCTTGGTAGTAAAAAAAGGAGTCCCTAATGAATCCATGATTTCTGGTGCGATGCCCTTCCCTTTATCCTGTATGGCTAAGACCACTTCATTGTCCTCGAATAGGGTTTTTATTACAAGAGACCCCTCTTCCTCCATTGCTTCCAGCCCATTTCGCGTTAAATTGAGGATCATCTGGAGAATCTCTTTTTCGTCTAAGAGTAAATCCGGGAGTATTCCTAATTCAGCAGTTACTAAATTGTCGCCACGAATGGCATCAACTTGAACAAGCGGTAAGATGCTTTCTATAATATCATTCAGATTATGCAGAGCGAGTTCTGTTGTTTTAGTACGACTTATCGATAGAAATTTAGTAATAATTGAATTCGCTCGATCAAGTTCACTTATCATGAGAGGAATATAATCGCTGTATTTATCGAAACTTTTATGTTCCTGGATGAGTTGCAAAAAGCCTCTGACGGTTGTCATCGGATTTCTAACTTCGTGACCAATACTTGCCGCCATTTCACCGACCAGGTTCATCTGATCCATCCGTGTCATTTCTTTCTCCAACTTCTTTTGTGCAGTAACATCCTTGACAATTGTTGAGGCACCAATAATTTCGCCATTATGACCCTTAATAGGTGACACCGTCAAATAAACATGAATAAACTTTCCGTCTTTCCTTTGACGTATTGCTTCATAATGTGTCACGGGCATTCCGTGAAAAATAATTTGTAAAACTTTATCAAACTCAAGCTGTTTGTCGAGAGGAATTATTTTTTTAATCGGCTCCCCTATAATTTCCGCTTCAGTGTACCCGTAAATGCACTCTGCTCCTCTATTCCAGTCGATAATAATTCCATCAAGGGTCATCCCTATGATTCCATCATCTGTCGATTCAACGATTGATGCTAGTCGTAGGACCTTTTCTTCAATCTGCTTACGTTCTCCGACCTCTTTGATGAGCTGCTGGTTTATTCCTTCCAATTCTGTCGTTCGTTCTTTAACCAACCACTCAAAGTGACTTTGATTAAAAAATTCTTGAACTCTAAATTTATATAGCGTAAACGATAAAAACCAAGCGATTATAATAATCAAGGACACATTGATATAATGACCTTTTAGAACATCTACATTAGGTTGCTGATGTGTTATTTCCAATATTAAAATCAAATAAGAAATGGCATAAACTCCTATGCTCACTTTCGGCTTTAGGTTAAAGAACACCGCAATTACAAAACACCCTAAGATGTATACCGTCAATTGTCCATGAATTAGCTGATCAATCCACCCAGAAGTAATCGTACAAATGAACAAGCAAAAAAAAGCAAAGAAATTCTCATAAATTTTATGTATCCATTTCACATCATCAGCAGAAGGGAGCTTAGTATTCCAATAGAGAGCGGTAAATAATAGCATGCCTCCACCTAATCCAAGATGTGAATAAAATAATAACTTATAACCCGGTGTACTCAGCCATAGACCCTTCTGATAATTACCATGATCCACAAATAAAAGGATTATATCACAAATAAGAAGGAGCGTAGCTAAAAGCCTAAGGCGAGGAAAATTCGTATAAATTTGACCTTTCCAGAATTCTTCCTCAAGTTCTCCCAGTAAATCAGCTCTGTTTAGTTTAATTAACTCCATCGTTCACACCCTGTTCCACTTTCTTAATGGAAACAATATTTACTAAACTTTAATTCTCCAAAATTCCCGATAATCCTTCTTTATTTGCAAAAGCGTTTCTAGTGCTATACAGTACGCATAATCTGCTTAACCCTATTCACCCTCTTGAATATACTGGTATTATTAAGATCCATCCCCTGGAAGGTGGTCGATACAGACGTGGATCAAAGCAAGGGGCAACTTCCCCATTATCCGCCCTATTTTGGAACCTATCCATTAAGCCCAAGCTTTATTCAGGGGTATAAGCCCCCTGTTTCTAACGCGCATAATTGTGCCCCTCTCCATGTTCAGATCTTTCCTTCGAACCAAGGTCTTGACCTGAAGTATTGGAGATCTCTATCTCCCGCGCTCCTCGGAGCAGCTGGGGCTCTTTTCCTGAGCCTCTTCTCAGGCAACAATCATTCAATTGAACGCTTTGAAGGGACCCTTTTTAAACTTACTCTTGTAGGGTATGCTATTGGTTCTACAGTCTCAGTTTCTTTTTGCATTTCTCATATCATTACGAACTCTAAAACCCCTCACGATCATCTACTCTATCCTGTCGTGGGAGCCCTTGTTTCGATTATCCTACTCTTCGCTGCAGATTACCTTCTTCTTTATCGATTTTTCCCATCCAGTTTTAAAGGTGACATAGGAGATGACCTTTGCAACCAGCTCTTCTCTTTTTTATATTTAAGCACAACAACGATTGCAACTGCGGGTTTAGGCGACATTCTACCGGCTAATGTAACTGCACGTGCTTTGATCGCCACAGAAATATCTTTTTATCTGTTTACCATGGCGACAGGAATTCAACTTCTTCTTGTTCAACATTAGTATAAAAATGGTCTTGCCAAGTCCGGAAATCGTAAACTTGACAAAGCAAACTGAAATACTACAAAGCTATTGTTATAGATTTAGTAGTATTTCAGTTATTTCAGCTTGATAGTTAAGTTTAAATTATATGTTTTGACCGCCGCTATGTAGAAAAAAGCTAAGAGTCTAAAACCAGCAATTAAGCCTGCCGATATTTAAACTCTTTTTTAGACTCATATTCTTTTTATAAGAAAATGAACAGGAACTGACCAATAGGCCTTTTCACTTTGGTTTACGACTAAAACGACTTAAAAATCCTTTTATTCCCTCACTTTTCTGTGGCGGAGCTTCGACATTCTGGGTCTCTAATAAATTTCCAACTCCTGCCTGTGGGTTTGGCTGTTGGAATGTCCCACCCGGATACATTGCTGGAAAATTCATTCCCCGTCTCTGCATAAAACGTTCCAGACCTCGCATAGGCAAAGGATTTCGCGGCATATTTTGATTATTATAGAGATTAAACCGTCCCAACGGCATTTTCAACGCACCTCCTCTTTATTAATGTATTTTAAAATGGGCTCCTATTTAGGAGCCCACCCTTTTCTTAGTCCTTCTTAAAAGATAACTCCTAAAGCAATCAAGATTAAAATCGCGATCGCAATAATCCCTGCACCTACACACGATCCCCCACCAAAACCACCGCAAGCGCCACCATATCCGTACATATCCTTATACCTCCTTTTAATTTTAGCTTAATAAAACGTTAGGGCTCTGAAGGTTTAGAATACAATGCCCATCGCGATAAGAAGCAAGATAATTACAACTACAATCGCGATACCAGCACCTACTCCACCGCCAGGTACTACACCAGCTCCAAATGCCATCTTAAATCCCCCTTTCATTCTTAATACATCATACGCTTTTATTAATTCCATTGTTCCACATTTTTCCATTAATTACGGTTTTTATAGTTGTTCATTTCTTTCAAATCATTTAGATCTAAATAATTGCCTTGATTAACCATCGGCTGCGACAACTATAAAGAAAACTTGGCTGGCGCCCACGAAGACACTGTCTTCGCACGTATTAACCCTTCTTGAAGACATTGTCTTCGCACGTATTAGCCTTCTTGCAGCCTTGGCGAAGGCGGCTGCCCTAGTTTCACTTATGCGCTGGCCAAGGATGGCCGAGTGTCCCTGTAACCCGAAGACACGGTCTTCGCACGTATTAACCTTTCTTGCAGGATGGTGAGAAAGGACCTTCCAGAAAGTATGAAACAAAAAGTTATACTTTCTGACTAGTATAAAAAAATCCGCTATCCCAGTAATATGGGATAACGGATTTCTTATAGCTGTTTAGCATAATTCTCTGATTATTTCACATTTACAATGCGTTTTCTCCTGTGGCTCCCGTTCTTATTGTATACGCATTTTCCACGGCAGACACAAAAATCTTTCCGTCTCCGATTTCCCCAGTTCGCGCCACTTTCGTAATGACTTGGATCACCTCTTCTACGTATTGATCCATGACTACAATTTCGACCTTCACCTTAGGAATAAGATGCACGTTATATTCTACGCCACGATAAACCTGAGTCTGCCCCTTCTGTTTGCCACAACCAATTACCTGGGTCACCGTCAAACCATTGACTCCATGAGTGCCTAACGCATCTTTCAGGCTGTCCAGTTTTCCCGGACGAATAATCGCTTCAATCTTCTTCATATCCACCCTCCCCATGAAATTTAGCCTTTTCTAAACTATAGTACTAGTTGAATTAGATAAAATCCGGATAAGCCTCTTCTCCGTGTAAGGACAAATTCAAACCGATTGCTTCCTGTTCCTCACTGACACGAAGTTTCATCACTAAGCCTATCACTTTCAAAATAATAAACGTTGCCACGACAGCAAATACCACTGTTATCAAAACACTTAAGGCTTGGATCCCTAAAAGTGAAGCATTTCCGTAGAACAACCCATCTGCACCGGCCGGGTTGATGGTTTTAGTGGCGAAAATCCCAGTTGCCAGGGCTCCCCATGTCCCACCAATCCCATGACATCCAAAGGCGTCTAACGCATCGTCATAGCCGAATTTTGCTTTTATTATACTGATGGCTAGATAGCAAACTATACCACCGACTAGGCCAATGAATATCGAGGAGAGTGGGGTTACAAATCCTGCCCCGGGGGTTATGGCTACTAATCCGGCAACCGCACCGCTGGCTGCGCCAAGCATGGTGGATTTTCCTCGATGAAGACGCTCTACCACTGCCCAGGCTACTGCAGCTGCAGCTGCAGCCGTATTAGTATTCACAAAAGCCATACCAGCTAACCCGCTCGCACCCAGAGCGCTTCCAGCATTAAACCCAAACCAGCCAAACCAGAGGAGACCTGCTCCCAATACGGTCATTGGAATATGATGCGGCGCCATTGATTCTTTACCAAGCCCTTTACGCTTGCCAAGGACCAAAGCTACTATCAATCCTGAATATCCCGAACTGATATGCACCACGTTTCCTCCAGCAAAGTCCAAAGCTCCAAGAGTCCTTAAGAAACCACCGACACCCCAAACCCAATGGGCTAAAGGATCATAAACAAACGTTGCCCACAATAACACGAAAGCAATAAATGCCGGAAAACGCATCCGTTCTGCGAAAGAGCCACTGATCAAAGCGGGGGTGATGACTGCAAACATCATTTGGAAAGCCATAAAAACGATCGCTGGAATGGTTGCTGCGTAATCAGGATTAGGATCTATTCCCACTCCATTTAATCCCAACCAATTTAGGCCTCCAATCAAGCCATGAATGTCTGGCCCAAAGGCCAATGTATATCCCACCAATATCCACTGCAAAGACATAAGGCCAATGACAATCCAACTATGCATGAGAGTGCTGAGAACATTCTTTTTACGCACCATACCACCATAAAAAAGTGCTAAACCGGGTGTCATAAGAAAAACTAGTGCTGTGCAAATCATAATAAAACTTGTATCTCCAGTATCCATACTAATTCCTCCTCTTCAAAAAAATGGCGCTTTGAGCTACTCTTATCGAGTATCCTCAAAGCGCCATTGCTTTGCTTTCATGTTTTTCCTACCCAAGGGTCATAGGCTGTGCACACCTTATGTTTGGTATTCTAGCACGAAGATGAACGGTTTTGCAATAGTTTTTTTTAAGGAATCCTGTATACGAATTCTGTGAATTCTAACTTATAAGTCTTACGCTAAATTTAGATATTCACATCGGAGGAAACCAGAACATATTCTTGTTTTTCTAGCTTAGCGAGAAATTTGTGTAATAAAGTTCATAAACGCTGGCGTGATGTAGGGGGTATAGACAAAATCTAAGAACAAAAACAGAATAAGTCCCACAACCCCTCCGATCATGGAGCCATTGATCCTGATCCATTGGAGATCGTTACCCGCCTTGTCCTCAACAAATTGATTTAGATCTCGATCTGTATATGCTTCAAGAGTCTCTCTAACCATACAACCGATCATGTCATGTTCATTTTGGATCACCTGACATATGGTATCCACAATGAACATATTAATTTTCTCCCGAAGTTCTGGATTATCCCTGATACTAACCCAGTATCGATCTACGAAAGACTGAACCACATGATAGAATTCATTTGGTTCAGAAGAAGTTAAAGGAGCGGCAACGACGTTCAGAGCTGCGCGAAGAATCGTTTCTAAAAATTCCTCTAACAACTCTTCTGACAATAAGTCCTCCTTCCACTGCTCAGCTTGCGCCACAAATTGGAAATTAGAGTTTAATTTAACTATCCCTTCCAATAAAGCATCCCTGAGATTGTCACGCAATGAATCCGTCGGGTTTCTTAATCTTCGTAAGGTTAAAAGCAGCTCTACTTGCAAAGCATCTGCTGCTTCATCGAGGTTTAAGCCGTCGGACATTTCCATAAATCCCATCAAGGTGCGAAATATTGACCCCCCATTGCTTACTTTTTCCTCTTTAACTTCCTCAAGGTAACGCAGAATAACCAAGCGAGTTTCTTCGTCAGCGGCTTTATCCCACAATCTTTCAGCTAATAGGTCAAGCCCTTGATCGATATATCCATGCGCTAACGCCCACTCACTCAGGATTTGCACCTTTGGCGCCAAGTACCAAGTCTTGGCACCGCTGCGGAGGAACTTTGCTAAGCTCTCAGCAAGCTGGGCCGGTTCCTGTTTTTCTGCATAACGACGGAGATAGGCCAAAGTCTTGTTAGTTAGATAAACCGACCCACCTGCTCTCTCGACATATTGAAAGAGTCCATCAACAAATGAAATCCTCTCGATTTTCTTACGAATTACATCCATGCGCAGCAATTCTGTCTGCACTATGCTCGCTACGGCTTCAATCACCTTTTTACGATTTCGAGGGATCAGGGCAGTATGATAACCCCAGCCCAACGGTTTTTTAAAAATTGCCGTTACCGCAAACCAATCAGCGATTCCACCAACTAAAGCTGCTTCCGAGACAAAATATATTAACCTGATCCCAAACACCTTGGGACTCATATATTCTAGCACTGCCGCACCTATGAAAAAGAGGAAAACGACGGTTAAAGTAATATTTGCTTTTTTATGATAGTTCATCGTAACACCATCCCGAGCAAGTAGATCAACATTCCAGCCAAACTGCCTACGATTGACCCATTAATCCGAATCATTTGCAGGTCATTACCAGCTTTGTCCTCAATCAGCTCAACTAGCATATCATCCGTCAGCGGGTCCAGACCTTCACGAACCATTCGTCCGATTACATTATGATGTTGACCAATCCGCTTTTGAAGAATATTTTTAACCTCTTCGTCCACTTTCAGCCTAAGGTCAAGATTATGTTCTAATCTCCCAAGGTATTCGTCCCAGTTGCCTCGTAAATCAGCACTTATAGTTTCAAGCATAGCAGGCAACTTTTCCGAGCTTGTCCTCAATAACGCGGCCGTTTGGTCCTTTACTTTCCTGTTTTCCAATACTCTCGTTACGGCAGTAAGGAAAAACCGATCGACCCTTTCTTGAAGTGAAGCTTTCGTCTTGAGTTCCACGACAAAGCGAAGCAAGGAATCCTTCAGCCACTGCTCAACTGTACCGTCCTGTAATGCTGTTTTGACCTTTTCTTGGAGACCGTGCGCCAGAACAGAGGGCGCTGGCAGAAACTTTTCGACCAGTTTCCGAGCAGGATTGTTTTCCCCATATCGTGTCAAGGCAGCCTCCATCATATCCTCTAGGGCATCACTGACTTCAATCTGATCCACGAATTCGTAGCTAGCCTGGCAGATGACCTTCAATAGCTGGTCGACATCTCCGTGTTCCACTGAAAATCTGATAACTTCAGCAAGAGTTTGCGAAAGATTCAAATTATCTATGTTTTCTTGAAGTAAGCCCTGAATCTGTCGTTTAAGCCTCTCCGGCTCCACATGGTTAACCATATCCTCAGCGAGATCCGTTAGTAAGAGACCCACAGCAAGCTTAACCTCCTGCTTGCCAAAGACCCTAATGAGTACTCCAGAAAAATCCCAAGCGGATAGCTTGCGCTGAAGCAGGTCTTGCGACAGTAATTCATTTTGTACCATATCTGCCAAGGCAGCAAAAATTCGGTCTCGGTTCTGGGGAATAATTTCCGTTCGTAGGATTTTGCCTGATCTAATTCCTAAAGGCCGCCGAAAGAGCGCTGTCACTGCAAACCAATCGGCAAGCCCCCCGATCATTCCCGCGCTACATCCACTTGAGATGAGTCCGCCAGCAAAACTCCCATGAAAAGGATAACTTATTAAAAATCCTAGGGTAATCCCCCCCAGGGTGAGATTAGCAACCCGAGTATTATTTATTCTTTTGGCCATAATTTTTCACCTACATCAAAGCATTAATAGAGAGGAAGTTTCTTAGCCCTTTCGCACACGTTCCATTGCTTTTGCTTTAGTGAACGTGCAATTGCATTTCCATTTATCTATTCTAGTCTATTTTTCATTCCTACACCAGTGACGATTCAATCTTCGGGCTAAGTTTACTTCCGGCTACTAAAACAACCAGCACTAAGAATGCTGCCCCCGTAATATATGGTAAGCCCATACCTATTTCAAAAAGGGCTCCGCCAGTAACCGGGCCAAAAACTCTTCCAAGACTGGCAAATGCCTGAAAAAATCCCAGGGAAGCTCCCTGGCCGCGAGAATTCTGTTTCGTAACGAGACTTGAGCTGGTTGGCGTCATCAAGGAATTACCCACCATAAAAACAACCGTCGAGATCACTAATAAAACAATGTGCCGGGATAATACAATCGAAATAAGCCCAAGCGATGAGAGGAATGCGCCGGAATTTACGAGTCTAGCCTCCCCAAACCTTTTAACCAATGGGCCAATAAGACCTCCCTGTACAATCACAGCGAAGATCCCGAGGATAGCAAACGTGATCCCCATTTCTTCAGGGCCAAAACCGACTTTATCTGCTGAATATAAAGCAAAGGTGCTTTCAAACATTGACATCGAGAAACTGATGACGAAATTGAAGGCGAATAGAGCAAACAAGGGGTCCTTCACGACCGCTAAGGTAAGTCTAGGCCTCCTGCGGCCGGGAAGATCCGAACGCTTCAGAGATTCTGGCAAGAATCTCCAGGTGAACGGTAGTAGAAGCAAGGCTAACCCTCCCGCAACGAAGAACGGTAAAGAGAAACTATAAAGACCAAGCCAACCGCCTATAGCAGGACCAAAAACCATTCCCAGCCCCATCGCAGCACCCAGCATACCCATTCCTTTCGAACGATCCGCTCCTTCCGTAATATCGGCTAAGTAGGCCATTGCTGTCGGCAAGGTTGCAGAAGAAACCATGCCCGCTAAAGCGCGGAGTCCAATTAATAAATAAAGGTTGTTGATCATCCCGAACATTAAAAACGTCACACCATATCCACCAAGTCCAATAAGAAGAACCGGCCGACGACCAATGCGATCAGATAGCCTACCCCAAATCGGTGCAAAAATAAACTGCATGATGGAATAAACAGACATAAAAATCCCCAAGGAAAGGGCTCCTCCGCCTAACTTTTCCACAAAGAACGGCAAGATTGGAATAACGATTCCAAATCCAACCATAACCAAAAATTGAATAATGAGCAAGATTGTCATTGGGCGCATGATCTTCTTTCGCATTCCGATTAAGCTCCTATCATTTATATCATTTTCTCTCTGAAATCAGCCTTAACAAGGTATCTGATCGTCCCCTTTTTGGAGAGCTAAATCTTCTAACACAATGTTCAGCTGTTCTAAGGACCTATTTAGTTCGCTCACCTGATTAGCATCGAGCTTCTCATAAATGCGCGCGAACTTTGTTTTTCTTTCTTTCTCGAAGGATTTTAATGGCTCAATTCCCTTAGGCGAAAGTTGGATTAAGACCATTCGGCGATCTTCCTCGCTACGGATCCGTGTAATGAGGCCTAATTTATGAAGGCGATCCACAAATCCTGTGACTGCCCCCAACGTAATACCGAACTGTTGGGCAATGTCCGACGGTGTACAGGTTCCGCTACATTCTAGATATTTTAAGAACATCATCTGATGCATGGATAAGTCACTCTCTTCAGGCATCAGAAAACATTGATATTTCTTCCAAACCATTCTGAATAAATGGTCAGTCTCTTCCATAAGAGCAACTTCTTTTTCCTTGATCACTAGTATCACTCCTTTAATGGTGAGAGTGTTGCAACCTCAACCACGATTTATTATAAGTACCATAAATAGTTTATGTCAATAAGTATCTCTTCTATATTAGTCATTAAGTCTTTAGTCTTTTAGTCCACTCCCCCCACCCTTAACTCAAAAGACTCAGTCTCGCATTAGGAGTCTGAGTCTTTATTCCTCATTTCATCATTCCCTTAGGTTACCAATGTATTTTATTTTGGGGTGTCCGCTTGAACGAGCAACCGTTCGGTATTCCTACCAGCGTACTAGATTTAATTCTTAAGAGTAACCTCACTGGAGAATCATTCAATATTATTTTGTCGGATACTCTGAGATGTATACGTAAATTCATATAACATTGGGAATAGTAAACAACAGTTATTGATAAAGGAGGATTCCCATGTGTGACAACGCCTCAATCAAAGACCCCTATCGCCAACTTGATGAGTATATCGACACACTCCCCTATAAAAAGGAAAACCTTATCGGAATCCTGCATCAAGCTCAAGAGCTCTTCGGATACCTGCCCGACAAGTTGCAGTGGCATATCGCTCAAAAACTTGACATCCCTTCCGCCAAAGTCTACGGGGTCGTGAGTTTCTACTCCTTTTTTACTATGAAACCCCGGGGGAAACACGTTATTAATGTATGTATGGGCACCGCCTGTTTTGTACGAGGTGCTGAGAAACTACAGGCCGAATTAGAAAAACAGTTGGGGATTAAAACTGGACAAACCACCGAAGACAATCTTTTTTCCTTAGATTCACTACGCTGTATTGGAGCGTGTGGACTGGCCCCCGTCATGATGATCGATGGAAAGGTCTACGGACGACTTCATGAACCGGAAGAGATTAGGCAGATCCTAGAAAAGTATCGCCTTGAAGCGGTGCCCGAGACGCAAAGCGCAATGCCCGAGACTTGAAACGTGTACTCAAACTCGAGCTTCGAATAAGTACCATCATCAAAGGAAGTGAAGCCGCAAATGAAACTAACAAGTATCAATGAACTGAATGCGCTGAAAATGCAAAACCACGTTCTCCTTGAAAACCGCCGCCTAACACACCCTGTCACGACAAAAGATGCTCTAGGCATGCCCAGAAATGTTTTGGTCTGTGGCGGGCCCGGTTGCCACTCTTCAGGCAGTCCCAAAATCGCTGAGCTCCTTGAAGAGGAACTGAACCGACGAGGTTTATCCGAACAGGTTAAAGTTTTCCAACCGGGCTGTTTTGGTTTTTGCGAAAAGGGGCCAATGATTGAGATTCACCCTGACAACACAACCTACTGTGAGGTTTCCGCCCCAGACGTGGCAGTCATAATAGAAGAGCATTTTATTCAGGGAAACCAGGTCGAACGCCTTCTTTTTATGGAGCCGAGTACTAAAAAACGTTTTGCTGCTGACCTCCCCTTTTATCAGGGCCAACTTCGCATTGCTCTCCGTAACGTTGGCTATATTGCCCCTGAAAACATTCTTGAATATATCGCTGCCGACGGCTACCAGGCCTTGGCTAGCGTCCTTCTTAATAGGAACCCTCTCGAAGTCATCGACTTGATTAAAAAAAGCGGTCTGAGAGGGCGAGGTGGCGGCGGATTTCCTACTGGTTTAAAATGGGAATTAACACATAAAAGCGAAGCCAAACAACGATATATCATTTGTAATGCCGATGAAGGAGATCCGGGCGCCTTTATGGACCGCTCCATATTAGAAGGCGACCCCCATAGCGTTTTAGAAGGCATGCTCATTGCGGGCTCTGCGATCGGGGCTAGCCATGGCTTTATCTATGTCCGGGCAGAATACCCAGCAGCTATTCGCCGTTTGCAAATTGCCATAGGGCAAGCTCGGGACTATGGGTTGCTTGGGAAAGGGATTTTAGGCAGTAATTTTTGTTTTGACATTGAGCTTAAATACGGTGCCGGGGCCTTTGTCTGCGGTGAGGAAACCTCTCTGATGCATTCCATCGAAGGGGCTAGAGGGGAACCTTCTGTCAAACCGCCCTTCCCTGCCGAAAAAGGGCTATGGGGGAAACCAACTTGTGTCAATAATGTGGAAACACTGGCCAATGTCCCACCTATCATTCTCAAGGGAGCGGATTGGTTCGCCAGTATCGGGACGGAAAAAAGCAAAGGAACAAAAGTGTTCGCCTTAGCAGGTAAGGTTCAAAATGTTGGACTTGTGGAAGTCCCCATGGGGACAACCCTCCGGCAAATTATCTTTAACATGGGCGGCGGAATCAAACGACATAAGACGTTTAAAGCCGCACAAACCGGAGGCCCTTCTGGCGGTTGTATTCCGTCCAAGTATTTAGATACCCCCATTGATTATGAATCCTTAGCCGCAATTGGCTCGATGATGGGCTCCGGCGGACTCATTGTCATGGATGAAAGTGATTGTATGGTCAATATTGCTAAATTCTTCCTGGAGTTTTCTGTGGACGAATCCTGTGGACGCTGTACTGCTTGCAGGGTCGGCACTAAACGTCTTCATGAAATTCTAACGAAAATAACGGAAGGCAAAGGGACGTTAGATGATCTGGATAAACTAGAAAAGCTGGGCAAAATCATTAAGGACACCTCCCTTTGCGGGCTAGGACAAACTGCTCCCAATCCTATTCTGTCCACGATAGAGTATTTCCGTGACGAGTACCTGGCTCATATCCTCGACAAAACCTGCCCAGCGGGCGTTTGTAAAAGCTTATTAAAGTATCACATCACCGAAAATTGCATAGGATGTACCCTTTGCGCCAAGAAATGCCCTGCTAATTGTATCACCGGCACGGCCAAGGAACGTCACGTTATTGACGAAGAACGTTGCCTAAATTGTGGAGCATGCATGGAGCAATGCCGTGTCACCGGTGCTATTATCCACCACTAAGGTACCCCTGTACCCTTCTTATTAGAATGCGTGGGCATAAGTGCAACTAGGCGGCCGCTTTCGCAAGCTGCAAGAAGGCTAATTCGTGCGAAGACTGTGTCTGCAAGAAGGGGTAATTCGTGCGAAGACTGTGTCTTTGTGTGTGTGTGTGTGTGTGAGCGCCAGCTAAGTTTGCTTTAAAGGAGGACTCTATATGGATATACAACTGACCATCAATGATATACCCCTTTCCGTACCTGAAGGAATGTCCATTTTAGATGCAGCCCGCACCGTAAATATTGACATTCCGACCTTATGCTACCTCAACCTTCATGAAATGAACATGAACAATCACATTGCTTCTTGCCGAGTCTGTGTGGTTGAAGTTGAAGGACGGCGTAATTTGGCTCCCGCTTGTTCAACTCCTGTGTTTAGTGGGATGATTGTAAAAACAGATACACCACGTGCCATCCAAGGAAGACGGACAATGGTTGAACTCCTACTGTCTGACCATCCTAAGTCATGTTTAACCTGTTCAAAAAATCTGGACTGTGACCTTCAAGCCCTCGCTGCAGATTTGGGAGTGCGCAATATTTCCTACGAAGGTGAAGAATCTGAGTATGAGATTGATAAATCGAGTTTAGCTATTATCAGGGATCCAAACAAATGCATTCGCTGCCGCCGCTGTGAAACAATGTGCAACGAGGTTCAGACAGTTGGTGTTTTCTCTGCGGTGGGGCGCGGTTTCGAAACGGTTGTTAAGACCGCCTTTGATTTACCTCAGCATGATACCTCTTGTACCTTCTGTGGACAATGTGTCGCAGTATGCCCCACTGGGGCTTTGATGGAGCTGGATCAAGTCGACAAGGTTTGGAAAGCCCTTAGTGATCCCTCACGTTTCGTTGTAGTGCAAACAGCTCCAGCCGTACGGGTCGCTCTTGGAGAAGGATTTGGTTTAGAACCGGGAACAATCGTTACCGGCAAAATGGTTGCCGCTTTGCGGCGACTCGGTTTCGACCGTGTATTCGATACAGATTTTGCAGCGGATGTGACGATCATGGAAGAAGCCTCAGAGCTGGTTCATCGCCTAAAACACGGTGGACGGTTACCGATCCTGACCAGCTGCTGTCCAGCCTGGGTCAAATTCTTTGAACATCAATTTCCGGATCTATTGGACATCCCTTCGACCTGTAAATCTCCCCACCAAATGCTCGGAGTCTTGACCAAAAGCTATTATGCAAAGACCTATGGGATCGATCCTCAGAAAATCACCGTTGTTTCAATTATGCCTTGCATAGCCAAAAAATACGAAGCTGCTCGCCCGGAGCTGGGACAAGACCCAGTAACCCCGGATGTAGACATTGTCATCACCACCCGAGAACTGGCTCGCATGATTAGAGAAGCTGGTATTCATTTTACTAACCTCAAAGATGAAGAGTTTGATCACCCCTTAGGTGAATCAACCGGTGCTGCTGTAATTTTCGGGACAACAGGTGGAGTCCTCGAAGCAGCCCTGCGCACTGCTTACGAGGTGCTAACCGGCGAAACTCTGGAAAAAGTGGAGTTTGAAGCTCTCCGAGGAATGGATGGAATTAAGGAAGCGGTTATTCCAATTGCTGGGCGCGATTTTCGGGTTGCGGTAACGCATGGCCTGGGACATGCCCGATATATTCTGGAAAAAATACAGACTGGGGAAGCTCATTACGACGCGATTGAGATTATGGCCTGCCCTGGGGGATGCATCGGTGGTGGTGGACAACCTTATCACCATGGAAATGTTGAAATTCTTAAAGCCCGGGCCAACGCCATTTATCAGGAAGACCGCTCTAAGCCCTTGCGTAAGTCGCATGAAAACCCAGCTGTTCTCGCTCTGTATAAGGATTTCATTGGCGAACCTTACGGAGAAATGGCACATGAATTGTTACATACCAGCTATACTCAGCGTAAGAAAATATAAGGTTGGATTTAAATGAAAAAACACTACCCGTTTTTGGGGTAGTGTTTTGGTTATCTCATTTTTCTTTTTATACCTATGACTTCTTTCTCAAGAGTTTTTTGATTTTCTTCAAACCCCCGAACATCTGCCGATACAATAATAGAATGCAAGCCGATCTTATTATCAACATGTGTGATTATTTTTTCATGATCTCGTTCATTCTGTTCCATATAGGCTTTTTGAACTTCTGCAACCAAATTACCTTGATTATTTTATTGTCAATTATCGACATTTTACTATCAATTTTACTGTTACTATTTTTCTACTTAAGGTTATGATAAAGTCTAAGTGGATAAAGAAACTTGGCTAACTCTAGCCTTAGTTGGGAGGCATCATGCAAGAATTTTCAAGAACTGAACTCCTTGTCGGTAATCAGGGTTTAGAAAAGCTCCGCAAGAGCACAGTCATTATTTTCGGTGTTGGAGGGGTAGGCTCATTCACCGTGGAAGCACTAGCACGTGCCGCTGTAGGTCATTTAATCCTGGTTGACTATGATGAAATTTGTATAACAAATATCAACCGTCAATTACATGCCCTCCACTCAACCATTGGTGAAGCAAAAATTGAGGTTATGAAACGTCGGGTTTTGGAAATCAATCCGAAGGCTAAAGTTGAAACCATTAAAGAGTTTTATTCCGCCGCTAATGCAGAACTCTTGCTTGGCCGGAAACTAGACTATGTCGTCGATGCTATCGATACCGTTTCCAGTAAAGTCAATCTAGCGAAAGAATGTTTACTGCGCAATATTCCTTTGATCTCGAGCATGGGAGCTGGAAACCGCATGACTGCAGAAAACTATAAGGTCACAGACATCTCCAAGACTAGCGGAGACCCGCTCGCTAAAGTAATGCGCAAGCTGCTGCGCAAAGAAGGAATCACTAAAGGAATAAAGGTAGTATCAACCTCAGATCTTCCACTCACTCCACTCTCCATGGAAAACGATCAAACCAATTTAATCTGTCCAAGCGAGGACGCCTGCTGTGCGAAAAAACACCAAGTCCCTGGAAGTATATCCTTTGTACCGCCTGTTGTCGGACTCCTTATAGCCGGAGAAGTGGTACGGGATCTGTTAGGAGGCTGTGAATAGGATGCTAAATATAAACACATCAAATTAATTAATTCATTCATTAATTGATCCATTAGTTGATTTTCTAATTGGTTGCTTTTTCGTCATTGTCCTGAACACTAACAGAAAGATGCCAATATCAATAAAACTGTCTCCGACACTGAACAACTGTTTATCCATTCCCAGAATATCTAGGTAAAACCGATCTGCTAAGTAGCTCAGGTGTGTCGTCGAAGTCATCAATCCATGCGTACCCTGCCCCGCTAGCAACGCTTTGCGGCTAGTCTCCGAAAGAAATAAGGGGTCAACTGGCATTATTCCTCCGTTCGAGGCGATAACGAGAGTATTAAACGAAATTCCCAAGGCAAGCCAACGCATTCCAGGCAGCGAGCTATTGCGCAAAGTAAAAATTAATAATAAAAAATAAGACCCTGTATCGAGCACCGGACTAAGCCAACTCGGACATAACCCCATTCCTCGAACAGCCGCCCAATAAACGCTACTCTGTATCAATAAAGCCAAAGGAATCAACCAAAATTCTCGCAGGACGAGCTCGCTCATTCGAATTAATTTTCCGCCCCAGATAAGGCTTATGAAAAAAGCGAGGATCAACGTTTCTATGAGCATATGCCACCTCTTATGCTGTTCTGAATGATTAAGCGAAGGTTTCTTGATTAGCACAGACCGTTCGCGCTGTCAATTCACTGGTAACGACTTTGCAGAACACTTCAACCATCTCTGGATCCAATTGTGTCCCCGCAACTCTTTTAAGCTCTTTAAGAGCCTCCTCATGTGTACTGCCTTTACGATAACTTCGATCCGAAGTGATCGCATCATAAGTATCCGCCACGGCAATGATCCGAGATTCCAAAGGGATTTCACTCCCTTGAATTCCATCCGGATATCCTTTCCCATCATAACGTTCGTGATGATGGCGAACTACATTGCCGATATCAAACAAAAATTTAATACCTTTAATAATCGTTTGCCCAATGACTGGATGACTACGGATGGAGTCCCACTCCGGATCTAGTAACTTACCCTCTTTGTTCAAGATTATTTCACTTACCCCGATCTTTCCTACATCATGTAATACGGCGGCGTATTTAAGAGATTGAATCTTGTCTTCACTCATTTTAATTTCTTCTGCCATAGCGACTACCAGTTTCCCAACTCTTTCTGAATGTCCACTAGTGTATGTATCTTTAGCTTCAAGGGCTTGAACTAAAGCTTCAACCGTGCTTAAGTAATTTTCTCGCATGTCTACATAAAGTTGGAAAGCATGGCGAGACGCTAGAAGTGGTATGAAGAGCAGAAGAAGTCCCATCACACCCCAGTTTTTGTAGAGTAAAGCCAATAAAAATCCAAGCGGAATAAGTGCGAGGGAGTTAGGTACAGACCAACGAAAATTATTTACCCATATTGACCAAGTTGATTTATTCAACATCGCTCCCAAGGCGAATGAGACTAAGGTGACATTTAAAATCATATAAACAGCAGCGGCTAATACATACAATATAAGAAACCTGGAATTAATTTGAAACAAAGGAGGGTCAAAAAAGTTCATTACTCTATATGATACGGCTAAGGACAAAACACACTGCGACGCATTAAACACTCTCTTATAAAGAGGTCCCTCTGAGGCAACTTTGCCAAAAATAATCAAAGCTGACATAGCGCTAGCCGTTAGCGTCACTCCTATAGGAAACAAGATCAGCTCGGAAAGATAAATCGGATAACTAACTGTCACAAACCCCCCTTTCGGTAGGGCAACGGGTAAGGATTCACTAACAATTCCGAGAAACCCAAATATTAAAAGTTGAAGTAGCAGCATTCTGTTCCAATTTGTATGAAGGATATTCCATCCTAAAACTATTATGGCTAAGGTTGTTACAATTACAAAAAATAACTTAAACTTATTAGGTAAACTATTCATTTGGCACCTCTTATAAATATTGGCCGACTACTTTAAAATTAGATTCTGTGTGATGCTCCACCGGCGATTACGAGTGAAACGAGAATAGTAATTATTTTATATAATTTGCTCATGCGGTAAACCTCCTTGATTTTTTTATCAAAGGGACAGTTCAACCGCTTCGCTCATATTCCGCTGCGCTGTTTTTTCCGCTTCGCTATGTAGAGAAATAAAACAACCTTACCTCAAAATCTAAATGCTCAGTAGGTCGGCCAAAATTAGCAAATTAATCGTGCCGGAGAAAGGGCAGTTTTCGATTAACGGCATCCAAGGTTGCTTTAACAACTGCTTCTCGGTCATCGTTTTTAACCAAAGCACATCCTACGAGGGATTGTTCACCCGCGGAGGCGATCAAAGTTATGGAAACTAAAGCAATCTGCTGCTTGGCTAACTGTGTAATTCCAACATCCTCAGTGGCGAAAATAAAATCATCTAAGGTAAGAGGCGCAAGTGCTTTAAGTGTAGCCTCAACAAACAATCGTAGCTTATTGTGAGACGAGGACGGTCCTTGGGCGAGTCCTTCAATAAGCTTATCACCTGTTAATAATTCTACCTTAATTTCAGCCATTCCATTAACAGTCCTGAGGGTCACACCTACCAATTTAGGACGGGTTGACTCCACAAGAGCGGAACTTCCTTCTTCTTCGTCGTCTACTTGCGCCACACTGATCTTCTTATGGTCGATTTGTAAATTAAATCGAGCCACCAGAATTGACTCGACATCTCTGACAATCTGCTTAGGCGCTCGTCCTGATCCGGCCAGAATATGAACTTCTTCGATTTCTCCCTGGCTATTGACGTTAACCCGAGCAGCTATAACTGATTTAATTTGCTTTATGGCCTGCTCCCATTCTTGAATTAGATAGGGCATCTCTGACATGAAAACACTCCTCAGAAAATCGAAATGATTCTAATTCTATAATGTTCTATGATCTAGGTGTTTTCGACGTCTTAATTCAGTATTCCTTCCTAATTTCTTTAAATATTCCAAAGCCTTTATCTATTTCTTTAAATTCTTACATAAATTGCACGTGAACTTTACCTTTTCAAGATACATCAAGACTTCTACGACATTACTAATTCTAAGAGCTTTTTCAAAAATATAACTGTCAATTGAAATGAATAATTATTGAATACACATATAGACAAATCTATTTCAGAGTATAGTTTAATGAAAATTTTCTTAACTCAGGCTACCTAAAACAGAACGTAGGTTAGCTAAGCTGTACATCTCTAATAAATGACCCTCTCTTATTTTTCCGAGTCTAATAAGAGAGGGTCATTACTCCATTAACTATTATCGTTGTTGCGAAGTATAAGTATTTAGGTTATTGTTCAATTTGCACAGATACACCGTTCAACAAAAATCTCCGAAGGAACAACTTTACGGAAACCTTTATTTCTTAAAGCCGAGCTACAACGTTCTGCAACTCTTACCCCACTCGCTGTACTTCTTCAACTATTTGAGTAATATGTTGAATTGCATTCGCTTGTTCTTGAGTGATCTCACTTTAGTCCACTCACAGCGTCTTTCATACTTCTAACATATTCATAAATATAAGAACCAGCGTTTTCGCCATACTTCTCGATAATCTTGACGATTGCGCTCCCAACAATCACGCCATCCGCAACTTTTGCAATCTCTCCCGCCTGTTTAGGCGTGTTTATCCCGAAGCCGACTGCGGTGGGAATAGAACTTGATCCCCTGACAACCTCTAAGATCGCCTGTAGGTCAGTTTTAATCTCACTTCTTACCCCAGTAACGCCCATTGAGGAGACCACGTAGATAAAGCCGGTTGCCTCCTGCGCAATTTGTTTAATGCGCTGTTCTGAGGTGGGAGCAATCAGGGAAATGACATCGACTCCAAAGCCTGCGGCCACTTCAACCAGTTCACCCTTTTCCTCATAGGGCAAATCAGGGATGATGATGCCGTCCACACCCAAATCAGCACAGCGGGCAAAAAAACGGGTGTATCCGTAATTAAAGACAGGATTTAAATAAGTCAGAAAAACCAACGGCACTTCGGTCTTTCTCCGCACTGAGGCCACCATGTCAAAAATCTTGTCAACGGTTGCTCCAGCAGAAAGTGCACGAATATTCGCATCTTGAATGACCAGTCCTTCGGCAGTAGGATCGGAAAACGGAATCCCGATTTCCACCAAATCAGCGCCACCCCGAATCATTTCCATGATAAACTCTTCGCTCTTTTCTATAGAAGGATCACCACCTGTGACAAATCCAATAAAAGCTTTCCCGTTTTTAAAGGCCTGTGCAATTTTACTCATCAATATCTACCCCCTTGTAGCGCGCTATGGCGGCAACATCCTTATCGCCACGTCCTGACAGACAGATGATAATGATTTGGTCCTTGCTCATAGTCCCGGCAATTTTCTGCACATGGGCGACGGCATGGGCACTTTCAATGGCGCAGATAATGCCCTCTGTACGCGCCAAATATTCAAAGGCGGCCACTGACTCGTCATCGCTTACAGGCACATACTCTGCTCTGCCTGTATCGTGCAGGTTGGCATGTTCTGGCCCTATCCCCGGATAGTCAAGACCTGCGGAGATTGAATATACTGGTGCAATTTGCCCATATTCGTCCTGACAGAAATAAGACTTCATGCCATGGAATACGCCTGGTTTTCCCTTAGCAATAGTTGCTGCATGTTTCTCGGTATCAACACCGTGTCCAGCTGCCTCGCAGCCAATTAACTTGACATTTTCATCACCGATAAAGTGATAAAACATTCCCATCGCGTTGCTGCCACCCCCTACACAGGCAACAACAGCATCGGGGAGTTTGCCCTCAAGTTTCAGGATCTGCTCTCTTGCCTCTTGGCTAATCACGCTCTGAAAATCGCGAACCATCATCGGAAATGGATGGGGACCCATTACTGAACCTAAAACATAATGGGTGTCATGAACACGGGCTGTCCACTCCCGAAACGTTTCGTTAACGGCATCCTTCAGTGTCATGGTACCGCTCGTGACCGTGTTGACTTTGGAGCCTAAAAGCTGCATACGGTAGACGTTTAAGGCCTGTCGGTCCGTATCTTCCTTACCCATAAAAATCTCACATTCTAAACCGAGAAGTGCCGCTGCCGTAGCAGTCGCAACACCATGCTGACCGGCACCCGTTTCGGCAATTACGCGTGTTTTGCCCATTTTCTTGGCCATTAGAACCTGTCCCAACACGTTATTGATTTTGTGTGAACCGGTATGGTTGAGGTCCTCCCGTTTTAAATAGATTTTAGCGCCCCCTAAATCCTTGGTCATTTTCTCCGCATAGTAGAGCAGAGATGGTCTGCCCGCGTATTCACTCAACAATTTATTCAGCTCGGCGTTGAACTCTGGGTCGTTCTTAAAGTGCTCATAGCTTTTTTCCAGGTTGATGATTACATTCATCAGGATCTCTGGAATGTATTGCCCTCCGTGAATGCCGTATCTGCCTTTAGCCATTTTTCATTCTCCTGACTATTTCTAAAATTTTTTCTCGGTCTTTTAAACCGTCTGTTTCTACCCCGCTGCTTAAATCGACAGCATAAGGACTTGTGACCGCGATTGCCTGTTCAATATTGTCACTATTTAATCCCCCGGCCAGAAAAAAAGGCTTCTCCACTTTACTCACTAGACTCCAATCAAAACTCTTACCCGTTCCGCCAGCCCCGTTGTCCAACAACAGAAAGTCAGCAACGGTATGCTGGGCGTTCTCTATATCCACGTGGGATAAAACGCGGACCGCCTTGATAATCGGTTTGTTGGTCAGTGATTTTAATTCTTGGATATAGTTTTCATTTTCATCCCCGTGAAGTTGGGCTATTTCGATCGTGTTATCATTTAAAAGCTTGGCCACATTTGCTATCGACTCATTGACAAAAACACCCACCGGCTTGATTTCTGATCTGAGCTTAGGACGCACGGTTTCGGCCCACTTCATACTAACCTGACGCCGACTTTTGGCAAAAACGAATCCCATAAAGTCAGGCATAGCCTCGTTTACGTAGTCAATGTCAATGTCCCTGAAAAGTCCGCAAATCTTTATTTTCATGAAACACGTTCCCCTCTCAGGATGACAAGCTGTTCTTTTTTATGATCGCTGCGCATTAGACTTTCCCCAATCAGCACTGCATCGGTCTTGTTTGCTCTCAGCCTTGCCACATCCTCTGGGGATTTGATACCGCTTTCCGAAACAAATAGAATGTTCTGCGGCACTAAACCCCGCAACCTTATGCTGGTGGTGATGTCAACCTCAAAGGTCTTCAGGTTGCGATTATTGACGCCGATCACACGGGCTCCTGCTGTAAGAGCTGATCTGACCTCCTCCTCAGTATGCGCTTCCACAAGGGCAGACAAGCCCAAATTATGGGCGATTTTCAGATATTCTTTTAGGATATCGGTGTTCAGTAAGGCACAGATCAGCAGGATCGCTGAGGCGCCAATGATCTTCGCTTCATAAATTTGATAGCTGTCTACGATAAAATCCTTCCGCAGCAGCGGAAGACCCACTTCCTGGCTGATCTCTGTAACGTAGCGGTCTTGACCATGAAACCAATAAGGCTCGGTGAGAACTGAAATAGCTGCTGCTCCCGCTGCCTCATATTCTTTGGCAATCTGCAGATAGGAAAAATCCTGAGCAATGATTCCCTGTGAGGGCGAAGCCTTTTTTAGCTCGCAGATAAAGGATAAACCCTCAGCTCTAAGAGCTTTTTCAAAAGGAAAGCCGGTATTAGGGTCTAAAGCTTTGGCCTCTGAGATAACCTGTTCTGTCGGTTTTCGTTGCTTTAGTTCGGCAACCCGTTCAATGGTTCGGGTTGCTATTTTTTCTAAGATCATATTATTACCTCGTTGGAAAGTCTTATAAATTCTTCAAGTTTTTTCAGAGCAGCACCACTGTTGATAAGCTCCTTGGCAAGAGGAATTGCACTCTTAATGGTTTCTGCTTTGCCAGCTAAATACAGACACAAAGCTGAATTGAGAACAACAACATCACGCATGGCACCCTGCTCGGAGCCGTTTAAAATACTGCGGGTGATTTTGGCGTTCTCCTCAGCGTTGCCTCCGACGAGCTCAGCCAGGGTACAATAGGTTAGGCCCAACTCCTCTGGGTCAAGGTAATAGCTACTTAAAACACCCTGTTCTATTTCGCAGACCTTCGTCTTGGTCGTGAGAGTTGCCTCGTCCAAACCGTCGCAACCATGGACCACCATGCCCCGCTGGACACCGAGATTGGAGAGCACTTTGGCCAAAGGCTCCACAAGGTTTTCGTCATAGACACCCATCAACTGCAGATTGGCCCCGGCGGGATTGGCAAGAGGTCCTAAGATATTAAATATTGTACGGACGCCCATTTCCCGTCGCACAGGGGCACAGTGTTTCATCGAGCTGTGATAGGTTTGGGCAAACATAAAACAAAGGTTGATTTCATCTAATATTTTCTGGCTATGCTCAGCAGTGATAGCAATATTAATACCCAACTTTTCCAAAACATCCGCCGCGCCGCTTTTACTGGATACACTGCGGTTGCCATGCTTCGCTACAGGAACTCCACCGGCCGCGACGACAAAAGCAGTCGTTGTGGAGATGTTAAAGGTTCCAACCTCGTCGCCACCTGTGCCCACAATATCCATGACATTGTAGACAGGATTAAGGTGCATGGCCTTTTCGCGCATTGCTAAAGCACTACCGGTGATTTCATCAATGCTCTCACCTTTCATCCGCAGTGCCGCGAGAAAAGCGCCCATTTGGGCATGCGTGGCGGTTCCGTCCATCATTTCTCCCATGACCACCTTGGAAGTATCAAAATCCAAGTCCTCCCCTTTAATGATCTTGTGGATCGCTTCAACTATCATGCTCGATTCCCCCCCAAGAAATTTACTAAGATGGTTCTGCCCTGCGGTGTTAGGATCGACTCCGGATGAAATTGAACTCCATAAACTTCATAATCTCGATGTTTAACTGCCATGATCTCTCCGTCGTCCGTGCGGGCGATGACCTTAAGTTCAGTAGGCATGGTATCTTCGATAGCAGCCAGCGAATGATACCGAGCACCTGCGATTGTTTCAGGCAATCCGGCAAAAAGCGGACAGCCCGTTTCAATTTTTATTTTGGATTGCTTCCCATGCATTAGCTCCCGGGCATAGGACACTGTGGCTCCAAATGCCTCACAAATGGACTGGTGACCGAGACATACCCCTAACACAGGGACATTACCTGCGAAATGTCTTGAAGTCTCGACACATACTCCGGCATCGGCCGGTCTTCCAGGGCCAGGGGAAAGGATAATCGCCTCGGGAGCTAAGGCCTCAATTTCCGATATACTCAGCTCATCGTTGCGGATGACCTTAATATCAGGATTGATCGAGCCGATAAGTTGATACAGGTTATAGGAAAAACTATCGTAATTATCAATCAAAAGAATCATCAGTCGAGGACCTCCTCAGACAGTTTCAAGGCGTTCATAACTGCTTGGGCTTTGTTAATACATTCCTGATACTCGTTTTCCGGCACACTGTCCGCAACGATGCCAGCACCGGAGCGGACAAAAACCTTACCGTTTTTCTTAAAGGCGATGCGGATGGCGATGCAAGTATCAAGATTACCAGTAAAATCAATATACCCGATTGCGCCACCGTAAATGCCTCGCTTGTTGTTTTCAAGTTCGTTGATAATCTCACAGGCTCGGATTTTGGGGGCACCGGAGAGAGTTCCCGCAGGCAACACGGCATCTATGGCATCCAAGGCATTTTTATCGTCCCGTATCTCTCCCTGAACCGTGGATCCGATGTGCATAACATGCGAGAAACGCTCAATCGATAGATATTTCTCTACCGTTACCGTGCCAAATTTGCTAATTCTACCTAGGTCGTTTCTACCTAAATCCACCAACATATTGTGTTCCGCTAATTCTTTAGGGTCGGAGAGCAAATCCTTTTCGTTCTGTTGATCCTCCTCTTCTGTCTTCCCTCTTGGTTTTGTGCCTGCAAGTGGAAACGTGTTAAGGTTGCCACTTTGAAGTTTTACTAGGGTTTCAGGAGAAGCACCAGCAATTTCAACATCAGTCCCGGAGATATAGAACATATAGGGCGACGGGTTTGAAGTTCTCAAAACACGGTAGGCATTGAGCAGGCTACCTGTAAAATCCGCTTCAAAACGGTTGGACAGAACAACCTGGAATATATCTCCTTCGCGAATATAATGCTTCGCCTTATCAACCATAGCGCAATACTCCTGCTCCTTAAACAAAGGACGGAATTCAGAGGTGATTTTAGCAGGTTGTGTCTCTTGAAAAGCACCGTGTTTAATCAGCTTTACCATGCTTTCAATTTCCATGACGGCCTTGTTATAACCTGAATCCAGTTCTTCAGTTTTGACATTGGCAATAATAATAATTTTTTGTTTCAGATGATCAAAGGCAATTACCTTATCAAAGAGCATCAGGTCTACGTCTTTAAAACCTTCTTGGTCCTCAGCGTCCAGTTTTAGTGACGGCTCATTGTATTTGATGTAATCGTATGAGAAATAGCCTACTAGACCACCGGTGAAAGGCGGCAGGTAATCGAACCGGGGACTTTTGTTCTCGTCAAGAATCTGTTGGATATACTCGCGAGGATGTTTTGTATTAGCCGTAGTTTTTATACCCGAATTGATGGTGATCACTCCGTTAGTGCTCGTTAGCTCCAATTTCGGGTCAAAACCCAGAAATGTGTAGCGTCCCCACTTTTCAGCACTCTCCAGACTTTCCAACAGAAAACAATGACGGCTGACGTTTTTGAGGATTTTCAGCACCTCAATCGGGGTCCTGACATCTGAATAAATCTCCCGACTGACTGGGATCATCTTATAATTCAGCGCAATTTCTTTGGCTTCATTTAAGCTTGGTCTGTACATATATACCTCCTTGGATAAAGTAAACTTGGCTGGTGTCAAGCCTTGGCGAAGACGGCTGCCTAGTTGCACTTATGCTTCCAGAAAGTATATAACGTGAGTTATACTTTCTGACTAGTACGCAAAAAACCCGCCCAAGACTTAATAGTCAAGGACGGGTTGATAAATCAAAACCCCGCGGTGCCACCTTGCTTTGCGGAAAATCCGCACGCTTATCAGAATACTAACATATTCCTGGCAACTGACGTATGCCCTCACGTCGCAAGATACTCGGCTCAAGCCTTTCACCGCGCCCTCCGTGGTCCATTTAACAACCTGCGTCCTACCGGTTCACAGCAACTCCGGCTCTCTGAAAGTGCACGATTTGTTTTTATCTCCACATCAATGGTTTTAGGTAGATATTTAATTACTGTCTATAATACGCACATTCATTTTATTTGTCAACTATTTAACGAGTTATTTTTTTCCAAATAACTAAAT
>NZ_MASS01000018.1 GCF_001707885.1 Desulfosporosinus cupriresistens | reverse complement strand
CTACTCCTGTACATGAGCTATAGTTTATCCTTAAAAAAGGTGGATTGACACTTCCCGTACTTGCGTAGCCAATAATCCTATCTATTTTATCTTCTATTCCAATAAGTGTAATACCGTCATTCACATGACAAGCGTTAACCCAACCTTGAACTAAATCCTTAATATCAATTTCTATATAAGATCCTACGTCACTATCGGTTACATTGAAAGAATAAGGAGAAATAATAGTATTTGGTGCTGTATCCCAAGTTACAGTTGCTTGGTTAAAGTCACTTTCATTTTCATATATTGTTACGGTTTGTGGCGCTAGATCCGCATCAGATTTATCTTTTCTGTTTACAAATAAAAATAGCCTAGCACTACATATTGTGTCAGAGCACAGTAAATTAATATTAAATTTTAATAATGTTCTATAAGCATCCGGTTTACAACGATTTATTTTACTTACAATATATTGTCCTGTAAACAATTGATTGACAGTCCCAAAATTAGTATTGTGATAAAACTGGGATATATAGACGCTATCAGTAGGGAAAACATCGATAGATGCCATTGTTTCGCCACCTTATATTCAACTTTCACTATAATATGCTAATTATAGTACAAATGTCACATGAGGTAGTAAGCACCGCGAATGCCACCAGCATAGATCTACGAACCATGTGTTCGTTATGTTTTAGTAAGTACAAGTCCCAGTGAATATAGCTCTGCCAGAACGTTTCTTGAAGCGCTGTTTTTTTCTATTTTTAAAAAAGAATTATTGAATTATAATTTTCATTAAAATTCAGGGAATAACTTCCTGTAATATTAAACGTAACAAATGAAAATTCTAATACCAGTTCCTAAAAAAGAGATACTGATTAGGCAGATTATTCAACAGTACATCCAAAATGTTTGTCAAGTAATTTAAAGGAGGTAATAACACAACAATGAAAAAGATAAAGGATAGAGATACCTTATCCATTATCTCAGGGCTTCTTGGGCTGGCTGGGATTATGGTTGTCGATGAAGCCTCTTACCGAGCAAAAATATCTCAAAGATCGTATAGACAAGCTGCTGCAGGCATCTTCGTATCCAAGAGCGAGGCAAAAAATGCAAGGGGTCAGCTCCTTGGGGTAATAATGAGCTCCGCTGTGAGTATTCTTGGAGCTAATTATATCATTAAGCGTATGTCGCAAAACGGACGCGATCAACTTATTTCTAAAGGAATCACATCGGGAATTGTCTTCGGAGCGATAGCTACGGCCATCCCAAATCTTGCCCCCTGGAATAAGATGAAACCTAAAGATGCTGCAAGTAATCTGTCCTATGTTTTTAGTAATATAGTATTTGGTTTGATCGCTACCTTTTCAGCCGCTAAATTAGGTCATGATTCACTTTATGACGTTCCCCCACAAAACGATTATTTGAAGCCTACTGAGAAAACAAGTGAGCAAATAAAAGAATCAAAAAGAAATGCTGTTCAACCTATTTCCTCAGATATAAATCATAATAAAGAAGAAGGCGCTTCAAATTATATTATGTAATTAAATCTCACGAGCCAGAACGCGTAAAAACGTCTGTGGCTTTCATACACCTTATACCTATTCAGCAGCTCCCCTAATGGCCGAGTGTGAAACCGAGCTAATAGAATCAACTGCAAGAACACTTAACAGTATAAACGTTCATGAAGCTTAAGTTCACAGGGAGGAATGAAAAAATTATACAAGGATTAACTTTTCATAGCACCATTAAACTGGGATAATCATTATAAGGTAGGATGCTGTAAGCCGTTTGATTTGTGGTGGATTATACCCCGGAGTATAAACTGGTTCCAACAACCTATGAGTACAGGTAAATGTGCCTTGAGCACGTGTAAGAAATTTCGATAGATGTTCTTCGGTTGTTGGGTAACCTGCCTTATTTGGAGGTGTGGTTTAATGGATGCTGTTTTGGAATGCTGTGCTGGGTTGGATGTCCATCAGGAAACAGTAGTTGCTTGTGTTCTCTTTGGGCCCCTTGAACATAAGCCGAAAAAGGAAATTAGGATGTTTAGCACAACAACGCCCGATCTTTTGAAACTAGCTGACTGGCTAGAAGGCCAAAAGTGTTCTCATGTGGCGATGGAAAGTACAGGAATCTATTGGAAGCCCGTGTGGAACATTCTCGAGACAGGAACGTTTCAACTCATCCTCGCCAATGCCCAACGAATCAAGAACGTTCCTGGACGAAAAACTGATGTCAAAGATGCAGAATGGATAGCCCAACTCCTTCGAAGTGGTTTAATTGAAGGAAGTTTTGTTCCGCCCGTGGAGATCCGTGATTTAAGAGATCTTACTCGATACAGAAAGAAACTTCTTCAGGATACGACTCAGGAGAAAAATCGGATTCATAAGGTTTTACAGGATGCTAATATAAAGATCACAACCTATATTTCCGACATTTTCGGTGTCTCGGGGCGCAATATCATGGAGGCACTTATTGATGGAGAAGTCATCACAGCAGAAAAGCTCACCCAGATGGTAAAAGGTAAAGTAAAAAGCAAAGTTCTTGGTTTAGTTGATGCTTTAAACAACCGACTAAGAAGCCATCATCGAGAAATGATCCGTTATTCTTGGGAACACTTGAAGTTTTTAGAACAAACAATTGCTCATGTTGAGATGAGAATAGACCAATGCTTAACTCCCTACCGACAAGACCTTGAACTCTTGGATTCTATTCCCGGCGTAAACCAAACCGCTTCTGCAGTAATGATCGCTGAACTAGGTACAGATATGAGTGTTTTTCCAACGGATAATCATCTATCCTCTTGGGCTGGTGTGTCTCCAGGCAACAACGAGAGTGCAGGTAAAAAAAAAGAACTGGAGCCACCTCGGGAAACAAAGCGTTAAAGTCAGTATTATGTGAATGTGCCTGGGCAGCTTCTAAAACCAAAAACACCCGACTATCCTCAACGTTTTGGCGATGGGTAAAACGTATGGGAAAGAAAAAGGCTTTGCTTGCATTAGGACATCTGATTCTCCGGATTGCATATAAGATATTACTGACCAGGGAGCCATATAAAGAATTGGGTACAGAATACCTTGTCAAACGCGAAGAAGAAAAGGAACAACGCCTAATTAGACAACTTCAAATAAAGGGATATCAAGTCCTGAAGGCGTGAAGAGTGAATCCCAAATAGATTATTTTTAAGAGATCTAGGAAGATCTCGGGCATCCTATGTCTATTAGAGACAGGAAGGTATAAGTCCAAGACAAGTAGTAGACGTTGGAGACTATATTTTCGTAAGAAATCATAATGTGACTTCCAATCCGGTTCAGGTATTATTGCTGCATATGGCTTCAATGCGGAACAACAGCTATTCATGCGGCTGATCGGCAGCTAAATTAGGATATTATATATTAAAACACATAACTTGACATGCTATGGTCAAGTTATGTGTTTTAATATCATTAATGAGGTGGATGCACCGCACTTTTAGCTCTTATATACCTTTACGCCTTAAATCTATGTTCGCTCTAAGTGAATCTATTTGCTGTTATACTTTAGCGCAAAGTGTTCCATTATTTTTGCCCAAATATGCTGTGTTTCAAGGAATTCACGATAATGCTTTTTGACATTTTTATGGTATTTCTCCAATTCATTTGAAACATTCATAAAATCCGGTTGTCCAAAGAAAGCACAGATTTTAGGCAATGTTTCGTTAAGCTGTTCCCGCATCTCTTTTATTTTTTCTTCATAATGATCCGGTTGTGTAATATAGAGCAGTAAGGGCTTATAACGAATCCACCCTATACAGGCCTTGTAAAAGCGAGTGGTAATCTTTTCGGTATCTGCTTTGATGAACTTCAATCGGATTGGGAGAACCCCTTCTAAAAGATAATTATAGGTGGAAAACCCGTCATGAAATGTGTAGCAAGGCACGCGCAAAACTTTCCGTTCGCTTAGACAGGTACTTAGAAATGTATCCTCTCCCCGAGCTCCCGGTGGATTGTAAAACGGAAAAATACGGCGAGAATCTTTCAGGTTAATGCACAGATTAGCGCCTGAGATGAATTTGGCATGGTTTGTTTCCTGCACTTCTATCGCCTCATCGCTCGTCAATATCTTTGTATCAGCATAGGTTACTCCGCCATTTTTCATAACGGTTTTCAATGTATCCCAGTTAACAATATCATTACTGATAGCCTCAATAAACGAGCGGAAATCTGCTTCGGTCATAGTGCCATTAAATTCTAAATAGGGAATAGGCGATATATAGCCACAGTGGTGTCCATGGGTGATGTCCGCCTGAGAGATATATTCAAGATGATCGAACAGAACATGCTGTCCTCCCCAAATTGCAGTTCGTCGCGTATTGGTCACTGCCATGGGATATTCGTCGTCGTCCAGAAAGATCAGATAATCCATATTGTTCTTTATAGCGTTATATAGCACAGCGTTACGCTTAGCTGCATACCCCCTGCCAAAAATCATACGCGCCTCACTCATATCGACGACGTTTTCTCGAATCAAATAATCAATTTCTTCTTTTATAGCCACGCTTCCAATAAATTTGCTGCTATCAATTTGCTCGACTAGTTCTGGGTGTATATTGGTGTAATCCGTCATTTTTGTTTTATTATAATTAAGATCATAGGCAACAAAAAGATTTAAACTGATTCGTTTGTTTTCCACCAAACCGGATTCTTTCCAGTTGTAAATGGTGGTTCGCAGCACCTTTTGAAAACTCCTTCTCCCAGTGGCAAAACCGATTCCAACTTTAATATTTTCGAACTTATGGATTTAATCAATCCCTTTCAATGCACAAATTAATAGCAAGGTATGACAAATTATAACATAATTAAATAAATATAGCACATAATCCACGAAATATTTCAAGCAACCGGTAAAACGCCACCAAATATATTAAACAATTCAAGTCATCTGAGATTGCACTTAATAACTATTTTAAAGGTTTATAACATAAGTTTCTACTTTCTGATAGTATTAAAAAGACCGGAATCAGTCTGATTATTTAAAGAATATCGCAAAGGGTTTAGTTGAGGGAATAGATAGTGTAGGCACTTGGGGAGGCATACGAATGGATCGAGGTTTGCTACGCGGCGCGACATTAGTTCTGCCGGATCGAATTTGTCATGGCGGAATAATCTGGCAAGATGGTATTCTGAAGGAAATCTTTGAAGAAGGTCAACAAGCATTTAACGAAACAACCGTGTGGGACATGGAAGGGGATCTCTTGATCCCCGGTTTGATCGATACGCATGTGCATGGAGCCGGAGGCTGTGATGTCATGGATGGAACTCCGGGGAGTTTACAGACCCTAGCCGAGGCTCTGCTTAAAGAAGGCACAACTTCTTTTTTGCCCACAACGATGTCTTGCAGCCCTGAACAACTGAAGAGGGTGTTGCAAAATGTCGCTGATTTTCAACGAGGTCACTTCTGGGGCGCGGAAATCTTAGGACTACATCTAGAAGGCCCCTTTATAGCGGAAAAGTTCCGAGGCGCACAGGCAACGGAACAGATTTGGGATAGAGCTAAGGACGGGAGTGCACAATTCTTGGCTAACCTGCTGCACGAGTTTCCAGGTCTCTTGAAGATCCTGACGTTTGCTCCGGAACGACCGGATGGACAAGCCCTTACTAAGGTTTGCCTAGCGCATGGCGTAATCCCCTCAGCCGGACATACCGCCGCCGATTTAGCTCAGATGGAACTGGCTGTGCAATGGGGTGTACGACACATTACTCATGCGTTTAATGCCATGCCCGCAATTCATCACCGCAACCCGGGTCTATTAACGAAAGCGTTGCTGGATAATGCGATTACCCTAGAAATCATTGCTGATGGGGTACACATCCACCCCGCAGTGCTGGAACTGGTATTGAGAAATAAACCACCCGAACGAGTTTGTTTGATATCTGACGGCACTCGAGCAGTGGGCATGCCGGATGGAGAATACGAACTTGGGGGACAAAAGACCCTTGTTCGCCAGTGTAAAGCCCTATTGCCCGATGGGACGATCGCCGGTAGTGCCTATCCCTTACGCCAAGGTCTAAAAATGTTGGTACAAAAGCTCCAATACCCCTTGCCGGAGGCTGTGCGTTATGCAACCTCAAATCCCGCCAAACTTTTGGGGATTGATAATCGGGTTGGCAGTCTCGAAATCAACAAGGAAGCGACATTTATCCGACTATCATCTGACTTTGAGATTAAGCAGGTATGGTTGCAAGGCAGGTTAGTGTTTTAAGACTAAGGTAATCTAGGAGGAGCAAAAATGGAGATTATTTATGCACAGGATAATTTAAGTTTAGGCCAAATGGCTGCTCGTTGGGTGGCACGTGAAATCTTAGTATGCCCGCATCTAGTGTTGGGTCTTCCGACGGGAAGTACACCGATTGGCATGTACCACTATCTGACCCGGCTTGCCCAAGAAGGGATTATTAGCTTTTCTCAGGTCCGCACCTTTAACCTTGACGAATATGTAGGCTTAGCGGCTGATCACCCGCAAAGCTACGCCTTTTTTATGCGTGAACATTTTTGGAGTAAAGTTGATTTGCCGAACGGTAATGTAAATATCCCTCGTGGAGATGTTTCCAATTTAGCTGAGGAATGTCGCAGGTACGATGACGCGCTTCAGAGGGTCGGCGGCATTGACGTGCAGATACTGGGTCTGGGTCCAAATGGTCACATTGGTTTCAATGAACCTTCACATAATATGGAGATTCATACCCATGTTGTGGATTTGACGGCGGCGACAATTCAGGCTAATAGACGTTTTTTCCCAGATTCTGAAGCGGTTCCCCGCCAGGCGGTCACGATGGGGGTTGGCAGCATTATGCAAGCGCAAAAAATCCTCTTACTCGTCAGTGGGGAGAGCAAACGAGACATTTTGACCAAGACGATCAATGGACCAGTGAGCACAGAGGTTCCCTCCAGCATTCTACAGCTGCACGCTGATATAACTGTACTCACGGATATTAAGCTCAATAGGAGATAGGATCAATTTCAGTCTTCTGGTTTTTGATTAATTGTGTTTCTTGAATCATATTTTCTGAGGATGAAACAGATTTGCCCAACAAACTCTTTTATTCGATGCAATTCACTTTCGCGACTGCCGGTCCTCCACGCCTCACAGTAATCCATCAGCCAGTATTCCAGTTTACCGGCCAATTCATACGGAGCATCCAGGGACTGAACATTCTGCCCGTACTCACGTTCTTTAATGACCAGCGTCAATTCCTGCATCAGTGCTACCCCACGGGCAGCCAGATAATACTCCAACATTTCCGCTTGACGGTCTGCATAGGAACCCATATTATTCTGTTTCAGGTAATTGAAGATTTCCGCGCATCTGGTAACTGCTGATTTAAGTTGATTCTCTGAAACCTTCATCATTTCTTCTTTAGCTTTATCATAAAGGCAGATTCCACAATCATTGTAGGTCTGATTGTATACCTTATAATCCCTGAAAAATGCCAGATTGTTAAAAATAATGATATCCTGATGAGAAAGTTCGCGCAGCAGTCCCACCAAACTTTCTCCTTGGTCTCCATATTCTACCAAGGAAATAGCCTGATCTATAACTTTAAAATCCCGGTCATCCTTCACGTTCCAACCCTGTGCTCCGCCGTAAATTATACCGGGAATGCCAAGAGCGGGCATATTAATGTGACCACAATCCCCCCAGTCGGTATTCAGAAATCCATCAGCATGATACTGATCCCCTAACTTCGCCATCTCCCTTATGTTGGTAAAACTCAAATCATAGGCATTAACCAAGCGGCTGTAACCGGATAGGCTAGGACATACATACTGCTTTAAACCTTTGTCGAAGAAAATTTTTACAGTTTCTTCGTTAGCACCATAATCGTAATACCAGTTGAGGCAGGTAACCTGCGCGTTCAGTTTATCCAGATGCTCGGGATGACTCTTGACAATATCTCCCCAAATCATCACCTTTTTACCTTTGCTTTGCAGATAACTTACTAATTGGTTGACATAGAAAAGATACATCTCTCCGTAATCCATTGCCTGAGCCAGACAAGCACTTTTCCCTTTACCCAAATCAAATGTTTCATCGCAACAAATATTTATTTTATCACTACGAAACAAGGGCAGGTATTGGTCCAGAATGCCCTTGATCAGAGTAAAGCTTTCGGGATCGGCTACATTGAGAATATGGTATCTCATGCGGTTATACCATGTAAATGTCTCTCCCGGCCCGTTGTCCATTTCTCTGTATTTACCAAAGCTTTCTGAACGGAGTAAATCATACAAATGTCCAAAGGTGGCTACACAGGGTACGAGCTCAACCCCTCTGATATTGCAGTAACAATCCAACTCCAAAATTTCTTCCGGGGTAAAAGGATCAGTCTGCGACCAGATTTCCTCAAAGCCATCCAAGCGTAAACAGTTTTCCATATACAACTGAAGTTGATTGATTTTATACAGCGCCAACCGATCGACCAGCGCTTTCAAACTGTCCATAGTAGGCACCCTTCCTCGGCTAACATCAAGCATATAGCCTCTGTTTGCATAGGATGGTTCATCGACAATATCAACACAGCCAATTTCCCCACGTGATATCTTGCATAGCTGAATCAACGTCGCTGCCCCATATAGGAAACCACGGTTGGAACAAGCGACAATGGTAATTTTATTGGGTCTCACTGTCAGCGAGTAGGCTTCCTTGCTACCTTCCATATCAGCATGTCGAAAGTATATACAGTTTTCATTGAGATGTCCTGCACTGCGCAGCACCTTTTTAATGGGCAGAGTAATTGCAATAACTTTCTTTATTTCCTGCTGTAAGAGTTTTCCCGTTTCCAAATCGTTGTCATCCTGCCCAACATCTAACACAATGGCGGTAGAGTGGTCTATCAAAAAAAAACCGTCCTGTGCTGTAATCTTGCTTGGCAATGGGATTAAATACATGCTATTCCTCCTTAATGGCAAATTCCACCTCGAAATATGATACGTCGTACTTGGCTAATTCTGCTCAAGAGAGCCGCTCCAACGTCATAGCCCTGGTTTTTGAGGTCGTCCATCCGCTCCTGCAGATTGTGGCGCAACTCGTCCTTCAATTCTTCCACGGTACGCAACCCTTCGTAGGGAGAAAATACGTATTCAAATATTGATTTAATTTCTCGTTCACTCTAAATTGCCACCTTTCATTCATAGTAACTGGTCTAATACCTGCTTGGCGTATTCCCAGTTCTTTTTATTTTCAGCATAGGTCAATTTGCCTTTTTCTGTTATCTTATAGTATTTCCTTCTACCACCCTGCGTTTCGTCGCCCCAATACCAAGTAATATTGCCATCGCTCTCCAGTCGTTTGAGGCTGGAATACATGGTGGCCTCTTTTAGTTCATATTCGCCACCGGAATTCTGCTGGATCAACTTGACGATTTCATAGCCGTAATGATCGCTGTTCAGCAAAATCTTTAAAATCATCGTATCAGTATGACCACGTAGCAGGTCGGAAGAAATTTTACTTGCCTCCATTTGCTCACCTCCGTGTTTATACTTTACATCACATTACTATTACTGTCAATGTACTATTATGTATCTTGTAGTATGACGATCGTTTTATTGCAAATCGTATTACGACTCATGGACAATCTCACTGATTTAGAAGGCCTCTATAAATCCATAATATCCCACATTGTCTGAGATGGGGAAGATGACACTTATGTAATAGAAGTAAATTTTCTATAGGGACTTAAAGTAATTGAAGTTGCTCTGGGATATACTATTGGCATACTAACTGTAAAGGAGGTGTTGCCAATGACCACTACTAAGACACCCAATAGATTATCCAAGGAAAAATCACCCTATCTACTTCAACATGCAAACAATCCCGTGAACTGGTTTCCTTGGGGTGAAGACGCTTTCAATACTGCAAAGGCAGAGAACAAGCCGATTTTCTTATCTATTGGGTATTCCTAGACGGTCATCAAGTCAACATGTCACTGGTGACGTGTTCGTCAAAGATACCTTTAAAAACGCAATAAAAAAAGGGCGGCTTTCGCCCGTCCCCTTTATAAGAATACGACTTCCATCTCAACTTCGTCGCCGTCCCGCTTGTATAAAATTTTATCAATTAGTGCTTTTGCCAAGCGGTTCTTATCTGTGTTATCCACGTCCGGGTTATTAAATACGTCTCGAAGTTCTATAACCTTTTTGATTCGTTCTTCCGGGTTCATACCTTTGTAATTTGCAAGGGCTTCGGTCAACCTTTCGACTTCATGCTTTGCATCTTCAATATCCACGGTCAATTGATCGAATTGCTTTTCGTACTTATCCTTTTTTAGTCTGCCTTCAATGTATATGTCATTCAAGCGGTCAAGGCGATCGGTTAATTCTCCGATTGATTGTGTCTTTGCTTTAAGGTCGAATTGAAGGTTCTTAAACCGACCAGATTCGACGGGCTTATCTTGGTTCAATTTTTCAATATGATCTTGAAGTTGTGCGTCAAGTATTTCGTGAAGTATGTTCGAATGTATTCCGCCATTTTTGCATTTGACCCCTGTCGGACTTATTCCGGGACATGGTTTTAATAGTGTTGAACCATTCGCACGAAATTGTAAACCGTGTACCCTGCCGCATTTCCCGCATTTGATTAACGAACTAAGCGGGTGAGTGTTCGCCCTTGATTTGGTCGGGATTTTCGTCCTTTCTTTTATCATTTCTTGAAGTCTTCCGAAGTCTTCGTCGCTTATTAATGGTTCATGTGATTTGTCCGAAACAATCCATTCGCTTTTAGGCTTGAATTTTAGCGGCGCGGTCTGTCGATTAATATGCCCGGAACCCGACGACTTACCAAACACAATACGCCCTGTGAAAACTTGGTTTTTTAATAGTCGAAGAATAAACGTTTGTGAAAAATTGGTTCCACGCGGCGAACGTAATCCCTTCTTATTTAATTCGATCGCAATGTTTTGTGGCGCGATTCCTTCAAGCGCCCGATCGAAGATGTAACGAACGACTTCCGCTTGTTCCGGGTTCGGTTCGAGTATCTTTGTTGTCGAGTTATAATCATAACCGAAAGGCGCCGTACCGTTTACATAATGCCCCTTCTCGGCGTTGGTTATCTTACCCCGCTTGTACCGCTTTCGGATTTGGTTCCATTCATACCGGGCGAATACTGCGAGAAGGTCGCCCATAAATTCATTTTCGATATTCGAATAATCATATAGTGCGGTCGGCGTCATAAGAAAGACGGCGTTATCTTTAAAAGCACTTTTAATTCGTTCCCAATCTGCGCCGCTTCCGCGACTTAAACGGTCAACGTCCATACATAGAACGACATCTGCAAGTCCTTTTTCAATGTCGGATAACATTCGCTTCAATTCGTCTCGATATTCCAATGAAGAACCGCTTTTTATCTCTTGATATATTTCAGGTTTCTTCCAACCGTTGCGGTTGCAAATTTCCAATAATGTCCGTTTATGATTATCCAGAACGTCAATCCCTTTGTCTTCTTCGTCCCGTGACTTCCGCAAATACAAAAAAACTTTTGAAATTCCTTTTAAACCGATTGGTTCCATTACATTCACTTCCATTCTCTAATTCTGTCATGTACTGAACCAATTCTATTCGATTGCGTCCGAATCGTCAAGTTGTTATTCCGTGATTAATGTTAAGAAGATGTATTTTAGTACGATATGTATTAAATAGGAAGATAAAAAACGACGGGCGCCATTTACGGTGTCCGTCTTAATTGTGAACTTCGATCAATCCCTTGGGCGCTTGCCGCTTGAATGACCTTTGCCTTACTAACGCCGTATAGTTTACCGATCTCTTGGCTTGTCTTGCCTTGGTTATAAAGCGATTGAATGTCTTCGCCTGTGACCGATTCCCAACGGGCTTGGGTGGTCGCTTCCTTGGATAGCAGGGCGGGCGATAATGGTATGGGCGGCGCTTCTCCGGCGAAGTAATCAATTAGTGCTTGGTCTGCATCGTCCCCGAATATCGCTACAACGTTCGCCCTTCGTTGTTCGTATAGAAACGCCTTGACGGTTGTGGGCGCTTCACATTGTCGTGCCGTCGCTTCGCTTACCACGGACGGCGCGGTCTATCCGCAAGACTTATCACTTTCGGATTAGGGTTAGGTATGCCACATTGATGACGCCTAACTACAACCCTTCCGATTGATACTTCGAACTTCTCGGCGATCTGGTCTTCGCTTAGTCCTTCCGCATAAAGCGCTTCAAGGTCTGTACGTCCAACCGCCGCCCAACGATCTCGTATGACCTTCAATGCTAACGATTCGGGCGAAGGTGGGGTTGATCTCGCCTTGGTATTACACGCTTTACAAGCTGACGCGCATCCTGCGAAGCCCTTTTTGTTCTTGGGGAAATCTTCGAGTTCTTTGTATTCGCCGCATATCGAACAAGTTTTTGTGATAATCTCGCCCTTAACGTTCTTTTCTACGAAGACAGGTCGTTTGGCGTCCTTGGCGTTGGTTTGGATTGTGGTTTTTATTGCGTGTCTCATATTGTTGCCCCCTTTCGATAAAGTCGCCTTGATGCGCCTATTACCCAAGAATGTTGCAACGAAACGTCGTTTGTCACGGTGGACGATTTGCCTACTATGTTTTCAAAATTTATACTCGAATTTTTTTGGGCAATTCGACTTTTTCGATTACCTTAATACCTTTTGCGAACTATCGCCATTAACGATTTAACGGTGAACGGGTACATAGCGATAGAATAGGGAAGGGGTATCGTTGGGTATCGTATGGCGTTGGGCGATCGTCTAATCGTTTGGAATTAACTTCCAAAGTCATTCCAAATTTATTGCGCGGATTCTTTCGACGTAATCTGTGGGTTATCTAGGGGGCGTACCCCCGGTGGGTGGGGTCAAGCGTCAACTCTCTTTCATTCGATTCTGATTCCTTCGATTAACATTAATTTATATATAAAATTTGTCGATCACAAACATTAATTCGATATTCTATTCGTATTAACAATAGGTTATTGTATAGGTCGAACGCTTAACGCTTGCTTCATCGTTGGCTTAACGTGTGTATGTGTGTGTATCGTCGGTCGTCGTGGTACATCGTAGGCTTATATGTATGGCGTGTAGGGCGTGGGCTAACGTCTTGGTGTATTCGTGTAGATGTATGGTCTGAGTGTCTTAGCGCCTATCTGTGCGCGTGTGCGTGGGTCTGCGCTTGCTTTGTCAATAGGGTAGGGGCTTAGTTGATCGCCTTGCCGAACCTTAACGCCCCCACGCTTTTCGAAATACCGCCCATAAAAATAACGCCCCTAATTTAATAGGCGGCGCTTCTTATGTACCCGGCTTTATCGTTGGGACGCTTCTTGTGTAGCACGTTCCTTAATGTATCTGAATAAGGTGGTCTTACCGATTCCAGTTTGTTCCGTAATCTCTTTAATTGAATAGGTCTTAGCGTCATACATACGAAGTGCGACGCTTACCTTGGCGCTATCCTTGAACGGTCTGCCGCCAACTCGACCCCGCGCCCGTGCGCTGTCCAACCCCGACTTCACGCGTTCACTTGTTTGATCTCTTTCGAATTGCGATAGTGCGGCGAATATCCCGAAAATAAGATTCCCGGCGGCGGTGGTAGTGTCGATCTGTTCCTTCAATGAAACGAAGTTCACGCCTTTAGCCTTTAACTGTTCGATTAGTTCGATAAGGTTCTTCAATGACCGTCCTGCGCGGCTTAACGAGTACACAATAAGGGTGTCGTCCTTGCGTAGCATCGACAATAGGCGGATAAATTGTGGTCGGTCTTTCGTGGTTCCTGTGATCTTCTCTGAATAGATGTTTCCCGGTTCAACGCCCGCCTTCGCTAGTGCATCAAATTGTAAATCCGTTGATTGATCTTGGGTACTTACTCGCGCATAACCGAATAACATAATGCCCGCCGCCTTTCGAATAGTTCGTTGTTTGCTAATAGTACCATAAACCGTAACCGATAACAATAAAGGAACTTTGTTTATCGGACGACTTAACGAACTGTTTCAAGTGGTTTATTGGGCTTATGGCGACGTGTTCGGATTAGTTCGTTAAACATCTGTTTATGGAACCGATTAGCGGCGCTTCATATGCTTACTTTTTGAACGCAACCGTTCAATTAATATTCGATAATGGCGCCGTGTCACTCGCTTAATTGATTATACGACGGGAACCGCTTGGGCGTAGGCTACCGGGTTCTGATCTTGGCGAAGGTTTTCGAATATGTGACGCGCATATTGAACGATTGCCTTCGATTTGACCGATAAGCGACCGTTGAACCGACCTTTTCGTATACCCCCCACCCCTATATTTTCGAAGGACGGGGCGCATAAGGGACGGCTTGCGGATATTTTACGCTTCAAACGCAACCCCACGAAAACCCTACAATCCTACTGCCCCAACGCTTTAGCTAAGTAAAGCATCGACGCAACCCATCGACTAACCGAAAAAACCAATGCCCGATCGTTTTGGCGGTTCCACCTTCCACCATTAACGACCATTACCGAACCCGCAACGAACCCTAACGACGTCTAACGTGTACCCCCATATATTGTCCGCTAAAAATGGATAAACGAAGGACGATACTTTTCTTTCAGTATCGCCCGTTAGTCGCCATATTAACGTTTTCCTAACATCGCTTTAAGACGCTTAATGTCTTCGGCGACGTCTTCGTTGGATTCGCCCTTCGCTTCAACTTCGACTTGGACTTCCTTCTTATCAACTGTTAGCCCTAGTAATTTAAACATTAACGCAACCGATCGGACTTCCCCGGCTTTCGCTTTTTTAAGCATGGCGCTGAAAACTTCGGGAAGGTCGGCGTGAAGATTCATAATCGCCATACCCGAAATCGCTTCGACGAACTCCGGGAATTGTCGCCACCTATAAAGGGTCTTCAAATTTACGCCTACCGCTTTCGCAATCTCGCCGTATTCTTGGCGATTTGGAACGCACAACATTTCCAACGCTTGGCGTTGCTGATCGTTAAATTTCGTCAAGTCCACGTTCTTGAACTTTGCTACCATCGTATTCACCCCCTTAATATAAGTTAAGCGGGTAAACGGTTTTAATCGTCTAACCCGCCCGTTCACTTTAGTCGATAATCTATTTCTTCATGCCGTTGATTACCGCATCCCTGCGGGCTTGTCGGTCGCTTTCTTCTTTCTCTTGTAGAACTTTAGCCCTTTCGATCTTCGCGTCCTTGCGGTTCATCGCTTGACCGTCCACGCGCTTAAACCCTTCCATCAACAATTCCAATGCCGACGCTTGGTTATTTTCGATTCGCTTGGCTTTAAACACTTCCGCTTCTTTGACCTTAGTTTCGAATTCCGTCATTAGGATTGCGTGATCGCTTTCAACGTCATTCGTCGCGTATGCTTGGCGTAGTAGGTCAACCGCCGATTGGGTATCGTTGTTTTCAATTGTCATTTGATAACCCCCTTAAATTTTATGTGTCTTGGTGGTATGGTCGTTAGGACTTCGGGCTTGGGCGGCTTCTCGCTTGCACGAACGATCTTACCAACTGCCACACGTAGGTGACATTGCACGGCTTGTTGACTTATACCCATTTCCTTTGCTAGTTCTCTTTGGGTAGCGCCCGCGATTGTTCCGTCGATCACAATTCGTTGTTTCTCTGTGAGATCGGCGGCGTTAATCCCGGCTTCGAAGTCGATAATAATGTCGCTAACCCGGTAATCGGTGTTCGTGGATTCCAACGTATTAATGTTTAGTAATAAGGCTAAGATGCCTTCCGGCGTTTCAAGCAACCTAATTAGTCCCACGCATTTATTCGCTTCTTTAAATTGTTGTTTGGCGACCGACAAGCTATTCATACCGCCCCCACCCCTTTGCGGATAACGCCGCTTACTATTGTGTACTCGCGAACTTATAAGCCGCTTCGTAAGACAAGGATTTCCCCATTGCAAACGATTGGGCGTTCTGTCGTGATTCGATCCGTGCCGCCGCTAACAATTTTGAATTATCATAGGCAATCGCTAACGCCGCGCGTTGTTCTGTGGTTTTTTCGTTGTAGGCGTCTGAACTGAACGTCGCCCGTTGTTGCCGTTGGGTCATTTGCCGCGCTTTCGGTGTGACGGTCACTTCGTCCGTATATCCTTCGGGCGGAATAATCCCGGCGAGAATGTTAAACTTATGCGCGGTGGTTTCGTTGAACCGTAAACCGCCATATTCTATGCGCTTCGATAATGACGCCATTAGCATTTCACGCCCCTTTAAAGATAAATTAAAAGCCCTTCCGTAAGGTCATTGATTCCGAATTCATGCAGAAAGAAAGCGCGAAGCATATCGTTCAACGTGTCCTTGTAACCCTGCTTACGCAATGCGATTATAATATTGGACTGAATACACACCGGGTTCGTTTCCCCCGCCATATTCATCCAGAAGATTCGGTTCTTTAACTGTGAAGTTACTATCCCATTACCGCCCATGTACTTTGCCCCCATATTAAAAGGGCGACTTGCGCCCCTTTTGTTGGTCGTTTAAGACCGTTTACTATTCGGGAAAATATTCGGTAAACGGGTCTTTTGGGTCATAGGCAAGCTTTTGTTGCGGCATCGTCAAGGCTAATACTCCGACGGGCGTAGAGTTATCCCTGCGGCTTGGGCGGTACAATGGCTGTGCGTCCCAATTCAAGTCCGTGCCGTAGTGTCGGTATCCTTTTGGATTACCTTCGAATGTATTAACTACATTTTGGGCGTCTGCTAAGTCGTGATGTGCATCTTTTGCGATTTGGTGAATTGCGCCAAGTTCAGACAATTCTTTCAAATAGGATTCTTTAGCCTTAGCGACAATAACCGCCTTTGCTTCGAACTTTTTAAGCATATCGGCGACGACTTGGTTCCTTTCGTTGGTAACGTCTTCAATCGTGTTGACGAAGGCTTTCCACTTGCCGGATTCCATAAGTGCCGCGCTTTCGCGGTTGTGTGCAATTGTTTCTTGTTCGTCACTAATTTGTTTTGACAATAAGACCGCACCTGCGACATCGCCAACCATAAGCGCGCTTACCTTTTGACCTTGCAATTCCTTTACCGTGATTTCTGCGGCGTCTGCGCTTGTGAGTAAGTCATTAATCATTTGTTCGAAGTTCTCCACGGTGGCTGTGAATTTTTCATAAGTTTTTAACATTTTAATTCCCCCTTTTTTGTGGCGTCATTTTCGCCATGTGTTCTAACATCATGATAATGTCGGTGTTCGTGATTTTAAGTGCCTTAAAAATTCTGATACGCATTTCTTCCGATAACCTTTGTCGTTTTAGTAGTGGATTGTAAATCGCGTGAACGTTGACTTGTAATTCGGTCGCAAGTTGAACTTTCGTCATGCCGCGTACTGTCAATGTCAAATTGATAAATTCAACTACGGAAATTTCTTGTGGGGATAATTCAAGTTTGATCGGTTCGTATCGTCCCATAAGTTTTAACCCCCTTTGTGGCTTGTTGCGATTAGCGAGGATTCGCTGATTTTAGGCTAAATAAAAGGAACGGTCTTCGCGAAGGTCTTTCGAACGAAGGCGCGAACCCCGTTCTATTGTTAAACAAGACTACTGACCGCTAAAACAAGCGAATTCTCGCTAATTTTAAAATAAAAATAAAGAGATATGTATTCACGCCGCGCCGCCTTCGCGCCGGACGGTGATTTTCGTCAATCCCTTTGTAGGCATAAAAAAAAAGAAGCGCCGCTTCGTGGGGTGCGCATCCACAAAACAACGCTTCCTTCCTTCGTATTCGGCGCCGGGGGAATAACCCACGCCGTTCGCGCTTGGAACCATTGCAACCAAGTTCCATTCGCGTTTACATTGTATAATACGCCACCGCCGCCTTTCACAAGTTCACGCCGCCTAACAAAAGGTTATTCCTGTCTTTGCGTCAAGATGATATTCGTTGTGATCGAATTGCGTCTTCCCCGGAACGAGTTTTCTCTTAATCAAGTCTGCGTCTTCCAACATTTTCAAGTTGTCCCCAATTACACTAACTGATACGCCTTGAATTTTGGCAATCGTTTTCCATGCAGGAAACGCAATGCCCATGCTATTAACGTGTATTCCAATGGCAAGTAATGTAGCTAACATACTGCCCCCTGACGTCATTAGCAACGCTTCTAATCGTTCTCGTTGCCATTTGATAAACTGTGGATAAGCGTATTCTTTCCCGGTTCCGTCGAATGTACCGATTCCCGAACCGTATGGAATTTTAAGATACTCGACTTCGTTGTCAATATGTTCAATTTTTAACACGCAGTTCGTCCGGGTGTTCTTACCTTTGCCAACGGTGAACGTGTACTTCAACAATTCTTCAAACGCCTTCTTCGTTGTCTTTGGGTCTTGTTTAAATTTCCTTGCGTACTTTGGAACGTCTTTAATTTCAATTGCGACGCGACCGTCGGGTCTTAATCTAGTTGACAATATTAGCCACAATTTTAACGCCCCTGACGACAACCCGCCGAAATTATCCTTTTGAAATATTGGAACGCTGAACTTAATGAATTCCATAGATTCGAAGGTCGTGAAGTCTTCGACTTTACCTTCATTAATTGTATCGCCGTCGTCGAATTCTTCTTCGTTTGGGTCAACGACCGCTTCGTCAATACCGGGTTCCGCTTCCCTTGCTTTCTTTTTGGTATACATCGCATGAACTCACCTTCCTTCTATCGTTTATTCGAAATTTCGAAACTCTTGTTTGAAACCCTTCGTTTTCTTCTCATCAATACCTTACTAACCCCTATATTGACTTTCCTAAAAGATATTTCTTTCCCTTTTCAATACTACTATTGCTTTAGCAATAAGCCCTTTAGGGCTTTACGTTCTTCTTCATTGCTAGTAGTTCAAATAGTGTTCTTCGAATAATGTCGTTAGAATAATGTTGTTCGAATGGTGTCGTTAAAATAGTGTTGTTAGTATAGGGTAAATCCCATATTTTCATATCTTAGCGCCAATTCGTGCTTCAACTATCCTTCTTGCGACTATCGTTTGAAGGATATAAGTCCCCAATGCCCACAACGATAATGTCTGCTATTTACGGTGGCGAATTCATTGTCATAGCGTGGTTGTACATAATTTGCCGCCCCTTTCGTGCTTTGCTATAGTCGAAACGCCCTTTCGCTATAGCGTGTATGCCTTCATTGATATATGTTGCAAGTTGGCGTGGTTTGTTACGGTACGTAAATTTAGGTTTTAAACGAACAATTGATGAAAAGAAAAAGGCGTCAACCCGCGAAGGTCAACGCCTTATTTTTGAAAATTAATTTTCAACGCAATATAAGCCTATTAATTGTCGAATCGTGACGAATATACCTTCGTGACATCCTGACTACTTAGACGTCTTCCAGTGGCTTGTCCTGACGTCTTGTGTCGTTCGGTGAAGAACGCTTTAGCTTTATGCCTTGCGTCCATGGGAATAAAAAGAATATATTCGCGAATCTATTTGGTATATAATACTAATATCGGATTTACTACGAACAAATTCGGTAATCCGATAACGTTATCTGCTAGGTCGAATTGTTGAATATATTGGGGGGTTGTTGGAACATGAAAATTCCACTCAAATATCAATCATCTGAATATGACTGTGTGCCAACATCATTCTTGAACGCCTTAAATTTTTTATTTGATAGAAAAGAAATTCCACCGGAAGTAATTAAAGCAATTATGCTTTATTCCCTAGATACATTCAACAGGTTCGGTGAAGTCGGAAAAGGTGGAACGACGGGGTTTGCTATCGGTTTTATATGTGAATGGCTTAATTACTACAACGAAACAAAGGGATTTAATATTGAATGTGAACGAGTAGATGGAACGGAAGCAGACTTTGAAAAGAACAAGCATTTGGTGAGTTGGTTGAAGGATGGCGGCGTTGTTTTGGCGAGAGTTTTTCAACCAAGAATGTACCACTATATTCTGATAACACATATAGATGAAGATAGTGTTTATGCATTTGACCCATATTTCAGGAAAAGGAAATTTGATAACCCGGAAATTGAAATAATTCAAGGCGACTCACTTACAAATCGGCGGATTATGAAGAAATGGTTTAATAGCTATAAAGAACAAGACTACTCGTTAAGTATTAAAGATGAACGTGTTTGTGTTTTGATGCGCAGGATTGAATAGAGTAGGGGTGGAACTGGACTTAAAAATCACACCGAAAACGATAAAGACGTGCGGCGCGATCGTAAGGGCAACGAAGGAATTGAATATCGAATGTGGCGATTGCAAGGTTGCCTTCGTTGCATACGGTCACATATAAGCACCGCCATAAGAAACCAAAAGCGTTGGGAATAACCCGGCGCTTCTTTCTCCATCTAAGTATTGCATAAATATACACGAATAATGCAGGAACAAGAAATTTAGGTAATGGCGGTTACTTGAATCATATCATAACTATATTTGACAATTTTCTCTCATCTCGAATGATATAATAGAAAGAAGCAGAAGAATGAAGAAAGAAGGTATCTGAATTGGCAGAAACCAATATGACTAATTCGAATGAGACATCACGCCCAAAGAGAAGCAAGTATACAGATGAATTCAAAGATCAAATACGATCTGAAGCCCAAGGAAAATATGACAACGAGACAATAGTTAAATTAGCGAAAAAACATCAAATACCTAGAGGTACTATTCGAAACTGGTTATTAGCTGATTCTCAGAAACCTAATGAACAGCAAGAAACAACTATTAATCAATCACCGCAGTTTAAAGATAGATCATCTCTCTGGCAACAAATATTCCCTATTATTATTCTTTTAGCAATTATAGTTATAATTGTTTTTATCTTTAAACCCCTAGTACATATCATCTATATACTTTTAGTTTTAGCCTTGGTCATATCTTTTATTGCTGGTTTTTTTCTCACCCACACTATTTGGAGTAGCATTTGTTGTATTTTTAGCTTTATTCCCGATATATTATTTAGACTCCAAGATGAATCCATCTAAGTTTGAACAACATACTAAAACTGCTATTGCAGAACCAACAATAGCAACTCAACCTAATTCAAAAATTGAAGAAAGCCCTGAGACTAAAGCTAATAACTTTTTAAGTAGTGCTAAAACAAACTTTCTGAACAATGAATTGTTCACGGCTAAAGAAAATGCTAAACAAGCATTAGCCCTTAATAGTACCCTTGATGAAGCTAAACAATTGTTAGTCACAATCAATAGAAAAGAAGAAGATATTAAATCCGCACAGGCTAACGAAAAATGGACAAAAGAAAACATCATAAATAAGTTAAAAGTTGATGAAGTTTTGGAAAAAGAAGTAGATTTCATATATACAGGAATTGGGTCTATAGTAGAACCACACGATACTAGTATGGGTAAGACCAATTTGAAAAATGCCTATACTATGGAACTCTCAGTAGCTAAGAACGGCAAAACGATAACTAATGATAGCCAAAGAAAAGAAGTCGCGTTCAATATAGCCAAAGCCATCAATGATAATTTTAGTAAAATAGACTTTAATTTATCTGAAGTCGTTATACATTTTGCAGACACTGACAATCCATTAGGTTTTGGAGGTGGCAACTTTGATTTGGGGATTAACACTATTAAGAATTACTTTAGTAAGCCTAGAAGCCAAAGCGGTTATATTGATGGAAGTTCAGGAGAAGTAGTTGCCTTAGACTTTGATTCTGCCAGCTTCTACAAGTGGATAGAGAACAATTTTACTATGCCAGAAGACCATTCCGTTTTAACCGAAAACTATTCTTGGACGACAATGAGTCAGAAAGGGGCTATAAAATAATAATAAGATTAATTGGAAATTGCATATAAAAAGGAGTGCAAAATGAGTTATGGATAATACAACAGAATACTGCCAATTTAAATTTTGCAATAGGGTAGTACCTAAAGGTACTGTAGTTTGTCCTTATTGTGGAAATAACGTTAAATACCCTGTAAAACCTAGAATGCCTGCCCCTCAATCTGCTTCATATAAACCCATAGCATCTGCCAAACCTGCGCCCAAAGAAAATGATAACTTTGAATTTATTGAGGAGTTTCAGGGAAGTTGTGGTTCATGTGGTAAACTATGGTTTTTTAATGAAAAAGATGTTAAACTGCAACAAATTAATGCCCTTAAAAATATTGGTAAAAGCATGTTAACACTCGGTGGTTCAATGTTAGCTGGTATCATTCCTAATGAAAACGTTACAGAACACCAAAGATGTCCATCATGTGGTTCTAGGGCTACAAAAATTCAGAGAGTAACCAATAAACGGTATTTATAATCTCTCATAAGCTATTGCAACAGCCAAGTATGCATATAACCATGTGCAAACCCCTGTTCAGATTTTATCAACACTCTCGGTAGCATACACACACCGAAAGGCGGAAGCGAAGGAATAGTCCTTTCCTTCCGTCTTTTTGTCGTCCATATTTGACAAGTGCCCTGCCACGCCCACAAAAAGAAGAACCCGGCTATCCGGGTGTTGCGACCTTTATCGCGTGGGTTCAATAGTGTTTCATCGTCAAGCGGTAGCGGCGCGGGAAGGTCGGACAAGGTCGCCGTATTAATGCCCAACGCTTCCCCGATCGGCGGGCAACGCCACAATCGCGAAAGTCGATCGTCTTGTTCACGAATGGTCTTTTCGTTAGTCGCATGAACGCCTTAAATTCCTTCACGACTTCACGCGAAGCGCCGGGAAGCATATGCCAATTGTCCATTTCCCCAACGAAGAATTCGCTGTCAATGAAGTCCGGGCGTGGTGTAATCACGGTAAAACTTCCTTCCTAATTAATTGTCGATTTGACCGGGACGTTTCGTATTATTTTTTAGGTTTTACAAGCCACTCTTGATAATCTGCGTATGCGTTAAGATAATCCGGGTCGTAGTAATCGCCGCCATGTTCCAACCCGTAACCGGGTGGAAGCGGTATGATTGTCTTATTGGTGTATGTTGCCGTCGCCCCGGTCGGGTTCCCTTGCGCCTTATAATATGCCCTTGCCGTCGGGTCTGCGATTACCCACGCCGCCAACTTTCTTACGCCCGCCGGGTCATATATTTCGCCATAAAATGCGTTTGTTAGTTCAAAGGGCGGCATGGGCGGGTTGGTCGCCGTGTACTTCGGTGTCGGCGCGGGCGTTACCTTGGCGGGCGTTGTGACGGTTGTCGCCTTGGGCGCCGTGGTCGTTGCCTTAGCGGGTAACGTGGCATATGTCGTATCATACTTAGTATCTTTGTCCGGCTTTACCGTGATAAGTTTTCCGTCCCGGCGTACTACGACGGAAGTGATTCCCTTTTCGCTTTCATTAACGTCGATATACTGAATGACGCGTTCTTCGGTATACGTCTTATATGAATAATTAAGAGTTACCCCGGTTCCCTTTGATCCGACCATATCGTAAACTTTGCCGGACGTCCCGGTTGCGCTGACAATCTCGTCACGATCTTCGACAAGCATATTCTCACCGTTTTCGCTTCTTGCTATAACCTGAACGTCAAGCGCTTTAAGACCTTTTGCCCGGAACCCTTCGTGAAATATAATCTCGCGAACAAATAGTCCCGCCGGGTTCTTCGTAGAAGGATGATATTGACCGTCGTTGGGTATTGGGTACGAATCGCCATCATAATCCGTTTGTGGATATTGCTTGGGCGCCGTGTCTGCTTGTATAGCGGTTTGGGTTGCGGTGGTTGTGTCCGGGGTGGTTGACGTGGCGGTCGAAGCAACCGCCACTTGGGTATCTGCGAAGGGTTTGTAATGTGCCGTCGCAATACCGCCGCCAATAAATAAAGTCGCGCACATAACGCCCGTAATGATTATCGTTTTCTTCTGCATTGTGCAATGCCTACCCTTCATTAAACGCCGCGCTTATCGCGACCCTTTTTCTAATAGTACAATAATGGGAAAATATTAACATTAGAAATATATTACAATAGGCGACAGGGTAATTGTAGCGGTGGGGCGTCCGTCGGTCGTATGCGGTATTTGTGGCGTTGCCCTTGGTCGCTTGCCGTATGTGCCGTCGTTCCGTCGATAGTCCGCGCCGTTGTTGTTATGTGTCTTCGCGGGTTAGCGTCCTTCATGTGTTGTTTTATCCGGGTATACGAATAGCTTATACAATACGGCATCTAATGTACAACCGCATTTACGGCAACAATTATTCGCATTTCGTCTTTAAACATAAATAAGGCGCAATCACTCGTTCAGTCGAATGATTACGCCTATTTTCTATGTAGTTTAATAATCGGTTACTTCTCCGAGTTTTCCTTCGGGGTTAATACCATTTCGAAGTATTTAGGGTCAACCGCTTTAGTTAAAATTTGTTCCATCATTTCGGTTTGACTAACGCCTTCAACCGTCGCCTTTATCTTCAACGCCCTGTCTAATAAGACCGGGATTTTCACCGTCTTCTTGATGGAGTCTGACGCCTTCAACGCGTCCACGATTTCCACACTTAACAATATCTTCGCCCGCCTTCGATTTTTCACTTCAAAGCATTTTATCATTTTGACGCTTGCCCCGCAATTGTATTTTCGCCCGACCGTAACAACCGCCGACCTTTTGCAACATTTACGGGTGTAAAGACGAATAAGGACGGTGGGTGGTTATGGACATAAAGAAACGTTTATTCTCGAAGGAACCGTCGAACGGTGAAACGCTTGTTAAAGTTAAGAATGGACTTTATAAATACGGCAAGATTACTATCCGGGTCACTTCAAACGAACCTAGCGACGAAGCGATTGCTTCGTTCAACGCTATTTATAACGAAGTGATTTCAGGTCTTATAAAGTAGAATAGCTGTAATAATATTAAAGGCGTCCACCGTAATAAAATGGTGGGCGCTTATTTTGTTGGCTTCGTTGGCTTCCGAAGGTATAATTGAACTGAATAATAGTGTAGTAATCTTCAAAGACTAAACCGAAATATATCTACGAAGGGAAGTTTGAAAAATGTACGATAAGGACAAGGACAACCGCAAGCCTAATCGCTTATACAATGAGAAGTCGCCGTATTTATTGCAACACGCATACAACCCGGTAAACTGGTATCCGTGGGGTGCCGAAGCGTTCCATATAGCCGCCCGTGAGAATAAGCCAGTCTTTTTGTCCGTCGGCTATTCCTAGTTACGGGGTATCTTTGGTCAACTTGTCACTGGTGCCACGTCATGGAACGAGAATCCTTCGAAAATGACGAAGTTGCAGGCATCCTGAATCGTTACTTTATCTCTATCAAAGTTGATCGTGAAGAACGCCCTGACGTAGACCATTTGTATATGGCTTTCTGTCAAGCGCTTACTGGATCGGGTGGGTGGCCGCTCACCATAATAATGACGCCCGAGAAAAAGCCGTTTTTTGCCGGAACATATTTTCCGAAAACAGAGCGCTACGGTCGCCCCGGGTTAATGGAGCTCGCACAACAGGTTGGCACGCTCTGGAAGACCAATGAAGGTAAATTACGGGAGTCAAGCGATGAGATCGTTACCGCCGTTCATTCTCAACGAACTGTTCCAAGTATACCATCACCTCTTTCCTCTCCTCTTACAAACGATCCATCCTTAAAAGATGGCAAAGGCCCTACTTCTTCCCAAGCCTTTCAAACATGGTGTGAACAGCTTATTGATAAAGCCTACCAAGTCTTTGCTCAAAGTTTTGACGCGCGTTACGGTGGTTTTGGCCGAGCTCCGAAATTCCCCACCCCCCATACCATAAGCTTCCTCCTCCGCTATGCTCAAGACCATCTTCAGAGCAAAGCCTTAGAAATGGTTCGCAAAACACTTGACGGGATGGCCCAAGGGGGGATCTACGATCACGTCGGGTTCGGATTTGCACGGTATAGTACCGATGAAAAGTGGTTAGTACCTCACTTTGAAAAGATGCTCTATGATAATGCCTTGCTCGCCTTGATTTACCTGGAAAGCTATCAAGCGAATCACCAACTCGAGGATGCTCAAAAAGCAAAAGAAATCTTCACCTATGTCCTTCGGGACATGACATCTCCCGAGGGGGGTTTTTACTCCGCAGAAGATGCCGACGCTGAGGGTGTAGAAGGTAAATTCCATGTTTGGACTCCCGAAGAAATCGAAACTTTACTAGGCAAAGACACGGCGGCAATATATTGTGCTGTTTATGACATTACTCCTGAAGGTAACTTTGAGGGAAAAAATATTCCCAATCTTTTACTAGGAAATTTAGAAAAGATTGCTCGCGACAACTCATTGGATGCGGCCGAAGTTCTACAAACCCTGGAAAAAGCACGTCAAACGTTATTCGCAGCGCGTGAGAAACGAATCCACCCTCATAAGGATGACAAAATTTTGACAGCCTGGAATGGGTTAATGATCGCTGCCTTTGCGAAAGGTGCCCAGGTTCTTGGGATTCCTGCCTATCAGAAGGCAGCCGAAAACGCCACGAATTTCGTCCTAAATCACCTTAAACGTGATGACGGACGTCTCTTGGCTCGCTACCGTGAGGGGCATGCTGCCTACTTGGGGTACTTGGATGATTATGCATTTTTCATTGAGGGCCTCCTTGAGCTTTACGCGGCGAGTGGTAAACCCCACTACCTCCAAACGGCTCTTCAACTTCAAGAGGAACAGGAACGGCTCTTCTTAGATGAAGAAGACGGAGGATACTATCTAACCGGATCCGATGCGGAAGAACTTCTTTTCCGACCTAAAGAGAGTTATGACGGAGCCATTCCAGCCGGTAACTCGATCACCGCGCTCAACCTTCTTAAACTTGCGCGTCTCACCGGAAACGAACGCTGGGAAAGAAAAGCCGAACAACAACTTCTCGCCTTTCGCCCAGTCCTCGAAGAACATCCCTCTGGATATACCGCGTTTCTCCAAGCCTTGCAGTTTGCCGTTCATCCCAGTCAGGAATTAATTCTAGCAGGTTCGCTAAACGCACCAGAACTGTCCGAAATGCGTCAAATCTTCTTTTCTGAGTTTCGACCCTATGCTTCTGTGCTTTACCAAGAAGGAAGTCTTCTAGAGACCGTCCCCTGGATTCAAGATTACCCCATAGACCCTAGTCATATTACCGCCTATCTATGCCAGAACTTCACGTGTCAACGTCCTGTCCAGAAAATTGAGGAATTCAAAGCACTCTTCAAAAAATCATAGAGGTCAAAACGAATAGGCCTGTCAAATGACAGGCCTATTCGTTTTGACCTCTATTTCTTGCTTTTGTGTTCGTTTGGACTAGCGATTATCTACTGCAATAATCATAATGGAAGGATACTCTGCTAGATTATGATCAATTGGAGCTGCAAGCGTTTTTTCATTCTCGTAAAACACCCTCACAAAGGGGCGATTCGGAAAAGCTAGGTTTTGTTTTATAACATTCCCTCTTTGCCCATTGCTTAGAAGAACACCCGAGCCGGAAGGATAAACGGCAATATTTTTTTTGAAGATCTCTAAAATCTCAGGATCAAAGTGAGTGTTTCCTTGAGAAACGATATATTCATAGGCCTCATTAGGTTCAATGGCATTTCGGTAAACTCGTTTACTCGTTAGGGCTTCATACACATCAGCAACAGATGCCAGTCTTCCATACTCATGTATGCTGCTTCCTTTGAGCCCTCTTGGATATCCGCTCCCATCCCATTTTTCTTGGTGTTGATAGGCAACATGGGCAGAAAGAAGACTAAGATCATTGTTCTTACGCAAAATTTCAAACCCATATGTCGTATGCCGCTTGATTTCCTCGAATTCTGCTCCCGACAACGGACTTCTCTTATTGAGAACCTCCTCAGGAATCTTGATTTTTCCAATGTCGTGCATGAGAACACCCATGCCCAGTTCGATCAGCTTCTGCTCGGTATACCCCGATGCCATAGCTAAAATGAGCGATATAATCGTTGTGTTCACAGAATGATGAAAGGTGTAATCATCATACCCTTGAATTTCCGTTAGGTTACCCAAAATGTCCGAACTAGCTAGAAGGTCGTTAATCATTTGCTGAACGGTACTACGGATATTATCCATAGGTAAGGAATCCTTTGAATCTCGCTCAATGTATTTGCTAATAAGTTCGATGGACTTATAGGCCACCTCACGAGTTTGAGCGGTAATTGCAGTATGGATTTCTACATCATCCAGTCGTTTGTCCTGAATAAACAACACATCATAACCCAAGGTCTTTAACCGTTCGATATAGGAAGCCGTCAAGTGAACCCCTGCCCGCAGTAAGACCGTTCCGGAAGAGTTGAGCACCGGACGCGCTAAGATTGATCCTTCCTCAACATAACGTATGTTCACCAAACGCATGAATTCTCACCCTACTATTCATTTAGTGTCTTTTTTGTCCAAACTATTTAGTTCGTCAAAACACAAAGAAAAACCTCTTAAAAAAAGATTTCCTTAAAATTTTCCCTTTAGTCCTAGTAAAGTCCTGTACTCCTCCTTCACACTCACTTGAGAACTTCTAACCTTTGTACAGTCACTATTTCGAACTGTTGTTTCGATTCAAAACTCTTTAATAGGAAATCATTTTAAACCTGTGAACAGAACGATGGCAATCGCAATCGGCACAATAAATTTAACCAAGAACAAATAGACACGCGCTAAACCGTCATTTGCTAACTGACCTTGATTGGACAATTCTTGTTTAACTTTAACATCTCCCCACTGCCAACCAACAAATAAAGCAATGAAAATGCCCCCCAAAGGAAGTAGGACATTGGAAGTCGCGAAATCGTAGAAATCAAAAAAAGTCTTGCCAAACACAGTAACCGTGGCAAAGATGCTATTAGAGAGTGTCGCCGTTGAGCCCAGCAAACCGATCCCTAGAATCGTTAATAAAGTCGCTTTACGTCTCGTCCATTGATACTGCTCAGTTAAAAAAGCGATGGGGACTTCCAACAAAGAGAGCATGGCCCCCGTTGCAGCAATTGCGGTAAGTACGAAGAATAAGACCATAAAAACTCTGCCAAAAGGCATCGAATTAAAGACCGCTGGAATGATCACGAAGAGCAGTTTGGGACCTTGATCTGGTGTAAAACCGAAGGCAAACACCGCAGGAAAAACAGCAATACCTGCCATTAACGAAACCAACGTATCCGCTAGCGCGACTTTAATGGCCATCTTGGGTAAGTTCTCGTTTTTATCGACATAACTACCGTAGGTAATCATTGCACCCATTCCTACGCTGAGTTTAAAAAAGGCTAAACCTAACGCAGCTAAAATCACACCAACCGTAATCTTGGAAAAATCAGGTTTAAATAAGAACGAAAGCCCCGCGCCTGCACCCGAGAGTGTCAAAGACCGGATATCGATAATCACGAGAAGTAAAAAGAGTAAGGGCATTAGGAACTTAGTAACCCGTTCAATACCTTTAGTTACGCCAGCCATAATAATAGATCCGGTTACGAGCAAAACAAACACTTGCCAAAATAAGGGTTCACCCACCCCTGACACTAGTTTGTTGAATACCAGAGTTGTATCTTCCGGTTTCGATGTAAGAAGCGCACCACCAGCAGCTTTGAATATATAGGCATAAACCCAGCCGGCAACCGACGTGTAAAAGGCCATAATAAGAAAGGCACTTAAAACACCTGCGCCACCAACTAAAAACCAAGGACGACGGGGTTGCAATGCTTTAAACGCTCCGACGGCATTCGCTTTTGTATGACGGCCAATCAGATGCTCTGATAACATTACGGGCAAACCCACAAGCGCCACGCATATTAAATAAACCAATATAAAGGCAGCTCCCCCATTAGCACCTGTGACATACGGAAATTTCCATATATTTCCCAATCCAACAGCAGAACCTAGTACTGCAGCAATAACACCAATGCTACTCGAGAAACCCTCTCGTTTGTGTTGCGTCTCTTTCTTCAAAACCATTACCCTCCATATCTAGTCTAGTCTTTCCCGTATTATTCTTATATCTATATTAAATTTGCCCTATGCGTGCCATGATTCGATTGAGACTCTGCGTTGAACTTACCTTAAGTCGTGGAACATCAATCGTCAGAAGCTGCCGATCCTTCATCACTATTTGCCCATCCACCATGGTAAGACGCACATCAGAAGAAACCGCTTGATAAACCAGCTGGGAATAGACATCCACATGCTCGTTGGGCCAAGTGTGTAAACCCTGCAGACTAACGACAGCTAGATCCGCTTTTTTCCCTACTTCCAAACTCCCCAGATCCCGCTCATGCCCTATTGCCCGCGCACCACCAAGTGTGGCAAGTTCAAAAACCTCACGCGCAGGCATAACTGTTGGTCCATGTAAAGGTTTCTGAATAAGGGCTGCGTGACGCATCTCTCGAAATCCATCCAAATTATTACCGCAAGGAGCCCCATCCGCGCTCAATGAAATCTCTGCCCCCCGTTTCATAAGTTCTGGAATCGGCGCAATCCCCGAAGCCAGTTTCAGATTCGAAGATGGGCAGTGTGAGATTCGTGTCTTGGTCTGGATGAGGATTTCTTTTTCTGCTTCATCTAGCCAAATGCAGTGAGCAAGAATAAGTTTAGGCCCCGTTAAACCGACCTTATCCAAATAGATGATATTGCGCATGCCCCGTGTACGCTCCACAACCTGTATTTCTGACCGGTTTTCTGAAGCATGGGTGTGTACAAAGGCATTTTTCTCACGCGCATACTGCGAAACTTCCTTTAAGAGCGTATCCGTACAGGAGATGACGAAACGAGGCGTAAAAGCCACTTCAAGGCGTCCATTCCCTTTACCATGATATTTCTCATATAAATCAACACTTTCTTGCAGGGAGGCTTCTGTCGATTCGCGTAAAGAAGCTGGAATATCCTTATTGCAATCATCCATCATAACCTTACCCGACAGGGCTCTCAAGCCACTGGCAAGAATGGCCTCAAAGGCGTGTTCCGTATGATGGACCGTCTCCATATCCACAATCGTCGTTGTCCCTCCAAGAAACAACTCTCCAATACCAAGTAACGCCGAATCATATATGGATTCAGGATCATGCCCACCTTCCAGCGGCCATACTTTCAATTTAAGCCAATCTAAAAGTTCCAAATCATCGGCCTGTCCCCGAAACAATGTCTGACAAAGATGAATGTGAGTTTGAATCAAACCGGGAATAAGCAAATCCCCCTGCAGATCGATCACTTGATCTGCAGGTTGCTCAATAGCCCCTCCGACTGCTATGATTTGAGATCCATCCACTAGTAAATCGCCCTCAATAATCTCACGTGCTGCATTCATGGTTACGATCTTGGCATTCTTCAAGAGAATACGCATTTAAATCCCACCCTTTCCCTATTTGCGTAAGGCCCTAACGCCTACAGGTATTTTAGCACACTAAAAAACAACCTCATTACAAAACTCTATCAACCAGCCTTGGCTCATAGAGAAGCAATTTACGGTTGCCTCGTAGAAACCCTTGATCCCATTATCAAGGTTATATGAGTTATCTAATCATTCTTCAAATTTTACTAGTATCTATATGTACATATTCTCGATCCACTTGAATTCTCCTACCTGGCAAATAAATATTTAGTTGCTTATAGTTTGTTAAATGTCTATCACAATTATTCATGGTTACACAAAGGACTAAGTATTCCGGATTCAAGAATACCCTGCAATACAGCGCCACCAAGCGCGCGAGCCTTCTCAGTAATCGTCCTACAGTACTCCACCTGCCCACGAGGATCGATATCCCCAATTTTAACATGTTCAGCGACAGGAGTTTCCGTTCGCAATAAACCCCTTAAAACACCATTGCACAACGCAAGGATCTCTTCAGGTCGAATCCCGTCATCAATCTCACCTAAGCAATCACCTTCCGAAACCTGTTCCCCTATGCTCCTCTTCGCTCTAAAAATCCCAGCTTTAGGTGAATAAAGAACACGCCTACTTGATACACCCGCCACTTCTCCCGGAATACCTGTATTAGGTTGAGCTTCCCCTTTATAAATCAACCGTGCTAGGTTATGCCCACGGTTTGTTTCCACGACAACATCAACGTCGACTCCTGCAGTGAAACCCGGCCCCAAACCAAATGTCCTCCGAGCCATGCTCCGTGCTGTTCCGAGGTTACGTTTGGCCATGATCGCATCCACCAAAACCAAGGGATTTAGCAATGACAAACACTCCAACGCAGGATCGATCAAAACTGGTATTTCCCCGGCTCGCCAAGCAGTTTCACATTCCTTAGGATCTGCGACGCGACTCGACTGAACCCCTTCAACTTGCCAACGCCCTTCTGACACAGCTGTTCCAAAACAAACGGGCCAACGAACCATAAGGGGCACAGCCACTTCGGTCATCACCACTCGAAACCCTGTTTTTGCCAGCACCCACCCCACTCCTGATGCTTGTTCCCCGGCTCCGCGAACTAAAACCACCGGTCCATTCATGACGAGTTCGTTTTTCATTCGCTCGATTCTCCCTTACTAATTTGTACTCGCAAAGCATCGTATTGCTCTGGAGTATCAACATCTTGATAAAAGCCAGCCTCCACCGGATACTTCCGCCAGCAGTCCGGATAGCGGTATAAGACTTCCCTCCCACCCTGTTCACCTCGCAGCTCCAAAAGTTCAGGAACAAACCGTCGGTGAAAAAACACAGGTGAAACCGCTTTATCTCCCACAATCGGCACCAGAAAATCCGGAAGATTCTGCAACACCTCCTGCAGGCAACCTGCAAGCTTAGGTGCGGTAATCCCCACCTGGTCTCCGGGCAAAAATCCAATACACTGGACTTCACTGTTTAAGTCTTGTAACCCATAGCGAATTGTCTCAGCAAGCGGTTTAGGGGTCGGTACCTGTATCCAAACCCCACCGAATGAATTAAACGTCCGAATACAGTCTTCGGCGATATAGGCCTGAATTGGATGTCTGGCAACAACATAAATCTCAGTGTCCACCGGGTGAGAGGATGCTGCCAACGAACGATGCTTTTGAAGGGTGATTGCCTCTAGGAGAGTCTGAAGAGTATGACCTAACACCGTAGTTTCCTTCCAAGGCACACAAGTTTATCTTGCCCCATTCTCGTCGCTTGCCCCGCAGCCATTACCACAAATCGAACCACTGTAGTTTCCCCTCCTTGGCATCCCCCGCAGCTAAACGCAAATGTTTGGGCCGATATTCCAGCTCATTGACCCCTCGTTGAATCTCTGTCCACCTACGGTTTAAGTCAAGCAAAGGCTTCTCTAGATCCAGCGAAACCTTCGTGTTCAAGAGAATCACCCAAGACATATGCACATATTGGGCAGCAAAAACGGGAGACCTCAAGAAATAACGCCAAGCCTGCTCTGCGTTCCAAACATGGCCAAGAAGATCCAGACAACTCTCAGGTCTATGAACTTGCTCCGCTTGGAGGACTCTCCCCCACAAACCACCATCCAGCACCAGCACGACACAATCCGATCGCCGAGGAATTTGCGGTTCATGGGGTTCCCAGCATTTCAACTTGAGACGTCTGGCTCCATCCCCCTCGATCACCCAAAAACGCTTACCGCTGGGCGAAGCACCCTGAGGTGTTTCGCCCAGTACCCCAACCTGAACTCCACTTTTTTCAAACATCCAGACATCTTCTAATATAGCATCATCAACGGCTTTGAGAGGAGGACCAACCCACTTTCCACTTTCCTCCATAACGTCCACATACCAAAAACAAGCTCTTTCTTGTTCATAAGGCGGTGGATTCGGGTTCTTCCAACAGTACATCAGTTCTTCAGGAAAGACTTTCGTCGTGGTCGTGGCAACAACCCGCTGCCCTGCCTTTTCAATCTCCTGGGTTATTGATTGAAGGCAGGTCGTCTTCCCTCCAGCCCCAATGAACGTGACAACTTGCCCGCACCTTGTCATGGCCCACAAACTGCCACGCTCCCAACTTTTCGGTAACCATGTTCCTGTACCTGCCATTTTCCTCTCCTGCAACTTTTTTTGACTAGTATACTAGAGTGTTAGCTAAAGTCCAAATTCAAGCCTCTATAGAACTTACTTCTTATAGGGCGTTTCCCGTAGAGGGAGCGAACATCTTAGTTTGCCATCATACTTGTAATAGGCTAAAGCTACAGCAGGTGCGGTCGGAATGGAAGAGATCTCACCCACCCCTTTGGCCCCATAGGCTATTGAGGAGGAATTCTTTTCGATAATGATTGACTCGATCTCGGGCACTTCTGTCGATCGGAAAAGGCCCAGTGTGCCAAACTTAGCGGTTGGCACACCTTTCTGAAGGGGAAAATCCTCACGCAGGGCATACCCTAATCCCATGGTAACCCCTCCTTCAATTTGCCCTTCAATAGCCTTCGGGTTGATGGCCTTGCCCACATCGTGCGCGGCCACAACCTTCTCAATTTTCCCCTCGGCGTTCAATAAGACGACTTGACTGGCATAACTATACGCCACATGACTGATTGGATTGGGCTTGTCTGAATCCATTGGGTCAGTTTTTCCAAGGTATTCGCCGCTAAATTCGCTCCCTTCCAACTCTTCCAAAGGAGTCTTATACAAGGCTTGTTGCAGTTTGAGAGCAGCCTGTCGTGCTGCCTCACCTGTAAACATAGTCTGACGCGAAGCGGTTGTTGTACCGGAATTAGGCGTTCTGGATGTATCCGGAGCACCAACTTCGATCAGATGCAAAGGCAATCCCGTAGCCTCATGAACAATTTGGGTAGCAATTGTGGCAAAGCCCTGCCCAATACAAGCAGCACTGGTGAGGACCACCACTTTTCCTTGGTGAATTTTAAGTTTAACCCGGCCAGTATCGGGAAGACCTACCCCAATTCCCGTGTTCTTCATACAACAAGCAATCCCTGCTGCATGAGGGTGAGATTCATACACTTCCCGAACTGCCAGGAGCGTTTCTTTAATTGCTGTCCCCTCATCGGTAATCTGGCCAGTCGAATTAATCATACCTGGTTCCAGCGCATTACGATAACGAATCTCCCACGGTGAAATTCCTACCTTTTCTGCTAAGAGATCCAGATTGATTTCTGCTGCAAAACATGACTGCGTTACTCCAAAGCCTCGGAACGCACCTGCAGGAGGATTATTCGTATAAACACAAAGGCCCGTGATATCGACATTTGGTATCTGATAAGGCCCGCTGGCATGGGTACATGCCCGCTGCAAAACTGCTGTGCCTAGTGAGGCATAAGCTCCCGTATCGGCTACGATGTTCGCCACCATTGCAGTCAATTTTCCTTCTTCATCACACCCGGTCGTGATATCTAACTCCATGGCATGCCGCTTAGGATGAACTAAGATACTCTCTTTGCGGGTGAAAGTCAGTTTCACAGGCTTTTGGGTTTTCATGGCTAACAAGGCCGCATGATGCTGGACCGTTAAATCCTCTTTACCACCAAATCCACCGCCGACCAGCTTACTGATCACGCGGACTTTTTCTGCTGGAAGCCCGAGCATGGCCATAATTCCATGTTGGTCATCATAAATGCCTTGGTCCCCGACATAAATCGTGATTCCACCATCTGCCTGAGGAATAGCTAACGCACTTTCCGGTTCCATAAAGGCATGTTCCGTCGGTGGCGTCGAATAATGCTGGGTGACGACATGCGCCGATTTAGCCAATGATTCCCGGGTATTCCCTCGGTTGATTTTTGTCATACTCAACAGATTCCCTTTAGGATGTATGTTATGAGCTTGCTCCGCAAGAGCATCGGTTGGACTGAGTATCGGTTCAAGCTCTTCATATTCAACTTTAATAAGCGCCAAAGCTTCACGCGCTTGTTTTTTGGTTTGCGCCGCCACTAAAACAAGGGCATCACCGATATAACGCGTTTCTTGTCCGATAGCAATTAAGGTCGACCAATCCTGGAAAATGTGCCCGTGATCAGGGTCACCCGGAACGTCTGCCGCTGTCATGACGGCTTCTACGCCAGGATAGCCGCTTGCCGCGGATATGTCAATATTCTTCACAAGCGCCCGTGGATATTTAGTCCTCAACACGGCTGCATAGAGCATTTGATCAACATACATATCATCGACATATTGCCCCGTTCCCAATACTTTCTCGCGAGCATCCACTCGATGAATACTGGTCCCAATCCCTGCCCCGGATTGGGCATTGACCTGGAGCTCTCCTCGTAATACTTTAGCTGCTAGCATGATCCCTTCTTCAATCTTCACATACCCTGTGCAACGACAAATGTTCCCTCGAATGCTTTGTTTTATTTCTTGGGACGTCGGGTTCGCCACCTTATCGAGTAACGCTTTAGCACTGATGACCATACCCGGTATGCAAAAGCCACATTGCACAGCTCCAGCTTGGGCAAACGCCCAAACATAGGCTTCTCGCTCTCGCTCAGATAACCCTTCTACGGTCAAAAGCTTTTTTCCCGCTACCTTGGCGACAGTCAATAAACAAGCTCTCATCGCCTTGCCATCCATTAATAACATGCACGCGCCACAAGTTCCTTCTCCACAACCATTTTTGAGTGACGTTATCTGGGCCTGATCACGCAAGAAATCCAGAAGATTCATATCCTCTTGTACAGTGTACATTGTATTGTTAATATCAATCTTAAACATTTCCCCCAACCTTTCTCTTAAGAAATGGCTTGCGGGATAAATATATCCCTGTGGGTCCTGCCTCCTGAAGTTGACCGTCCTTCACAACTTGTTTACCACGTAGAAAGACATGTTTGGCTTGGCCCTTCTGCTCGAAGCCTTCGTAGGGAGTATAGTCAACTTGTTGATGAAGTGTCTCTACCGTAATGATGGATGAAACCCGGGGATCCCAGACAACTATGTCTGCGTCACTGCCGGGGGCGATCGTTCCCTTGCGAGGGAACAAGCCGAATAATTTTGCCGCCTTCGTCGAAGTCAGGGCCACAAATTCGTTGATCGTTAATTTTCCTGTCACAACTCCGTACGTGTAAAGCAATCCCATACGCGTTTCTACTCCAGGCGCTCCACTTGGAATCTTGCTGAAATCGCCTGAACCTAAGTCCTTTTGCCCTTTATAATTAAAGGCACAATGGTCCGTCGCTACGGTATCTAAGATCCCCGTTTGTAAACCAGACCACAACCCCGCCTGATGGTCTTTTGAACGCAAGGGCGGCGAGATTACATACTTGGCACCGTTAAATCCTTCCGCACGATAATAACTGTCATCGAGCAAGAGGTATTGTGGGCAAGTTTCCGCATAGACATTTAATCCTTTGAATTTGGCTTTCACTACAGCCTGAAGCGCTCCACGACAAGTGAGATGGACTATATAGAGAGGGGAATCCGCAATCTGAGCCAGGGTAATAACCCGGTTGGTTGCCTCTTCTTCTGCTTCGGGCGGCCTGGTCAGCGGGTGAAAATAAGGAGCAAACTTCCCCTGACTACGAGCTTCTTGCACCAAATAATCAACGACATCACCGTTTTCGCAATGAACACAGACGAGTGCCCCACACTCACCTGCCTGGCGCAAGGCTTGCAGCAAGGCACTATCATCGACTTGCAGGATATTTTTATAAGCCATATATAGCTTAAACGAAGACACACCCTCCTGATGAACCAAATCGGTCATTTCTTGGGCAACTTGATCATTCCAATCAGTTATTGCCATATGAAAGCCAAAGTCAACGTAACATTTACCCTCGGCTTTGGCGTGCCAATTCTCTAAGCCCATTTTCAGGGTTTCCCCTTTAAACTGTGTGGCAAAATCTAGGATTGTGGTCGTCCCACCCAGGATCGCTGCTCGCGAACCAGATAAGAAATCATCTGAAGTCACGATATCTCCTGCCGGGAGATCAAAGTGGGTATGCGGATCAATCCCTCCGGGAAATAAAAAGCAGCCGTCCACATTTATCATCTGATCCTCGGCTTGCTTGATGTCATGACCAATGGTCACAATTCTCTCACCCTCAATGCGGACGTCAGCTTGATATACATCGCCAGCTGTGACAATAGTTCCACCGTTTAACACTATACCCATGTTCACTTCTCCTTTGCGAAGTGCGATGCATGATGCGCGAACATCGAACTTAGAATTCCAAACCTCGCTCTGCGGAACCTTAAACAATCAAATTCAACTTTGAGACTTATACTAAAAAACTGGAGACCCACCTCACAGCATAGCTGATTAAGACTTGACGCAGATCGCCTTCCACGAGGGAATGTCTCTGCGCTCATCTTTATTCTGCAATCCTCAGACTATCCCTATGCACGTAGCCTACAGGAAGCTTACTTGAGAGGGAGACTTAATCTCCTACTCAAGTTTTGTTTAAACTATTCTAAGAACCCAGACGAAGTACGATCTCTAGTCTTCTAATTAGAAATTCGAACCTCGCATCTCGCGCCTCGAACTTCGCTCACGCATAGACATGAGTTCCGGCCTTTTCGGCAATGGCTTCTTCCAATGATTCAGGATTTGTAATGATCGCTTTTTTCCCGCCATTTTCCAAAAAGTCAATGACAGCTTGAACCTTAGGCAGCATACTTCCCGGTGCAAAGTGATTCTCCGTCACATATTGCTTTAGTTCTGCTAACGATACTTTATCTAAAGCCTTTTCATCGGGTTTGCCATAATTCAAATACACCGTGGGCACGCCCGTTGAGATAATTAACAAGTCGGCTTTGATTTGGGAAGCCAAAAGACTCGAAGCAAAATCTTTATCGATCACAGCATCCACGCCCTGTAGCAATCCATCCTCCCGTTTGAAGACAGGGATCCCCCCGCCACCAACACTAACAACACAATACCCTTCATGCGCTAGTTTACTAATGACGTCTTTTTCCACAATTTCTTGCGGCCGGGGAGATGCGACTACCCGCCGATACCCTCTGCCAGCATCTTCAACCATAACCCAAGTCGGGTTTGCCTGTTGAATGATCTCGGCCTGCTCCTTGGAATAGAACGAGCCAATCGGCTTACCCGGTTTCTGGAAAGCAGGGTCCTTCTCGTCAACAAGTACTTGAGTCACAATCGTCACAGCCGATTTGTTAAGACCCCTTTTCTTAAATTCATTATCCATGGCTTGTTGAATTTGGTAGCCGATCGCCCCTTGCGTATCTGCGCCACAACTAACTAACGGCACCTGATGCATAGCTGCAACATCTTTAGCAATTTCTGACCTTCTCAAGATAAAACCAACTTGTGGTCCATTGCCATGAGTAATAATCACTTCGTAACCTTGCTCAATCATTCCGACAATATGCTTAGCTGTTTCCACAACAGCCAGATATTGATCCTCAACCGATTCATGTGCCTTATCACGAATCAGAGAATTTCCACCTATGGCCACTACAGCTAATGCATTCAATTATTTTCCACCTACCAACAAGGTCATAACAGCCTTAGCTGTATGCAAGCGGTTTTCTGCAGCATCATAAACAATAGACTGCGGTCCATCAATAACAGCATCTTCAACTTCGTTGTTGCGGTCAGCAGGCAAAGCATGCATATACATAACATCTTTGCTGGCTGTAGCCATTTTAGCTTCCGTACACTTCCAGCTCTTATTAGCAATTAAAGCATCATCAATAACTTTACTGGCACCAGTTTCTGTAGCCCCTGTTTGGTCAGTGACCCAGTTGCCCCAGCTCTTCGGAATAACGATATCCGCATCTTTATATGCTTCAGCTTCATCATGCGTGATTGTTAGAGTACCGCCATACTTCTCAGCATTTTCTCTGGCTTGAGTAATAACCCACTCAGGAAGCTCCCAACCTTTTGGATAAGCCAACCAAACATCCATGCCATAACGAGGGAAGAGTAGAACTTGGGAAACAGGTACGGAAATCGGTTTTTTATGGCTCTCGGCATAAGCCCAGATAATTGAAATTTTCTTCCGTCTCAAATCGATGACTTTCTCTTTAATCGTCATCAAATCGGCTAAAGCCTGGAAAGGATGATAAAGATCACATTGCAAGTTCATAATTGGAACTGCAGACCATTTAGCCATTTCATTCAAATAAGCATTCCCACGACCCCAGTTGCAATAACGGCAAGCAATCATATGACCAAACCGTGAAAGAATAATCGCTGTATCCTTCGCCGTCTCACCATGAGCAACCTGCATGCTGCTAGAATCCAAGAATCCTGCGTGACCACCTAGTTGAGCCATACCAGCTTCCATCGAGTTTCTGGTCCGAGTCGATTGCTCAAAGAACATTAAAAAGCCCGTTTTGTTATGCAGATAAGGAGTATCTTCACCCATCGCAAACTTCTTCTTAAGCTCCAAGGAAACCTCGATCATCGTGTCGACTTCTTCTTTCGTAAAGTCCTCTAAGTTAATGAAATGTCTTCCTCTAAAAACGGTTTGCATTTGTTTTTCCCCCTATATATTGTTTATTTTAAGGAACCTAATTAAACCTCTAATTATCGATACTAACCTTCATCGCGTCAACTAAAGGTTGACGACAAACCCAACGTGCCGGAGCGCAGTAGCGTAACCAAAGGTTACGCCGAAATCGCGACAAAGCCCCCGTAGTCACCCAGCGCCTCCCCGCGCCCTCGAAGCTGAGGCGTCATTACGGAGCGAGCACATTAGTGGAGTCGCGTAAGCGAAGGTTAATGCTGAAGCGTGAAGAAACTGTCAACGGTTAACATGCAGAAAGCACAAGGGTTTTGACGTTTTAGCTTCAGCGTTAACCGGAGTAGCGACGAAACGTGTGCGACCGGAGTAATGACGCCTTGCTCCAACCTACAACTTCACCAAATTCTCAGTTGCCTTAGGCATCAACTCAGCATACTTTTGAACAAAAATACTCGGTATCATCGCATACATTGCCGCGCAATCGACCAGTTCCTTTTTCCAAGTCCGTTCATTCGGAGCGTGGGCTTGATCTTCATGACCAGGACCAAAACCAATGCAAGGGATTCCATAACGTCCCATGATCGAAACGCCGTTTGTGGAGAACGTCCATTTATCAACCACTGGATCTTTACCGAATAAACCTTTATACGCATCTTCCAAGGTAGAACTTACTGGATGCCCCTCCTCGATGAGCCAAGTTGGGAAATAGCATTCTGTCGGATAAACTAAATTAGTATAAGAAGGTCGTTCATACATATACATCGTAACTTCTGCACCTGAAGATTTTACCGAAGGAAGGTTTTTAATCTGCTGAACAGCATATTCCCAGGATTCGCCCGCAGTTAGACGACGATCAACGGAAATCCAACAACTGTCAGCAACCGCACAACGGGATGGAGAGGTGTGGAAGATTTCAGAAACTGTCAAGCTCCCTTTACCAAGAAACGGGTGATCCAAGAGATTTTCATGGAGAGCACGAAGTTCTGAGATAATCGGGGCCATTTTGTAGATCGCATTGTCACCGCGCTCCGGCGCCGAGCCGTGACAACTAACTCCCTTGGTCATAACCTTAATTTCCATCCGACCGCGGTGTCCTCGATAAATCTTCCCATCGGTCGGTTCGGTAATTACTACGAACTCTGGTACAACTTTGTCTTCATTAATAATGTACTGCCAGCATAAGCCATCACAATCTTCTTCCTGTACAGAACCAACGACAACCAGAGTATAGTCATCTTCTAAACCGAGATCCTTGATGATCTTTCCAGCGTAAACCATGGAAGCCATTCCGCCAGTCTGGTCAGAGGTACCGCGCCCAATAATGATTTCTTCATCTTCATACCCCAGATAAGGATCATACTTCCAAAGGCTTGGGTCGCCGACGCCAACCGTGTCAATGTGCGCATCCATCGCGATCAAATGTTTGCCGTGACCAATATAACCTAAGACGTTGCCCATTGGGTCAATATCCACTTTGTCGAATCCTACTTTTTCCATCTCTTCTTTGATACGCAGGACGACTTTCTTTTCATCGCAGCTTTCGCCAGGAATGGCGATAAGGTCCCGTAAAAACCGACTTATTTCTGGCTCATATTTTTTGGCCAGGTCAAGAACTTTTGCAAAATTAGTATCCAAAATAATATTCCCCTTTCGCTCCTCTTGGTCGATCGATGATGTAGCTTAAACCATGCTTTAGTTTGATCTTTCTGGTTCTATTTAATGCAATAACTATGCCAATTGCCTAAGTAACAAAAAGTCGTTCTGGAGGCTCATTTAAGTTGCCGATCTCCCGTAAATCCATCCTCTATTCTTTTCCTCAGTCTCAAATTGAGATAGTAATTTAACGAAACTAGACAAATCATCTCTCTAGAACGGCACCGATTCGACTCACTTTGCATTCAGTCTCATTTTGAGACAAGAATCCAGTTTTGATACATCGTTTCAGCCAATTTGATACTCCTTAATCTTCCGATAGAGGGTTGCTCTGCTAATTCCCAGTAATTTTGCCGCATCGTCCTTATGCCCCTCACTATCAACCAGACTTAAGGCCTTCAGAATCGCTTCCCGCTCTAACTTCTTTAAATTAAGGGATGAGTTTTGAGACTCGGGTTTGAGTAGAGTTTTAAACCGTTGGGGTAAAGTGTCGGAGGTAATGTTTCCTCCAGCCACCATTGTGACGCAATATTCAATCACATTACCCAATTCGCGGACATTACCTGGCCACGAATAGTTAGCTAGGATATCTATCGTTTCCTGGGTGATGCCACTAACCGACCTGTCGGTTACTGTAGCATAATAATCCAAATAAAATTGAACTAAAATTGGCACATCCTCAAGACGTTCACGAAGCGGCGGAATCGTTAAAGGAATTACACTTAAACGATAATAGAGATCTTCTCTAAACTCTCCCGTTTTTACCATTTCATCTAAGTCCCTGTGCGTTGCTGCGATTATTCGAACGTCCAGAGGAATAGAGCGCGTCCCACCAATGCGTTCAACTCTTCTTTCTTGTAAGACTCTGAGGATTTTGACCTGCAAGTGCAGGGGCATGTCTCCGATCTCATCTAAAAAAATCGTACCATTGTGCGCTAACTCAAATTTCCCCAGTTTGCCACCCCGTCTGGCACCCGTGAACGATCCTTCTTCATAGCCAAACAGTTCACTTTCCAGGAGATTTTCAGGAATGGCTCCGCAATTTATGGCAATAAAGGCATGTCCTTTTCGCTTACTGCTTTGATGAATAGCCCGCGCTAACAGTTCTTTGCCTGTGCCGCTCTCGCCTTGAATCAGGAGCGTTGCCTTGCTCGGAGCCACGTGTAAAGCCAACGCTTTTAAGGTGTTCATTTTAGGAGACTCGCCAATGATCTGTGAGAAATGGGTTTCGATCTCACTGACAGTTGCCTCTTTGACCAGTTTCTTAATTTGCTTAATATCTTTTACCGAGATTACTGCGCCTTCAATGACCCCGTTATTTTTGATAGGGACAACATCACAGTAAAGTTGGGTGGCCACCCTTTTCCCTCGAATCGGACCAGAAAAAGGGTCCCCCCGTTCCACTGCGAACCATAGCCTTTTATCATCCAACAATTGATACAAAACCTGATCTTGGTTTTCGTCAATATCCAGTAATTTAGCAGCTAAGGTATTATAATGCGTCACGTGCTGCTGGTCATTGATCAGTAAGATCCCATCGTGCAAGAGATTTAACACCGTGAGCAATTGGCTCGTCATCAATTCTCGTTCATAATTATGCTGATTTTCAATAACCTTTCCGACAAGGAGTTCGGCCATCTTTTCCAGAAAGAGCAGCAAAGATTGCTTGTTATCCATTAGACGTTTCGTTTGCTTTTCATTGAAGCTTACTAAGCCAATCGCCCCTATAATATGTTCTTCTACGCGTATTGGAATAGCTACTTCCGCATACTCCTGACAATTCCCCCGGCTTGGACAAGGCTGACAGAGATCATTAAATCCAGGATCGTCAATAATTACTGCTGCTCCAGTCTCCATCACATGCCGATAAACAAAACCATCATCCATCGGAAAACCGCATTGGCTCTTATATTTTCCCGTCCCTGCAACCCGTATAAGATCGGAATCGGCAATTTCAACCTCAATCTTTAGAGCTGCAGCAATGGCATCTGCAGTTTGTTGTACTGTGCTCTTAATATCACTAAGACGATACATGCTTTACCTCATATTTTAGTTTGCTTTTAAACTATATTATATACAATTTTTCAGCATCTCGCTTATTCCAATTGACCACAGCCGCAAAATTCCTTTTAGACGAAAAAAGAAGCACCTTATCTCCAACGAGATCCGGTGCGCGCCGACCACGACTCGAACAGGACGTTCGAGGTTAGAGCATCGCCATGGATGGCTAGATGCCGTGATGGTCAAGTGTCCCTGTAACTATCAATTACTTACCAGTTGACGGTAATTCTCCATCCCACACAATGCTGCGATATTTATAGGGATCTGTATTTCCTTCTGTGTTAAAGATTAAAATTTGTGAGTTTTCATCCAATCCTAACACTTCCCTAGCCCCTTTAAACTCTTCAGCTTGCAAAATAGCACTGAGTAATCCTGCGGTCACCGCGCCAGATTCACCAGATATCACTCTTGGATCACCTAGCAGCGGATTAGCCAAAATACGCATTCCCCGCGCCGCTACCCAATCAGGACAGGAAACAAACAGATCGCTGTAATCACGCAATATATTCCAACCAATCAGATTAGGTTCTCCACAGGCCAATCCTGCCATAACAGTTGCCATGTCTCCGCCAACTACTCGGGGTTTACCATCCCCTGCCAAGGCTGATTTATATAAACAATCCGCTTGATTGGCTTCCACGATCACTGTTTTAGGACAATTTTCTTTAAACAAGGACGCAAAATAACCTTGCACAGATCCAGCCAACGCTCCAACCCCTGCCTGAATAAAAATATGAGTCGGTTTCTGGACACCAAAGCTATTTAACTGTTCTAAAGCCTCGGCCGACATTGTTCCATAGCCTTGCATAATCCAAGTTGGGATCTCCTCGTACCCTTCCCAAGAGGTATCTTGGACAACCACCCAACCATTCTTCTCAGCTTCGACAGCTGTCATGCGCACCGCATCGTCATAATTCAAATCCGTGATCTCAGCCTCGGCACCTTCTTCTCTGATTTTCTCAAGCCGATACTGAGAAGACCCCTTAGGCATATAAACAACTGATTTTTGGCGCAACTGCCGAGCGGTCCAGGCTATACCCCGACCATGATTCCCGTCGGTAGTCGTGGCAAAGGTAATATCCCCTAATTCTTCCTTAACCTCTGAGGAGGTGAGTACCTCAAATGGCAATTCACTAATATCTTTGTTAAGTCTTTGGGCCAGGTATCGGCCGATCGCATAGGAACCACCCAAAGCCTTGAAGGCATTTAAGCCAAAACGAAACGACTCATCTTTGACATAGATTCCACTTACGCCTAAGTTCTTAGCAAGTCTTTTAAGTTCGCGTAAAGGGGTAGGCAGATAATCAGGGAACGTCCGATGAAAATTCATAGCCTTATCTATTTCCGACTTACTGAAAAGTTCGGTTGAAACACCCATTCCATTTTCCTTATGCATCTTGTTTTGTATCCATTTAATTTTTTCACTCATAACCAAGATCTCTCCTCTTTTTAATGATGTTTTTTCAATACGACATCAAAAAAACAATCTGTTGTTTTGCCTATCAGCCCTATATCACCCTAAACAAATTACATAGCTGATATCTATATTTACAATGCAATTATCATGCCAACTTCGAATTACTTCGTCAGCAAACTTTTTCGCGACCAAGATCCCGCTAAAAATAATAAAGGATTCTCACTTAGAATGGCGAGAATCCCTTAAATTATTTAAGCACTATTTGGTTATTTAGTTATAATTTGGTCTTTTAATAAAAGCATTCCTTTGTCTTGATGATATTATAAATCATATCATTATAGGGTACTGCTATATTTAGCTCTCTACCTAATGTGATGATTACATGAGTGAGACTATCTATTTCGGTTATATTTTTTTTCTCTATATCTTGAAGCGTAGAAGATCTGTGGTCATAAGTCGAGGGAATTAGTTTTTCATAAAATTCCTTTTTGTAGCTTTCTGCACTTTCCCAATAGGTACTATAGCCTGCTGCTATCATAACTTGAAATATCTCATCAATGATTTTATTCATGATGTATGTCGAATAACTAGTTTCAGTTAGTTTCCCATAGTTGACATTAAAAATCGCACCCATTGGATTTAATGTACAGTTGTAAAGCATTTTAGCCCAGAGAGCCTTGCCAATTTCTTCAGTAACCTCGCAAGGTATTCCTCCATCATTAATTCCTTTGGCAAGAGGAAGGATACAATCAAGACTATTTCCATACAAACTTCCGATCAGAATAGGTGCTGCATGTACTGTGACTTCACTTATGTTTAATTCCGGACGGGTAAACCCTGTAATAACACGTGCGGAGTAAATCTGTTGTTTATCGAAGTATTTCAGGAAGACCTCATCATTGCCAAAACCATTTTGAAATAAAACAATCTTGCCAGAAGCCTTTAGAATACGTTTATTGCGCCCTAATTCTTCAGCTATTTCTGCAGAAATTGTAGTCTTTGTGCAGACAAGGACGAAGTCATATTCACCTTTTTCTATAGACTGAAGTTTTTCATAGATCTTAACTTTTCCAGCAGGGATTATGATATGCTGAAATAAACCTTTTCTGACGATACCATTCTTCTCCACAGCGTTTTTAGTTTTTCCTTTGGCAACAAGTTCTAAGTCCCAACCCACATCACTTAAGGAAGCGCCTATTGCAAGCCCTACTGCTCCTGAACCGATTAGAAGTGCTTTCATACTATCTACCACTCTTTTCAAAAAAATATTATCGTTCTCTACAAACATATCCTTAAATTAAATGAATGTAAACAAGCCTACCCCATTTTACCTACTTAATATTTTACCAGCCCTATCAATTCCGCCTTACTCCCATTACCATAATTTAACAACTTGGACACAACCCATTGGTCAAAAGGTAACAATAGACCTAAACAACCAATTTGACAAACTTATCGACAAGCATGGGATCAAACTGAATTCCTTTGAATCTGACGATTTCTGCCAGAGCAATTTCTTTGGACAGGGCTTTTCTATAGGGTCGATTATTTGTCATCGCATCAAAAGTATCGACAATTGAAAGTATCCTGCTTTGTAACGGAATTTCCTCGCCCTTTAATTTAAAGGGATAACCATTACCATCCCACCATTCATGATGCTTGAGGATCCAATCCGAAATATGCGCGAGGTTCGGCGAGGATTCGGCAATAAGATAGCCGATTTCGGTATGCCGATTCATTTCGATCTTTTCTTCTTCAGTAAGCCTTCCGGGTTTAAAAAGTGTTCTATCAGGTATTCCAACCTTCCCTATATCGTGGAATTGGGCAAAGAGACGCATGTCCTCAATCTCATTTTTCGACATACCCACAGCTTCGGCCAGCTTGCCTGATAATTCCTGCATCCTGTCGCCATGACCTTCGGTGATAAAATCGCGGACTTCCAGCATTTTGGTAATAATATCAATATTTTTACTCTTCTCACTCTGCCGGTGATGTAGTTTTTCACGGTACATCATATTATCCGCCGCCTTAAACAATTCTCTTAAATCCTTTTGTTCACCATTTCCAACAGCATAACCCAGGGAAATGCTTAAGGGTATAATACTCTCATCAGAATTTATTTTATTAAGTAAATTCTCCATTTTAATCCCTAGGACTGACAGTTCATTAATAGCTGTGTGTTTAATTAATACGGCAAACTCATCTCCACCAATCCTGGCAACGATAGCTTCTTGACCAAAACACTCACACAAAATATTTGCCGCTTTTTTTAAATAGTCATCACCTACAACATGACCAAGAGTATCGTTGACCAATTTCAATCCGTCAATATCGCAAATGACAATACCAATTCCTGTAGTAGCTTCATTACGGTATTTATTCAATTTGTGTTCAAAATAGGTTCTGTTATAAAGACCTGTTGAAGCATCATGGATACTCATGTTATAAAATCTAATCTCTGATTCCTTACGGCGAGAAATATCTCTAACAACTGCCAGTACCTTATCCTCCCCGCATAAAACAAGTCGCGCTTCAAAAAAAGTCTCCTGGCATAATTTTCGAGTAGAGAACTCCAAGGTTTGGATTTCACCAGTCTCAAAAAGTTTTTCTATATTCCGGAAAACACGCTCAGCATTATGTTCCCCAACATTGTCCAAGTCCTTGATATTTTTACCCAAAAAACCTCCCTGCAAATGAGAGGGAATAATGGTATTTTCTAAATAATTATCAATTATATTTCCCTTACGATCCAATAAGAAAAACATGTCAGGCATAACCTTTAAAAATGCACTAAGTCTAGTTTCACTTTCTCTTAAGGCCTTTTCTGAATTTTTTCTATCGGTTATATCAACAAGTGTAATAATAACCTTAGACAATCTACCTGATTCATCGAACTCTGGTTCATTATCTCCCATGGTCCATCGAACACTACCATTGTCAGGATTTCGGATTCCAATAATTTGTTCGCGTGAAGGTTTGTTTGTAGAAATCACTTTGATTAGCGGAAGTTCTTTCAGAGTTAATTTCTGACCATCCTCGTTTATGTAATGCTTAATAACCTCTTCAAGCGCTACTTTGGGAGGATGATCAATGAGGGATTGTTTCATGACAGATTGGGGTTTGTCCTCAAAATTTATAGGGCTTGCCAATTCGAAAAACTTCCTATTGCTTACCAGCATCTCCCCTTCAGGAGAAAACACAGCTACACCCACATGAAGATTAACTAGAAGTGTTTCAATCTTTTCATCACAATCTTCAAGCTTATCAAACGAATCAGTAGTCTTGGTCTTTAGTTTCTTCTGAAGGCCCAAATTCTGCATAAACAAAATTACAGCTACGGATGCGGTCAGCAACAAAGTACCAAGCAATGTGAACTCGTTAACATTAAGGTTTATAATGGCTTTTTGTGAGAATACATAAAACAGCAATAGGGAGATCCAAAACAACTGAAATATACTTCGAATTGACTTAGTCAATATTACCTCACTCCTCTAAATCTATAAAGAAATATGTTTCGTTTAATTCAAAATCCGTTGTTCACTTAACTATATTTGCACGCACTTTATTCTAATATAATTCTACAATTTTCTATAAATTCCTTCAATTATGTATAAAAACCACTGTGCAACAACTTTCACGTCAACCCTCATTTCATAATAGTATCTCCAGCGCACTTCAACCCCTGTCTTGAAGAGATCATGGATGACGAGAAGGGTCCTTCCAAAATGGACGAAAAGTTATACGTTCTGACTAGTAAAAAGAAAGGCAGCGGTTCATTTATGTGAACCGCTGCCTTTGACAATATATTCCTCGCTATTCTCCACTAAGCTTCAAGATCTCCCGATGATATTGGGAAAGGAAAACTGGTTATAATTTTTCCGCAATACCTGTTTTCTCATTGAACTCTTCAATCAGTTTATCTAGTTCCGGCCCCATCTGATGCAACTTACCCCAGTAATTATCATAATCGTACCACTGGGCATTCAGTTCATCCAGATCATACTCTTGTTGTTCAATCCAAGTGTAGTACTTGAGATTATGAATGCGCTTTTTGCTCTGGTACGTCAACTCTTCCATACTGTCAGTCCTAACGCCCAAAACATTGCGATTATGATCAATGGCAGCATTTAGAGGGTTGTAGACTTGGCCTCGTTCTTCTTCCATTTCTTGCAGTCTCGACTGATACATTTCTGCAGAATCCGTTAGGACAGTAATAACAATATCATCTTCCGTTAACTCATAGTATTTAGCGAATTTGATGCAGGATAAGATGTTGGCAGCTCCGGAAATCCCCACCCATGTAAGCTTAGTAATGACCTCTTCAGAAATTCCTTGTTCTCTCAGATAGTCCTGTCCAGCGGGTTCATTAAAGAGACGGAACATACCTAGGCTATCATTATCATCGATGGCGATTACCATATCTGTATTTTTCACATTGTGAATCCAAGGGATATGTTTATCACCGATTCCTTCAATTCTATGATCACCAAATCCATTGTTCAGTAAGGTTGGGCACTGTAAGGCTTCACCCACAGCAATTTTGGCTTTGGGGAATTGATCTTTCAAATAGTCAGCACTTCCGAGTGTACCAGCGGAACCTGAGGTTAAACATACCCCTGCAAGTCGGCCATTGGCACCCGCTTCGGCTTTAATAATATCATGCATCGCATTACCTGTGACTTCGTAATGCCACAAATGATTACCTAGTTCCCCAAACTGATTAAAGATCACCACATTGTCGCGGGTTCGGCGTAGTTCCCAGGTTTTATCATAAATTTCTTTCACATTACTTTCACAGCCAGGCGTTGCAATTATTTCTCCGGCGACGGTCTTCAGCCATTCAAAACGCTCTCGACTCATATTCTCCGGTAAAATAGCAATTGATTTACAGCCTAATAAGGCCGAATTATACGCTCCGCCACGGCAGTAGTTGCCGGTTGAAGGCCAAACAGCTTCATGATATTTCGGATCAAATTGTCCCGTCACTAAACGAGGAACTAAGCACGCAAAACTCGCTCCAACCTTATGAGCCCCAGTTGGGAAATACTTACCGGCCATAGCAATAATTCTAGCTTTAACCCCGGAAATTTCAGGAGGAATTTCAACATAGTTAGGTAAGGCATTGAATAATCCGCCTTCTTTAACTGGTTGGTTTCGCCAAGATATTCTAAACAAGTTAATTGGGTCTACGTCCCATAAACCAGTCGTCTTCAATTTTTCCTTAATCTTGGCAGGGATCTTGTCAGGATCTTTCATCTGAGCCATGGTTGGAATAACAACGTTTCTTTCTTTAACGCTCTGCACAGTTTTTTTAAGCTGCTCTTCATTAATGGTTAAATTAATCAAGTTACTCATTCAAGCTACCTCCAATATCGATGCACGAGGTTCGAGGTTCGAGGCTCGAAGCTCGAAGCTCGAACCTCGTGCATCGCACTCATTCTCCGTTTTTCGTACTTGGTCCCTATTTCTATTGTCTCCGTCTTTAGCGCATTAAGCATCGCTTGGCTCTCCGACTCATGTGCCACGTGATTGTGGCTCAATCGTCGCTCGTTGCCTCAAAGCATTGCACCTCACGCATCGAAGTTTGCGCATCGTATTAGCTCTTCCAGCGAGGGCGCAACTTTAATGGGTTCACCTGCAGCGGTTATGGCATTTTTGACGTCTTTTAAACCATTTCCTGTCACAATGGCCACTACTTTTTCGTCTGCTCCAATAAGTCCTTTTTCCACCATTAATTTAAGGCCGGCCATGCCCGTTACGCCGGCAGGTTCACCGAAAATGCCACTTGTTCTGCCCAGTTGGCGCATAGCCTCTAAGATAGCTTCATCCGGTACAGCCACCATCAACCCATTCGACTCCCTGACAGCCCGCAAAGCCTTATCTGGATTACGTGGCACGCCGACTGCAATACTATCCGCTAACGTGTTCTCTTCAGCCGGACGCCAGGGACGATCTTCCAGGAAAGCATCAACCAGTGGACTGCATCCTGTGGACTGGACGCCTAAGACTTTGGGCAAACGATCGATCCACCCAGCCAAGTAGAGATCCTTGAAACCTTTCCAAACCCCAGCAATTGTGCACCCATCACCGACGGAAAGAGCCACCCAATCAGGCACTTCCCAATTTAATTGCTCGGCAATTTCCAAGGCAACCGTCTTCTTCCCTTCGACCAAGTAAGGGTTAATCGCTGCGTTTCGATTATACCAGCCCCAGCGCTCAATAGCCTCTGCAGAAAGTCTGAAGGCATCTTCGTAGGACCCTTGGACACTGATAACCGTTGCGCCAAAGATCAGCAATTGGGCGATCTTGCCTTGGGGAGCTCGACTCGGAACAAAAATAACACTCTTTAAGCCCATCGCAGCAGCGCTTCCAGCTAAAGATGAAGCCGCATTACCCGTCGAAGAACAGGCAACCGTTGGGGCCTTTTCCTCAACTGCCTTAACCACCGCAATAATCGAGGCCCGATCTTTCAGCGAAGCCGTTGGATTTTGTCCATCGTCTTTGACATAAAGGTTACTCATTCCTAAGCTCTTGGCCAAACCCGGCGGCTTATAAAGTGGGCTCCAGCCCACTCTAAGATGAGGGCGAGGAGACTCTGGGTGAATCGGAAGAAAAGGCAAATAACGAAAGATTGAAAAGTCTTTGGATTGAGTCAGTTGCTCACGCGACGTCATCCGATTAATCTCTTGATAGTCATATTCGACATCCATAATGCCGCCTTTTGAGCCACAAGATGGACAAGTATACATCCCCGCTGCTGCAGGAAATTCCTTATTACATTCAATACAACGCAGTCCCAACACATTCTTCAATGAAATCACCTCAAATTCTATTCCAGACGCCTTGTGCTAATTCACGTGAACGTTCCCCGATGGCTACTTCATCAATGTCGATGAGTTTTCTGTCCAGCATGCGTACTCGCCCATTGATCACCGTCGTTTCCACCGACCGTCCAGAGATCCCAAAAAGCAAATGTCCTGTCCAATTGTTGGAATTCAGTGGAGTTGGCGGCACATAATCCACAACAATAACATCTGCCCAAGCTCCAGCGACTAATTCCCCAAATTTTCCGCCAAAGAGTTCCGACGCAATCTCAGGGTTATTCCCATAAAGCATCTGGGGAACTTCGCCCCAGGCTACACTGGGATCAGCAACCGCATGCTTATGAAGTACATTCGCTACTTTACCACTCTCAAACATATCACAGGTATAGCCATCCGTTCCCAGCCCAACCTTAACTCCTTGACTCATCATTTTAAGAACGGGTGTTACGCCCACAGCATTTCCCATATTTGACTCCGGATTATGCACAACCTGGGTTTGCGAAGCCTTGAGTAGATCAATTTCGTGATCATCAATATGCACACAGTGCACGGCAATGGTTTTCGGTCCTAGAATCTTGAATTTTTCCAACCGTTCAACCACCCGCATACCGTGTTTGCTAACACAGTCCTGGACATCTTCGACTCCTTCAGCAACATGGACGTGAAATCCGGCCCCTTTACTGTTGGCTGCCTCACTGCAGGTTGCCAAGGTTTGATCGGATAAGGTTAACGAAGCGTGGAGTCCAAACATCCCCGCAACCATAGGATCAGGGTTAGCCTGACACGCTGTGATAAAGTCAACATTTTCTTTAATACCCTCTTGGGCAATCTTCTCACCATCCCGATCTGAGACCTCGTAGCAAAAAGCAGCGCGGACTCCGATTTCCTTGGCAGCCTTGGCGAGAGTCGATAAGCTTCCGGTAATAGCCATAGGGCTGGCATGATGGTCAATAATCGTTGTCGTCCCCGTTTTGATGCATTCAATTAATGGAGTTAAACCACTAAGATAAACATCATCAAGGGTCAATAACTTATCGAGTTTCCACCAGAGCCCTTCTAAAATATCTCCAAAGCTTTTAGGCGGTTTACTTTTGGAATCCATTCCTCGGGCGAAGGTGCTATAGAGATGCATATGGGTATTGATCATCCCCGGCATAATCAACTTGCCGTGAGCATCGATAAACTCCGCCTCTGGAAATCGCGCCTGCAAATCTTGAGTTGAACCGATTTCTTGAATCTTAGTATCTTGGATCAGGACGCCACCCTGTGGAATAACCTGATTACTTGTACCCAGGGTCAAAACGATACCATTTCCTATTAGAAGCATCTTTCACTCATCCTCTCTATATTAAAAAACTTTTTCTTAATCATACCCTAAGTAGTATCACCTAATGCACCCGTTCTCAAGTTGGTCGGACTAAAATTATGGCCTTTAAGGAACACATCGCTCGGCATAGACCACACCCAATGCACCTATTCATAGTTACCTGAGGCAATTCTTCCGCCATAGAAATCGCGTCGTGTCCGCCAGATCGACATGCTGTGGAACATATTCCACAGCCATCACAGACTTCTTTCCTAATATGGGCCACGAATTGGATGCCCCTCGGAAGCTGGGAATGTTCAACCAAATACGGCAAGGACCGTCCGATGACATCCGTCAAACTCTGGAAACCCATTTCCTTCATCCAGCCCGCTAAACCTTGAGTGAGGTCCCTGATGATTCCTATGCCGAAACGCAAAACAGCCGTACAAAGTTGCAAGGTACTGGCCCCCAGGAGCAGGAATTCAGCACCATCTTCCCATGTAGTGATCCCACCACTAGCAGCTATATCCAGATCTACTTTTTGTGCGATTTCAGCTGTACAACGCAAAGCAATCGGTTTCAAGGCCGGCCCGGAGAGTCCTCCATACGTTGATAACCCTGCCACATTGGGATAAGGAATCAAGGTCGACAGGTTAACTCCCGTAATACTCTTGATCGTATTTATAGCACACACACCATCCGCACCACTGCGTTCTACCGCCGCTGCCGTAGCCATTATATCGGAATCTTGTGCCGATAATTTGATGACCACAGGAACATTGCCAACTACTTCCTTAACCCAACGAGCGATTTGCTCAGTTCCGACGGGTTCTTGAACCATAGAACATAAACTCCACTCAGCTCCATGCGGACACCAAATACTACATTCAATAATATCTGCGCCCGCATCAACAAAGCGCTTAGCTAGCGATTGCCAATCTTCCCGCGTGCTCGCCATAATACTAGGAATCACAACTTTATTGGGAAATCGTTTTTTTAAGGCAACAATAATATGTTCAACATCCTCGACCGAATGTTCAGAAACGAGATCTATGTTTTGCAGACCTATAAAGGAGTTTCCCTGTTCAATACGCATGACTAAAGGGAAAACACGACTAACTATGCTGGAATCTACGGCAACGGTCTTTAATACTGCCCCAGCCCACCCAGCTTGGAAAGCCTGTATCAAAAGATCGAGATTATCAGTGCTGGGCGAAGGAGCTAAGACAAAGGGGTTCTCTAATTTTAATCCGCAAAACTTAACGGATAAATCGACGTTCATCTCCCAAAACCCCTTCGACATCAGGATTTTAAAATAAAGAAAGTTGCACTGCTACAGACGACGAAGACACTGTCTTCGCACGGGTTAAACCTTCTTGCAGCACTGTCTTCGCACGTATTAGGCTTCTTGCAGTATGTAACGAAGTTATTCTTTCTGATGAGTACTAGGAGAAAGGGTGGAAAAGGAGTCTCTTTCCCACCCAAGCTAATTACCCTTGTATACCGGCACTATCTTTGAGATCGTCCAAGTCTCCCGCACCTTTACCACCATTAAAGAAAGCATTGAGCAGAATAGCGGTAATTGAACCCAAGGTTATTCCACTATGCAAGATGGTCTGACTCCAATTTGGAAACATTTTAAAGAAATCAGGCGCTACCACGGGGATTAGGCCAATTCCGATACTAATAGCCACAATGAAAATGTTGTTAACGTTTTTCTCGTAATCGACTTTAGCGAGAGTCTTAATCCCACTGGCAGCCACAATTCCGAACATGGCAATTCCAGCACCACCGAGTACCGCATTAGGCAGGGAGGCAATAATAGTAGCTAGCTTAGGGAACAAGCCCATGACAACCAAAATTGCGCCAGAAACTGCGACAACGAAACGACTCTTCACACCCGTTAACCCTATCAAACCAACGTTTTGAGCAAACGCTGTGTAAGGGAACGCATTAAAGATACCACCGAGCGTGGTTGCTAAGCCATCCGCTCTCAAACCTGCCGTAAGTTCTTTTTCGCCGATCTTTTTATCGACCATCTCACCAATGGCCAGGAAGTCTCCAGTCGACTCAACCATAACAACCAACATAACTAGAATCATGGAGATAATGGCGCCGAGGTCAAACGTAGGATACCCGAAATGAAAAGGCATATCAATGCCTAACCAAGGTGCTGAGGCAACGCCCGAAAAGTTAACAATGCCTAGGGGGATGGCAATAATGAGTCCGACAATTAAACCGATCAAGACACCGATGTGAGCAATAAAACCTTTGAAAAATTTATTAACCATGAGTATGGTTATAAGCACTACAACCGCAACGGCTATAAATGTTAACGACCCATATTGTTTGTTTCCCACACCGCCTGCCGCCCAGTTCACACCAACGGGCAGAAGAGAAACCCCGATGATTGTGATGATACTTCCCGTAACAATGGGCGGAAAAAAGCGAATCATCTTACTAAAAAACGGTGCTAAAAGAAACGTAAATAAACCCGCAACAATGACTGACCCGAAGATCAAATCCATGCCGCCACTTTGGGCCATGAGAATCATAGGAGTTACAGCAGCAAAAGTGACCCCTTGGATGACCGGAATTTTGATTCCAATCTTCCAGATCCCTAAGGTTTGAAGGAGGGTAGCTATACCACAGGTAAACAAGTCTGCATTAATTAAATAAGCGGTCTGGGCTTGGGTTAAACCGGCAGCTCCTGCAATAATTAAAGGTACAGCAACTGCTCCAGCATACATTGCCAAGACGTGTTGTAATCCGTAAAGAAAAAGTTTCCCGGCAGGCAGCATCTCATCAACAGGTGCAACAGCGTTTTTTGTATTAGCCATTATTACTTTCCTCCTTATTATCACTGCGGTAAAATCAAACTGAGGCCTGAACCACCCCCTTATTAATCATTGTCCTCAAAAGAGGTCCTGCAACAAATTCAAGGCGTTTAACTTTCATGAGGAATTTCTCTTGCCTCTCTATCACTTTCAATAGCAATATTCGTGCCAAATCGACAAAATGACTAGGAATGCTGAATTGCAGGACTCTTCACACGATCCGATAACAATAACGAGGGATTAGAGAGATTAAAAGAACGTCACTCACTTAAACGATCATGTAATTTTAAACTCTATACAGATAAGCATAGTCTTTATAGACGGTCCATATAAAGGCCGCAATCTTATCATCAACCGGCACATTTGTTTTACCGAATTCGTCAAATTTCACTTTGACGATCTGCTCATCTAGGCGAAGCATAAATTCTCCTTCCGTGCCGTCACCTAAGAAATAAAAACCACTATTAGGACTATCCTGGAAATCTTTCTCAGTCCAGAAAAGAGTAAATTTAGCCTTGTACGGCTCACTGGAATACGGGCAGAAGGTCGCACAGTTTCCACAGACATTACACATCCCATCGACGTGCAGGATCTGATTCAAATTAGTTAAACCTTGGCCATTAACCGGAATCATCACATTGGCCCGATTTGGGCAGACCTCTGTACAGATATTACACACTTTATTACACTCTAAGCACCTGCTTGATTCCTGTTCCTGATCGCTGACTGGCTTCAGAACTGCTTTCTTTTGAGCAATTTCTAATAACTGATTTTCCTGATTAAAGGTGACCCGTGACGCAGCTTCTTGTTTAAACTCAAACTGCTCTTTTTCCAAAATAGCTTTGGCTACTTTCGTGCCATGTTTGGCAGCTCCGACCACTGTCCAGGGTCCAACGAGAGCATCTCCACCGATAAAGACATTTTCCACACTGGTTTCCAGCGTTTCTTCATTGACGCGGATTACTCCTTTATCGCTTACTTCGATTCCATTGTTCTTCAAGAGGTCATAATCAATCAGCTCTCCAATCGCCGACAAAACGGTATCGATCGGTAACTCTTCAAACACACCCTCTTTGGTCACAGGGCTTCTGCGCCCGGAAGCATCCGGTTGGCCCAGCTCCATGGCCTGGCATTTCAAGACACCCTCTGTCAGCGAAATCGGGGCAAGCAGTTCCTTGAAAATAACTCCATCTTTGACGGCATAAAGTAATTCTTCATGGTCTGCCGGCATGTAATCTTTCGTCCGGCGATAGACGATATAGACGTTCTCTACACCTTTGACTCGTAGTGCAGCACGAGCAGCATCCATAGCGGAATTGCCGCCTCCAACCACAGCCACGTTCTTCCCAAGTTGTAATGCATCCGGGTTGGCCTTAAAGGCCTCTAAGAAGGGAATCGCTCCCCTAACTCGCTTAGTTTCCCCTTTTAACTCCAGAACATTCGTCTTGCCCGCACCAATCGCTAGATAAATATACTGAAATCCTTTCGCTTTGTATGCCGCGACGGATACATTTGGATCAATCCCGAATTCAAACTTGACGCCCATTTTCTCGATAAGCTTACTGTCCTTACTAATTGCTTCTTTCGAGATCCTAAAGTCTGGAATCACATATTCGACCGTACCGCCAGCTTTCGCCCGTTTATCAAAAACAGTGACTTCCATACCTCCTTTGGCCAGGAAGTAGGCAGCAGCAAGTCCCGACGGACCAGCTCCAATTACGGCTACTTTAGCTGACGACTTAGGCTCGAGCGCAGAAATTTTCTGCATATATCCCTCATAACCTTTTTCTGCAGCCACCAATTTCTGCCCCCGGATATGCACTGACTCATCATAATCTAGACGAGTACACTTCGTCATGCAGTTATGAGTACAAATAGTTCCTGTAATGAAGGGGAATGGGTTTTTAGACACAATGACCTCGTATGCTTCTTCATATCGCCCTTCGCCAACTAAGCGAAGATACTCTGGAACATCCTGCTCAATGGGACACCCGACGGTACAAGGCGCAAGGAAACAATCGAGCAAAGGCAGTTTAAGTTCTGTTTTGCGATTGACGACATCTCTCTTTTCTTTGAGATGATTGGCATCGTCAAACGCACTCTCGGCCAGAGCTTTTAATTTTTCCATATCAAGTTTGCTAGACTGCTGATTAGCCATTAAAGGACTTAAAAGATCGGCCAGTTGTTTAAAGCGCATATAGGCACCAGGCTTAAGCAACGTTGTAGCCACAGTAATCGGCTGGATTCCCGTCTCAAAGATTCTTCCAATATTGAAAGCATCCGCTCCACCCGAATAGGAAATTTTGAGATCCCCATTGAACTGAGCAGCCAGCTTATAGGCTAGATTAATCGTCAAGGGATAAAGCGACCGACCGGACATATACATCTCCTCGCCCGGCAACTCTGATCGTCCAATCTTGACGGGCAAGGTGTTAGACATCTTGACCCCAAAGTCTTTTTGCTTCTCCGCAGCGAAAACTTTGAGACGTTTTAACATCTCAATGCCATCATTAAACTGGAGGTCATGCGTAAAGGATTCTTCTTTAAGTTGAATATAACGGTAACCCATTTTATCGAAAGTGTTCCTGACATACTCATAACCCAAAAGCGTTGGATTCATCTTCACAAACGTATGCAGTTTCTTTTCGCTGATTAAGTATTTGATAATCGCTTCGATTTCCGCCGGCGGACAACCATGCATGGTCGATAGGGTGATCGACGAACAGATATTTGGTGAAATCTGCTCGACATAAGCTCGGTCGATTTTCTCGAATTGGTTGACATTTTCAAGCAAAGAGGTAAGACACTCCTGAAAAACTGCTGTCCCCGAGGCATCTTTAAGCCCTTCAATGAATTGATCAACTTTAGAAGACTGAATCCCCTTCAGGTCATACCCCACACTCATGTTAAACATAAAACGTCGATCACTTTGGTTAAATAGCTCTTTCTGGAGAACGTGCAGAGCAAACCATGCTTTCACATACTCATTAAAAGCACCCATAATTGGAAGCTCCGTAGACCACTCCGTGTTATAACATTCATCCTCTGCCAGAATACAGGGCTTCGGAATTTCTAGCTCATCCATAATTTGGACCGATTTCAGTTCGAAGAAACGGCTGCCGCTTAGATAAGACGCGATAATATTTTGGGCCAGCTGAGTATGGGGACCTGCTGCGGGACCGACTGGCGTCTCCATAGTTTCTCCAAAGAGCTGAATGGCCTGGTCGTTCGTTTTATGGAAAAACTTCCCTTCAGATATCCCGAAAATAGTTCGAGTTCGTTTATATTCCTCGAACATCCAATTAACTAATTTCTTAAAGGGGATTGGGATCATCTTGTCACTCATCATATTATTATCCCTCATTTCTTTCATGTTGTTGTTTATAATGAGGGCTATCCACACTAGTGCAAATATGCCCTTCTAACGATTTTTCAGCTGCCTTTAAGATGCTCTGATACCCTGTACAGCGACAGAGATGCCCCGAAAGTTCTCGTTTAAGCTCATCCCGAGTATACTCTTTGCCGCTCTCCGCCAGGGCCGTAGTTGTTAAGACAAGGCCAGGAGTACAAAAACCGCACTGTACAGCACCTTCATCAACAAAGGCCTTTTGGACCTCAGAGAGCTCCCCACTTTTTGAGGCCACACCTTCAATCGTCGTAATCTCCTTACCGTCGGCCCAGACCGCTAGATAAATGCAGGAATCAAAAGGAACACCGTCAATGAGCACACTACATGCTCCACATTCTCCAACCCCACAGCCCTTTTTAGTTCCAGTGTACCCTAACCGACTTCTCAACATCTCCAGCAACGATTCACGGATATCGACTTCAAAATTAAAGGCTTTACCATTGACAGAAAACGCAATTCTTTTAAACAAGTTGCTCACCTCCTGCGTTAACAATGGCTGTTTTCAAAGCTCTTTGCACAAGTTCTTCCACAAGATGCTCCCGATAGTCTTTCGACGCTCGCCAAGAGGTTCGGGCTTTAGCCGAGTTAACCGCCAACTTTCCAATCTCCGCCACAGTTTCCTCTGAAACGTCTTTTCCTGAGGCATATACTTCCGCTTCCAGACACCTCAGAGGCGTTGGACCTGCTACCCCGAGTCCAATTCTAACCTCTTCGAAGGTTTTTCCATGCAATTTGCAAACGACCGAGACAGCCAGCGTGGCAATATCCATCGCCTCACGCATGGCAAATTTAATGTACTGACCGCCAAACCCTTGGTAATCGTCCGAGGAAATGTGAATTTCCGTAAGAATTTCGCCGGGTTTCAGAGCCACCTGGCCTGGCCCCAGGTAAAATTCACGAATTGGAACGAGGCGTTCACCTTGCTGACTCACTAATTTCAATTGGGCATTGAGTGCAAACAACGAGGAGGCACTGTCTGCAGAGGTTGCCCCATTACAGACATTTCCACCGATTGTGGCAATATTTCTAATTTGCGGCCCTCCCATGGAGATTGCCGCCTCCGTCAAGATAGGGATTACTTCCCGCAGGATTGGATCGTTAAAAACCTTCGTAAAGGTAGCCATCGCGCCAATGACAACGGTTCCATCCTCAGCCTTCCGAATCTCGGCGAGGGATTTTATCTTGCGCAAACTAAGCAGCTCCGCAGCTTCAATCTGGCCACCATGCATTTTGATGAGTACATCTGTCCCACCTGCAATGAGTCTTAGATTGGGGTTTTGGGCAAGGAGCGCCGTTGCTTCACTAACGGTCTCCGCTTCACAATAACCAATAATATCGTACATCTGATCACCGCCTTCCTAGATTAAACCAGCTTCTTTGAAACCTTCAAATACCCGCTGCGGATTCATCGGCAACCGATTAAACGAGACACCCGTCGCATCCAAGACAGCGTTGCGAATCGCAGGAGCTGGGGTAATAGTTGGAGGTTCTCCCAGAGATTTAACGCCAAAGGGCCCGGTAGGCTCGTGAGTTTCCACGAAAGCCACACCAATCTCCGGTGTATCCATAATGGTGGGAAGTTTATAATCCAGCAAGTTATTATTCAGCGCTTTACCCGTCACTTCATCAAAGAGCAACTGTTCAGACAGCGCATAACCAATGCCCATACTCACCCCACCCTGGACTTGCCCCTCAGCCATTTTTGGATTGACAATCGTCCCGGAATCATGAACATTGTAAATTTCTAAGACCTCAATCTTGCCGGTCTTAATATCGACTTCGACCTCAGCAAAGGTTACCCCAAACGGGATAGCATTAATACGAGCATTATTGGAAATATCGCTCGTAATCGGTTTGGCCCGCAGGAGATCATAGTAGGACTGCATGGCGACTTGTTCTAAGGTCAAGACGCTTTCCCCGGAATGCTTATAGACAATTTTTTGATCCACGAGATCAATTCTATCCACCGGAATATCTGTCATGCTCGCTGCAAAGCCGAGGATCTTTTCCTTAACCTCGAGCGCAGCCTTTTCAACCGCCATTCCGGAAACATAGGTTTGTCTTGAAGCGTAACACCCTGTATCAAACGGGGAAATGTCTGTATCTTGAGTAGAGAGAACATGAACCATCTCCATCGGGAGTCCCAACACTTCAGCTACCATCTGGCCAAAGACGGTATCACTGCCCTGCCCGGTATCCGTGGCCCCAATCTGTAGTTGGACTGAACCATCTTGGTTTAAGACAATCCGAGCACCGGCCAGCTCTAAGGCAACCGGGTAAGTTCCTGAGGCGTAACTAAAGCAAGCCATGCCCAAACCCCTGAGCTTATGCCCGCTCTGTTCTTTATATAAAGCCTTTTTCTCATCCCACTTGATTAAGGCCTTGCCCTTATCAATACACTCACGGATACCACAGCTCGTGACCTTGTTTTTACTCACTGGATCAACATACCCGACTTCCACAAAGTTCTTGCGGCGAATTTCGATGGGATCAATATTCAGCCGTTTAGCAATATCCTCCAGATGGGATTCAAACGCATAAAATATTTGTGGACACCCGTACCCTCGCATCGCCCCAGCGACTGGTAAGTTCGTGTAAACCGTCATGGGGTCATATTTCAAGGCCTTAGTCGGATAGAGATAGCGGAATTTCCCCCCAGCACTGCCCGCTATGGAGTGACCGTGCGAGGCATAGGCCCCCGTATTAGAAATCGCCCTAATATGAATTCCGATGATTTTACCATCTTGATTGATGCCAGTTTTAATTTTAAATTTAAAAGCATGACGAGTACGGGTATCCGTCATACTCTCTTCCCGCGAGAGTTCTATTTTTACCGGTCTCCCGCCCACTGCTAAGGTCATCGCCGCGTTTAATGGTTCAATAGCAACATCTTGCTTGTTGCCAAACCCACCGCCAACATAGGGTTTGATCACGCGCACCCGACCCCAGGGAATCCCCAGCGCTTGAGCAACAACTCGGCGCACAATCTGGGGAATCTGGGTCGAGGTGACGATCACAATCCGCCCATCCATATCCTGATAAGCATAGGAAGTTTGATTTTCCATATGACAATGCTGGACGATGCTTGTTTCGTACTCCCCTTCAAAGATATGATCCGATTCTTTAAAGGCTTCTTCTATATCTCCGATGGCAAACCCACCGGAAGCTAAAATGTTACTTGCGCGTCCTTCGTGAATCAACGGAGCACCGTCTTTAAGTGCCGCCTCCGTGCTCGTTAGTGCTTCCAATACTTCATATTCAACCTCAATTAATTTTAAAGCCTTTGCGGCAATAAGCTCATCCGTCGCCACGACCGCCGCAATAGCATCTCCTACAAATCGAACCTTCTTCGCTAAAATATGGCGATCTTCTACATCCCTATGACTAGGATCCAGCGAATAGGGATGTCCTGCCGTACCGAATTTAATCCGCTCTTCTTCATCCTCTGCATCATCCTGAACATCTCCGATCATTCCTGGCAAAGAAGTAGCATAGTTAATTCGCGGTAGGTCTTTATAAGTTAACACAGCTTCCACACCGGGCAAGGCTTTAGCTTTACTCACATCAATCGTTTTAATGATCGCATGAGCATAGGGGCTATGCAGAATCTTGCCGACTAACATGTCACGCTCATAAAAATCATCCGTATACTTAGCTTTACCTGTTACCTTAGCAACAGCATCCACTCTTCGGACACTTTTCCCTACAACTGTATAAGCCATTTATTTCCCTCCGTCCCAACATTTATCGAATATCAATACTGCAGAGCAGCACCTAAACTGGACAAAGCAAATTTTCTTCTCCACGACACGTGCAAAACCTACTATTTATTAACTATTGCAAAATTCATGCCAGCAAATACAATGTCGCAAGGAGACTCAATTACCGACTTTTGTTAGGGTTAAGGAACGAGGTTTATCAAACCGATAAGATTTCTCCTTACTATATCGACATTTTTAAAGAAAAACACCTGATTATCAAAAAGATAATAAGCTTATCAATATGATAAGCTTATTATAGCCTGAAGCCTCGTCCTCAGCACAGTATGCCCAGAAAATAGCGTTTTACAAAAATTACCGAATATTATAGCGCGCTAATTTTCGATAAAGAGTTGCCACTCCAATTCCTAAAGCCTTGGCCACTTTTTCTTTCCCACGTACACTGTCTTCGGCCGTCTGGACACAACGAAGAATGGTCTCTCGCTCAATGGTTTCAAGATTAAATCCCTCCAGCTCATCCGATAACTCGATCTGTCTCAGTCTGGGAGAGAGATGCTCCTCTGTCAACGTTGAATTTTCCGTTAAGTTCATAGCATATTCAATAACATTCTGAAGTTCACGGACATTCCCCGGCCAAGGATATTCGCGCAATCTTTGCAGAAATCCGTCTGATAAAAAGCGGACATCTTTATTGAGCTGTTGATTATAGATCTGGATAAAATTCTCACATAAAGGAGCCAAATCTTCTTTTCGGTCACGTAAAGGTTTGATATACATCGGAATGACGTTGATCCGATAATACAGATCTTCTCGAAATTCACCCTTCGCCATCATTTGCTCCAGGTTACGATGCGTGGCTGCAATCACACGGACATCGACTGAAGTCGGGGTTATTCCCCCAATGCGTTCGATTTGACGTTCTTGGAGCACCCTCAGAATTTTGGCCTGTAAAAACAACGGCATATCTCCGATTTCATCGAGGAAAAGTGTCCCCCTATTGGCCAGTTCAATCTTTCCGATTTTGCCCCCTTTGCGCGCGCCAGTAAATGCACCATCTTCATACCCAAATAATTCACTTTCCAGCAACGACTCGGGAATAGCTGTACAGTTAATAGCCATGAAAACCCCTTTTTGCCGGGGACTGAGATTATGAATCGACCGAGCCAACATCTCTTTACCCGTCCCGCTTTCCCCTCGAATCAAAACGGTCGATTTGCTTGCGGCAACGACTTTTGCTCGCTCACGGATTTGGCACATTGATTCACTGTCTCCCAAAAAATCCTCAATCGTATGACCGACATCTCGAATGGTCAGCCGATTGACGATTCGACTGATCTCATCAAACGGCCGCAGAATCACAGCAATACTCTTCATACCATCTTCCCCGTGAATAGGTAAAGCTCGCAAGACCATTTGCACCCGATTTTTCTTGGTTTCAACATGGACCTCACGTTCGACGACTTCATCCTCATTTTCCGCCACGTTAAGGATATCCGCAACAATTTGCGAAGGGAATAAGGAATGCAGACTTCTCCGCGGCGTGAGTAAATTGGCACTAAACAAACGTTGGGCAACCTGATTGAAGTGGAGGATGTTTCCCTCCAGATCCGCAGTGAGCAGCCCTTCATCCAAGCAGTCAATAATAGAGTTCAGATAGTGATTAGCAGAAACCAGACCTGCTAAAAACTCCTGCTCCTTAAGTTTTAAGGCAATGGTTTCAGCCATTTTCGTTAAGAACGTGAGATAGGAGTGCTGATTTTCTATAATTAGTTTAGCTTGGACTTCTGTAAAACAAATAAGTCCGATAGCTCCCACCGCTTTACCGTCCACATTGATCGGGGAAACAACTTCATATTTCTCTGTACAATTCCCCCGTGCTTTACAAGGCGTACAGAGAGGATGATGCCCCGGTGTTTCTATCACAAACTGATGTCCCGTCCGCAGAACCTCCTGATACACATACCCCTGCCGGTCCATAGATTGGCCGACCCCTTTGTGATATTTACCAGTTCCAGCAATACGCATCAGATTATGATCCGCTATCTCTATATCGATTTTTACAACGGTTGCAATCGCTTCAGCAATTTGTTGTGCATAATCTTTAACAACCATGAGTTCAACCATGCAATTTACCCCCATAAAAACTATTGTTTCCCAAAAACCTATCCCTATGTTAATGCCCTCTTCTTGACATTCGAACTCTCGATAATCTTTTGATAATCTTTCTAAAAAACTATTCGCTATGTAGCCCATAATATCCTTTAACGGTCATAATAACCCAAAAGGTTTGTAAAGAAGTTATATGTACAATAAAGTAATGGGTTGAAATCCTAGCAACCATGGACTCCAACCCATTACTCTATTTTCGAAACAACGAATTTCCTTGAGCTCAAAAAAGATTCAACCTATAATGCCCAGCATAATAGAAAAAGCCAAGTAGTAAGAGGTTTAGTAAAATCAGGAGCGGGGCACCAATCACGAACTTCGAGTGGGCGGTCTTATGATGGAAAACCTTCATTCCTGAATAAAGCCCGATCCCTCCTAAAGCCGCTCCCATAAAAAGTAAGCTTGCTTCCGGAATCCTCCAGCGGTGCAATCTAGCGCGGCGTTTATCTCTGCCCATGGCAATAAATACATAACAGTTCCAAATGACGTAAACAACCAGGAAAACCTTCAGACTAAACAACCCATTCTCCCCCTATTTCGTGGTTCGTGGTTCGTAGTTCGTAGTTCGAATATCGAACCACGCTATAGCCCACTCCAACGTCGATAAAGCGTATGTTCAATCCCAAACTGATCCAATACCTTTCCGGCGACATGATCAATTAAATCCTGCATCTCTTTGGGCTGATGATAAAACCCCGGCGAAGCAGGCATAATCGTCGCGCCAGCCCGGGCCAGCCTTAACATGTTCTCGAGATGAATAATATTGTACGGCATCTCACGAGGAACAACAACAAGCGGCCGGCGTTCTTTCAGCGATACCTGTGCCGCACGTGCCAAAAGTTGATCTCCTGTGCCCGTTGCCATCAACCCCAGCGTATTCATCGAACAGGGGATCACTGCCATCCCCTCAGTTCGATAAGAACCACTAGCCAGCGAGGAAAAAAGGTTCGTATTTTCATGAATATGTACATTTTCCGGAAAAGCTGCCCGTTCGAACCCCGTTTCATAAGCAAGAACTTTTTCACCAGTTGGAGACATAACTAACTCAACCTCCCACTCCATCGCAGCGAGAACGTTAATCAAAGTGAGAGCATAAATCGAGCCGCTTGCCCCTGTTAGGCCAATAATCAGACGTTTTGTCACAAGACACCTCCCTATAGAAATTCCATTTCATAGTGCATGAATATCTTATATATATCAGCCACCACTGTCCTAAACATGTTTGGCTTATCAAGTCTATTTAGCAATCTCTGCAAAATCTTGGTTTGCTGAAATGAGGTTCTTATCTTTGCGAATCAAACTAATACCCCAAAAGATTACAACAGCACCGACACCCTGCATCACATGAACCTGTTCCCTTAGAATAATAGCTGCTGTGATTACCGCAACGGCCGGAACCGCATACATATAAGCCATTATTCGATTTGCCCCTACTCTGCTGATAGCATGATACCATACGACTAGCCCAAAAGCCGTCACAAGAACAATTGAAAAACCCATAGAACCCCATGCTGAGAGGGGTATATTTGACCAGGACAACGTTTGCACTCCTCTGAATCCAACCATCAGGAGAAATATCGTACCAAATAACGAAGAATATGTAATCGTTTTAAGCGCCGAGTATTTGCGTAACATGCGTTTGGCGAGTACCGGATAAAAACCCCACACACTCGAGGCCAAGAGACCAATAAGATCTCCACGCAGCACGTCCCAACCCACGGCCAATTTGTTCGTTCCAAAAAGCAAGACAAAAATAACCCCTAATAAAGACAAAGCACTTCCTCGCCGTCCCCGGGAGCCTAATCGCTCTTGACCTGCTATCCAGGCAAAAATCGCGGCGAAAACCGGCGAAACGGCAAGCATTAGCGACGCATTAGTAGCAGTTGCATATTTAACGGCAGCCATGAACAAGGTCTGATAAATAGTAACGCCTACAAGCCCGATCAACGCCAATTCATAACAATCCTTGAGCTGAATACGTAGATTCTTTTCCAACGCATACAATAAAAGAAAAAGTATTGGCGTGGCTCCCACAAAGCGAATGACCGTAAAAGTCAACGGGTCAAAACCCGCCATTCCCCATTTGCCAACAACGTAATTAGCTCCCCACACCAAAACGACACACCAGAGCACCCACTCTGGGAAATCTCTCTCAGTAGTCATAAGCTACCCCCTTTCTCTTTCAACCATACGAAAAACCCCTCGCATGGTTTAATGCAGGGGCCTACCATGTTTTACTTTATATAACTAAATAATTGTATCATAGAAAAACAGATCCTAAAATAGCAAAAATATTGTTACCTTCAGAATCCTCCGACCAGTAGCTTCTTAAAGATGTACTAAATTGAAGGGGATAAATTGAGCGATAAATTGAAGATCTATGAAAGATCTATAAAATTAGCGAAAAGTGAATTTTATCGTTGACAAGATATCTATTTTCTCTTATAATAATGACTGTTACGCGGTCGTGGCGGAACTGGCAGACGCGCTAGATTCAGGTTCTAGTGCTCGCAAGGGCATGGAGGTTCAAGTCCTCTCGACCGCACCATTTTTATGTCTATAAGTATTTTTATATAGACTCATTAAAACCTTGGAAGTCTTGGTACAAGCGGATTACAGAAGATTTATAGAGGAATGCTAAAATGCGAGGCTGAACGACAAATCAGTTAAACACCTCTAAGAACCTGTTAGTATCCGTAAGTAGTCGGTCAAGATTCGGTCAAGTCGGTCAGCGAAATTTAGTTCTGCAAACTACTCTTCCTTTCAATAAAGGGGAGAGTAGTTTTTTATTTGTAGTTAATATTTCTCCAACATGCTTCCTTCCATTTTTTCTTTAATTATTTTGGGTCACTGGATAGGATCAACTAACCATGCTCACGAAATCCTTTCGTAAAGTAAAGCAGAGAACAAACTGACCTTAAACCACCTTGGGGTTTCATTTTTTCACTTCAACTAAGCAATAGACCATTTTGTAAACCACCCTCAACTATCTACTTAGGTATTTTACCTCACCTATCCATCATCTATCCCTGTGCATGTCTGCATCAACATCTACATCGATGTCACACTCACCATATTCTAATTTTAATATTTCTTCGTCAAATATGAATAACTGAACTGGCTCATCACCAGTTCAATTCCTCTAAGTCCTTGTCCATTTTCTCTTGAGTCGTTTTAGCATAGATTGCTGTTGTCTCCAACTGCTTATATCCAAATATGCCATTGAACAGTCGAATCACACTTCCTGAAAGGTTCGAGAAGCGATTGAAGAGTATCTTCGAGTCAGGCCTAAGAAGGACAGCACCAACAAGTTTTCGAGTTTTATATAACATGATTTTAAAGCCAAAGCTCTGTTTTTATAGTTTCGTGAAGTAATAAATAATGAAACACTAAGTAATCCAATAGATGCTATTACTGATATTAGAGATAAAGTAGAATTTGAATGTTCAGGGAAAAGAGTCCATATCGATAAGCTTACTAATATTACTGAATAATAAACAAAAATAAACTGAGCATAAAGTTCAGCATTTTCTAAACGCTCTGATGCTACAATCCTGCATTTTCTAGTAATCCATATTTTACGCAATAAAGAATCGATAAGGTCATCCGTCATTATTTTCAACCCAATCTTCTAAAAGTGAAAGCCCTTGATGTTGTTAAATATTTACCTATAATAGGTCAATAATAATGGAGAATAAAAATCTCATTGTTACTTAGATTAAATATTCCAATATAGGAATCATTTCTTTCGAAATAAGGGCTTTCACTTTCTACATTCTAGAAAATATTTTATAATCCTTCCTTTAATACGAAATAATGCAGAATTAATAATTCTTATGAATAGGCAATAGGCTAAGTTGTCATTCTGATCCACCACCTTACTTCTTAGTGGCTCTTCTGATAGTATTCATGCTTCTTTCCTACTTTCCTTCCTTGCATGCAAGCATGCGTGCAATCTAATAATCTATTTGAAGTGCAAGGTTAAGTATAGGGAATTAACCAGGGCAGGATTTTTGAGGTTACCTTCATTTGTTGAATTTGTTAGTTAAGCAGTGACCAAAAACATTAGCCGAGAACTCTGTGATGGGTTCTCGGCTTTTCATTATATATGTCTATCGTTATCTGTAATTTTCGGCAGAAATTGGGCTAACTTAGACCTTTGAGACTGAATCGCCAATACTGGAGTAATTAATCATGGTTGACAGATTCGCCTTGATGTTTAAAATCTCTGAATAATTCATAGGCACTCTTACTATTTGCATATGTAATTTCAATTTAGCGATATGAATGATTGTCATTTATGGTAAGATCGTTGTAATTTTTTAACAAGATTCCCCTTACTTTGCAAAAAGTTTATGCGATAATTAAATGCAAGTAATACTGTTCTCTCTTGGTTTACATCGATGTATTATTCTCAGAGGGGTGTTTAAAATTAATAAGAGGTATTTAAAGAATAACAAAGTAAAACTTAGAAGATTAGATTCGGATTCCATGATATTTAAAAAGATGTTAATACCTACACTATTTTTGATTATATTACTCTCGTCAATATATTTTTTATATAACACTTCAAATTCTGACTTTATTTGGTCATCATATGTCGGTTCTTCTGATGATTTCCGTATTTCCGATTTTAGTGGCTATATTTCAGATAATACAAATTATATAGAAGTTCCAGATGATATAGATACTTCTACCAGGGAAAATTTATCTGGGTTTGGTAAAATTTCTTTCGATGATTCAGATAAAAACAATTCAACTATTGTATCATATCGAAATGAAAATAAGGAAGAGAAAAAAATAGAAGTCAAAAAAACAGATATACTTTCAATATTATTTATAAATACTTTATTTTCTTCTAATATACATTATATTAGTGCAAATGGAGCAAATCTTAAGGGTAGTAAATCTGAAGTAATTAAAGATAACCTTATTTTTGATGGTCAAGAAAGTACTCTGTATAAAGATATTTATTACTACCCTAATATCAAGAATGATCATGGTTTTACAGTTGAATTACATCCTGCTAATATAAAAACAATGATACCAAATAATATAACTTTATCGACTAATAAAGAATTTCTGCTTTTGCTAAATGGAATTGTATTAGATAAACCTATTCAAGTCAGTTTTAACAAAGATGTTTCATTATTAATTTCGGGAAGTAGCAAGATGAAAATTCATGTAACCAACTTTAAATTGAAAGGGGTCTGTTCATCTTTTGAAACTGCAGAAACTACTGGTAAAATTGCGTTAGTCCAACAAGGAAATACAAAGGAGATTCCAATAACAATTTCCCCCTTGCGGATTTCTGGCAGTAAAACAAATATTTCTCAACTGTCTGATGTCAAAAATGAGGTTAAGCTTTCAGGTAATAGAGAAGAAATCAGTATAAATAACATGAGTATTTTGCCCGGAATACTTTCTTGGATAAATCAAAATAGCTATGTAGTTATTACTCTTATTTTGACAATTGCTACAATATTTGGTTTTTTTAAAAAATCTGCTTAGTCCAGTTCTAAACAAAAAGAGCCAATCGAACAACAGATACAACTTCTTGCAATACCAGAGTGAGATCAAAGGGGAGGTAAAGCCGTTCATTATATTTTTTAGGGGCTGTGTGAAAACACAGCTAAGAAAAACAGTCTAAAATGCAAGTTTTAGACTGTTTTTTGCCATTTTAGAGTGGAGTAATGGTAAAATTGAATATTTCGTTTTGGTAGAGCAGACTTCTCGGTGAATTAGAGCACCGGTCACGGACAGATTGAGCACTCGGCTCGATTAATAGGACACTTTGAGGATCTCTGTATTGTCTCCTGAGGATATGCTGCCGAAGTAGCATACCCTCAGATAGATGCTAACTTCGATTAGAAATCAACATATTTGGTTGGAATTTCTATGCCATACTTGAGCAGAATGCCTTTGAGAATTTCATTTTCTGCTCTCAGTTCGCCAATGCTTTCTAAAACTAACCTATGGTCGGATAAGAACTCATTAAAAAGATCATGCAATTCTTCATACCGTTCTTTGTAATTCTTCTTTTTCATAAGTCAGCCCCTCCCGACTTATTGGATTTTAAGCCGTGGCGCTCACGCATGGATATATTACCATCGATTAATATTTCAAAGGAATTGTGCTTAATGCGATCAATAATGGCTTCCGATACGATTCCATCTTCAGCAGTCCCGATACGATCATACCAGCCGCGAGGATCAAACTGTGTACAGAATATCATAGAACCACCTCTGGTTCGTGCTTCAACAATTTCGAACAGTTCCATAGCCTGGTCTGTAGAAAGTGGCTTAAGAAGCCACTCGTCAAGAATCAATAGATCCACTTTTTGGTATGCTTTGATTAATTTCTTGTAGGTGCCTTCTCCCTTGGCAATGACAAGATCATTCAATAGTTCAGGGAGTCGGATATAGCGGACTTTTAGAAAGTTTCTGCACGCAGCAATGCCAAGCGCACAGGCAATATACCTGAAGCCCCTTCTAGCAGGATATGATTGCCATCATGAATATAACGGCAAGTTGAAAGCTGAAGAATCTGGGATTTGTCCAATTGTCGGTCAGCATGGTATTCTATGTTCTCAACACATGCATCAGGATAACGAAATGTGGCTGTCTTAATAGACTTTTGCAGTTTGCTAGTACGGCGTTTTTGGTACTCGGCATCCACAAGTATCCCAAAACGGTCGTTAAACGAAAGAGCTTCATAGGAAAGGTCACCATCCTGTGACTTAAAGGCATCAGCCATAGCACTAAGCCGCATCGTGTGCAGTTTGTCGATGGTAGGTTGGTTAATCATTGGATTTCACCCCCACCAAAGTATGCGGCACCTCTTGTGAACCCATAGCGTCCACTTGGCTTAGAACCTGTGGCGGACTTATCCGGTTTTACCTTGTCTTGTCCTGTCTTCAGAATCATTTGGATGTTTTTCAGACTCGGGGTTGGGGTGTAAGCAAGTGCTCTACAGCAGGCGTCCTCGATACGTTCAATGGAGTATTTGTCAGCCAACTTCATCAGCGTTTTGCATGACGGATAGGATTGTTTCTCGACTTTATTAGCTGTCAGTATAACTTTCATAACTGTTTCAGTCGAACGTCCCACTCCAGCAGCCCATTCGAGAAAGTTTGTGGTGGTATAGGTAAGATACTGTTTGTGGTTGTCAGGCATGTGTTCAGGAAGTATGACCGGATCACAGACACCAAATCTCCGGACATGTGAGGCAATCCGATTGTTATGAAAGAACACCTCTATGGCTTTGCCAGTGTAACGGATGCTTACTTCCTTGCCAATAAATTCATAAGGTACCGAATACTTGATTTTATCCACAGTTATGAGATAATCGGCCTGTATGGTTGCAGTTGCCCAGACGGCAATCTCATACGTGGAAGTAGGTAATGGCAGAAGGTAGGATTTTTCCTCATCTTCAAATGCAGAAAGCCTGCTTCCATTCTTTTTTTGGAAGGGTTTTGCATTGAATTCTGCCAGCTTATTCTTGACAGCACTATTTAGTTCAATAAAGGAAAAGAATTTTCTATTGCGAAGTGCGGCAATGATCCAAGTAGATATGACATTCACCGTGCCTTCAGCATTGGGTTTGTCTTTCGGTGAAACCGGTCTAGCAGGGATCACTGCTGTCCCGTAATGTTCGGCCATTTCCTGGTAAATTGGGTTTAGAACGACTTCGCTACGTGAATGGCGGATGACGCCAGTTTTGAGGTTTAATGCAAAGCCATTATTAATGTAAAGTTAAATCAAAAGACACAGGAAACAAAGGATTTATTCTTGCTGTGACTTTACATTAATCACCTATAATAGAATCAGCCAAAAATGAAAGGAGACCAAACAAATGGCTGTTTCTATTATAATAACTGAGTTGCAACTGTTAATGGAACAATTAAAATCGGAGATAACAGTTGAGTTACCCGGCTCGAAACTTGCCGATGCGTATTGTGGCATAATTGATGGGTTCATCCTCTTTTGTAAGGAATTACCCAAGTCTAATCCGGTGGATAATGTACCGCGTTATTTCAAACAGGTTGCCGGTGTTGATCCGTATATGCACCCCTCTACGTGCGCTGCAAGACCAAAGCAAGAGCAGTATTGTTCATTAGAGATACTCTCAACGGAAACAGATTTGCTAGAAGATACATCTACAATACCGTTCCGATTCCAGAAGTGTTCCGTAATGATATCCTGTTGTATACCGATTGGCTTATTTCAAACGGATGCAGCCGTAGTACAATAAAAACCCGAATCGGAAGGTTGAAACCATTTTTTATTTTTGCTTATGCAGAGAGATGTGTTTCAACCGAGAACCTGAACGCTTCCATACTGGCTGGATTTATCGGCACCTTGAACGGGAAATACTCTGCCACTGGCAAAACAAATATTCTTTATACGATCAGAAGTTATTTTGCGTGTCCAGCTATTATGCAGAAGCTACAGTTCAGCACTTCCTCATTTCTTGATAACCTGCACACCAACAAACATGAACGTCTGGAATCGTTTTACAGTGGCGAAGAGATACGGAAAGTGTTAGCGTCCGTAGACAGGTCTTCCGGTCATGGAAAAATGCTATATCTGATCATGCTTTTTGCCAGTGTTTACGGATTACGTTCTTCTGATATACGGACTTTGCAGTTCTCAAACATTGAATGGCGAAAACAGAAAATCAAGTTGTATCAGCAGAAGACCCGCCAGTACCTCGAATTGCCTTTGACTCATGAAATATGTCTGGCTCTTCTGGATTATATGAAAAATGCAAGACCTGAAACTGATAGTCCTTTTATTTTCATTAAGCAGAGACCGCCACATACGCCATATGGCGACGATAATCATTTTTCCTCCAAAGTACGTGCCTTCTTCTTGATGGCACGCGTTGACACAGACAGAAAACATGCAGGGCTTCATTCCATGAGACATAGTTTAGCTACGGGGATGATGTCTGATGGTGTTCCGATTAATGAGATTGCAACAGTACTCGGACACACCTCTCCACAATCAACGACAAGATATATCTGGTCAGATATTTTGCAGTTGAGGAAAGCTTCCATGGAGGTGATTCCTTATGGTAAATGACAAAGAATTTCTGGCATTCCATGATGGTATCTTCAAGGGATACTTCGAAAAATATATCGAGTTTAAACGTGGAAAAGGAGAAAAAGTTACGCATTCCACACTCATCAGGCTCAAGTTATTAAACCAAGAACTCAATCATCTTTGCGGAAGCCTGGAAATCAGCCGCGAAACCGCTGAAACAATACTTTGCGAACGCAACAATGAAAGCCCGGCAAACAGGGGACTCCGCATCTCTGATTTGCGCCAGTTCTCCCGCTTCCTGCAGGGATTGGGTGGTCGAACATGGGAAATCCCGCCTAAATATATAAAAAATGCCCATGTGGCGTTTCGCCCATATATATTCTCGGAAGAAGAACTGACTGCCATAACATTAGCAGCCGACAGCCTTCCGAATGGAAGAAGGTCGCAGAGCCATTGTACCGCATATCCTGTAATCATACGCATTTTGATTGGAACCGGTATGCGAATCGGAGAAGTTATTTCTCTCAGGATACAGGATGTTGACATTGAAAACCGTCTGCTCATCGTTTATAAATCCAAAAATAATGTGTCACGGTATGTTCCAATGTCAGAAAGCCTTTTTGTATCTGTCGAAAAATATTTTTATGAGTGTGCCTGCCAAAATGACGCACAGCAGTATCTGTTTGTTTCACCGTATACCGGAACTGGGTACTCATATGGTGCCATGAAATATATGTTCAAAAAGATATTCAAGACTGTGAGGATCTGTCCTCCACAAGGGAAGCTCCCTAGAATTCACGATGTCAGGCATTCTTTCTGCACAGCCAGTTTGAACAATATGTTGGAATCCGGCATGAACCTCTATACAGCAGTGCCGATATTGGCAGCATATGTCGGGCATGTAAATCTGAGCGATACAGAACGCTATATCCACCTAACAGAGCATGGTTACCGGGATTTTATAGAGAAAGAGTCCTGTCTTAGCTGCCTGATTCCGGAGGTGGGTGATGAACACTAAGCCATTATCTCATTACATACAAAGTTATTTTATGTCATACCTCATCTCCCAGAGAGGATATGGCAGCAACACGATTTCATCCTATAGGGATACATTTAAGCTACTGTTCCTTTTTCTGAGTGAAAATGGCAAGAAAGTCACCAGACTATCATTAGATGACATCGATCAAAATTGTATTATTGAATTCCTGCAGTGGCTTGAATTCCGGCGGGATAATGCAGTCTCAACACGGAATGTCCGCCTGGCTCATCTAAAACCGTTCTGGGGATATGTGCTGTCAATGGCTCCTGAAATATCAGGGCATTGCAGCCAGATAATAAATATCCCATTCAAAAAGGCTGATAAGAAACCGCCTTCTTATATGACAGAAGCAGAAACCTCACTTCTTCTTGGCATGCCGGACTGTACAACACGTTCAGGCATACGGCATGTTGCTATGCTGTCATTGCTGTATGATTCAGGATGTAGGGTTCAGGAACTGATTGATCTTAATGTTGCGGATGTTACCTTGGGCAGCATATGCAAGCTGTTTGTGAAAGGTAAAGGAAATAAATTCCGAGAAATACCTATCATGCAGGAAACGGGAAAGGTTCTTAACAAATATATCCAGATATACAAGCTGCAATCAGACAAGTCTCTATTCAGCAACAGCCGAGGAGACCGTCTTACCAGAGCAGGAATCTCCCACATCATGAATAAATACAAAAATATTGCCAATGAGCAGAATGTCGCCGCTTTTCAGGAAAATGTGTCACCGCACCTTATGAGACATACAAAGGCGACTCATCTTGTGAATCATGGTGTAAGTATTTATAATGTCCGGGACTTTCTTGGGCATTCATCCGTAACCACAACTCAGGTATATCTTACTTCCAACCCTGAGGTTACAAGAGAGGCAATTGAAAAAGCCTCACTGAAAACTGTACCAGACAGCGTTGAGTATTATTCGTCAGAGGAAAAATCTGATTTGTTGGCCTTCCTTGAAACGCTTATCTAAAATATAATGTAAAGTTGGATTCTGGATAACCCCCTATTTGCTTGATTTCGGCATCTGGCTTTACATTAATAATGGCTTTGCATTAAATTGCTAATGTAAATCTTTACATTAGAGGTTATCGGGAACGAGAATCCTTGTTGCACCCCCAAAGAACTGGTAGGCATGAATGTGCGCCGTAATCCAATTCTCAGTAACCATTGACGGAAATGCTTCCGCATAACTGTAAAGGCTACATGGTAGCGTCGCAACAAAAACATAGGCCTTAATATCTTCTCCTGTGATTGAGTCTGTAACAGTTAGCGTGTTTCCGGCCCAATCCACTTCTAGAAGTTCACCAGGCTTGCGTTTGATTCGCATAGTCGCTTTAGTCTTGTATACGAACGCTTTGTAGTAATCGCAAAACTGAGTGTATTGATAAGGGATAGCCTTTTCGGCTTCGCATCGCTCACAATATTCACTCCACAGCAATGTGAGAGTAACCCCAGGTTTTGCCAACTCCTTATGCATATAGGCATAATCGAGCATCTTGCGACCCGACTCTGCAACCCTCCCAGGATATAATAACTTCCTAATGTCAGTATCGGTTAACTCGTCCGACAAAGGCCATACTAATAGGCCCTTCTGTTCTGCAAGGTCGCAGACTTCAGTAACTGTGTTTCTTGAACAGTGGAGACTGGTCGCGATTTGACTCTTGCTGTGGTTCAGGCATTTGAGCCTGATAATTTCTCGATAATTTACCACAATTATCGACCTCCATAAAAATATTTACACAAAAAATCGTGCATATATCAATTATAGGGTCGCTATATGAAGTGATATAGATCGGTTGCTCTGTACTCCGTGAAAGTTGCTCTATTTTATCGAGACATATGCTCACTTTTACCGAGAAGTCCGCTCTCTTGAAACGAAATATTCATAATATGAGAAAGATGGCAGCCTTCAGTGTATGATGGCTGCCGTCTTTGTTTTTTTGTACATTTTATGGAGTTTATTTCATTAATAACGACGAAGGGGACCTCGGGTTCGACAGTCTGTAGGCACGAGAAGTGCCTCAAACCCATGTGGTGCAAGGGCTAGAGGCACTTGTGGATAATTTGCCGTGTGTCTACGTTTTTGACCCCTGAAAAAGTGAAATATCCTGTATTTTAGCGGGTTCCAGGATTTTCAACAAAAAAAGAATTCTCTTTTGACCTTCGGTTATCTCTGTTCTTTGATAGACCTTTCCGTCCGTCGATTCATACTCAATCAGATGCATGTCTTCCAGTTCCGAGCGCAATTGGGGCCAGGTCTGATGGGTGTTAACCTCTGCAATTCTAACGAGGAGAAGAGATAACCAACACAGGAGGACATGAGCTCGTATCCGTTCTTCTTTGCGGTGATAGACAGGCCTTAAGTTCCAGCGTGGTTTTAAGAGTTCGAAACGCTCGTTCAACTTCAAGGAGTTGCTTGTAGCCTAAGGCAACATCTTCCACGGAAAGGGTATCATCCGATGTGCGGATCAGATATCTCCCATCGAGATGCTCCATCTCTTTAACCGCTTGGTTATTGATCTTGAAATTTCCTTTAGAGTCCATCTTGAGATACTTTTTGTACGTGATGTGACTGTTAAGGCGGCAATGAGCTTTGGAGTGAGCACTTCCATCCAGTTCTTTAAGCTTAGCAAGCTCCGCTTTGAGTTTCTCCAGATGCTTTTCAAGCCTTGCAGCATCCCGTCGAGCTTCAGCAGGATTGCGGACAAGTACATAGCGAACGCGGGCTTCGCCGTCACCTACGATGACTTCTTTTACCTCAAGGTTTTCGCGAACAGATCGAAATCGCCCAGGATGAGCGAGTGCCTTTTCGACGATGGGTTTACCTGCTGTCATCCGTTCACCAACAATATAGTGACCACCCGCCTCTTGAAGAATGCGAAGGTTTCCTTCGGACGAAAAACCTCGGTCAGCCACTGTCACCACTCGGCCAAGCTTCCAACCGGTTAAGTCTCTCTTAACCTCTGGGATGACTGTCATATCCGAGGTGTTTCCGGGCCAAGACCAGCATCGTATGGGGATACCGTCCCTTGTCACAGCTAAACCAATCACAATTTGAGGAAGGTCAGGACGGCGGTCTTTGGGAACCCCGCTGGTTAAATAATGAATAACCCTATGGTCCCGCTTATATCGAACTTCCTTTAAATGATAAGGTTTCCCGGTCTTTACGATTTTCTGTAGCGGCATCTCCACCTGAAAGTATTCACAGATATCTTGACCGATGACCTCATCCTCCTTAAGTCACGATATAGCCAACCTTAAGTTAATCTTAATTCTACCTTGTTCTTGTCGGCATCAATGATGATACTCCTGATGTCATAATCTCTTTTTTAGTTTAATAAAAAGCCCCAAGTCTAAAAAGTCAGTTGGTTTGTGGGGATTAGCCTCCGGATTTTTCATGATTATACCGTCATTAGCCAGTGCAATAGGTATGATATTCTCTTTACTGTCCCTGATACCTTGGGTGATATTTATTGTATTACTGATGATCAATTTCAAAAAATTCGCCACTGACACTGCATTTTAACCGGGACGTAAGACAGGGAGCATTCTTGGCTAGGAGAGTCGTGATTGTGAAAACCATTGTTTGATATCTTTGGAATTTCGAGAAAAATATGTTGCTTAAAAGAGGAACGGCAAAATAACGGGAGAAACCCCATAAGCTTATGCTTTACGGGGTTTCTATCCGATTTTTCCTCTATTACTGTTTATAGCCGTCTGTCAGGGTATTTAAGAAGGCAACGATGGCATCAACTTCATCTGAGGTTAAGCCAAGATTCCCTACCTCTTGTTTATTGACATTTTCGGGAACCTCCGGGGCCGGCCAATTATCAGTATCTCTTGTATTGTAAAAATTCACCACTTCCCGCAGGGTCTTGAAATAGCCGTTATGCATGTAGGGGTACGTTATAGCCATATTGCGCAGAGAGGGAACCTTAAATTTACCATATTCATTTGGGTCATTAAGAACACCTCCCAGGCCTAAATCCACATAGTTCTTGCCTTCGAGATTAAAGGCGCTCGGCAGGTATAAATAAGGACTATCCCAATTCTTCGGCACACCCAGATTATCATAACTATAATCCGTGAAAAGGGGATGGTCAGCATTATAAGGCCCAATTTGGCTGGAGTGACAGGCGGTACAATTACCCTTGTTCGGATCATTGAACAATTCAAGACCTAATTTTTCCTGCTCCGTCAGTGTGGCTTCACCTTTCAGATAGTAATCATATTTAGATGTAAATTTATTTAATTCATCCGTGTTTTCATAGGCCGCAATGGCGTCGGCCACGTCATTATAAGCTGTTTCCACATTATCAAAGGCATTGTCACCGTAGACATTTGTAAAAAGATAGGCGTAGTTTGAATTGAAGACTGCCGAAATAACTGCCTGTTTATTAAGGTTATGCATTTCCAGCGGGTTCAGGAAGGGTCCTTTGGCCTGTTCAACGAGGTTTGCCGCCCGCCCATCCCAGAACTGTCCACCGACATATCCATTCGCGGTGAGTTGAAATGTCGGGCTAAAAGCAGCGTACGCCGCAGACGGGCTGTTGCGATTGCCAAAAAGCCTGGGCACCACGCCCTGTGATACAGGGAGGTTAGAGTCGGGATCTGTAAAGGCTACCGATGGATCGTGGCAAGAGGAGCAGGACATACCATTAGGTGTAGAAAGATTTTTGTCAAAAAACATAAGCTTCCCTAGGGCTTGTTTTGGAGTAATTTCCTCTGCAAAAGCAGTTCCTAACATAGTAATCAATATAAGAGACATGGTAAAGATTAAAATACAAATTTTTTTGCTCATTTAAATGCTATTCCAGAAGCCTGTAAAACAACAGTTTTTGGCTTCCACCTGTTGGTGTCGAACGGGTGGCCCGGTCACTTTTATACCTGCAGGATTATAAAAAGAATTTTTGTAATCCGCGGTGTTCTGTGACGGGCTGGAAAGCTCCTCCTTTCAATTTTTTATTTTATATATATTCTGATTTTCTTTTTTAGAACACACAAAATTTTGAATCAAGTGAGTCAGGGGAAGGCAGGCTGTGTAAAAAGTCTTTATGAATAATGTTCGGTGGTGATTGTAGTATTTTTATTTACGCGCATTTGTTTATTTCCGCGTAAAAGTGCGACCCCCTTAAACAAAAAGTTCCCTCAGACATACGTCCGCGGGAACATAAAACGCACTGTAAATTTATCCAAAACCCTAGATACCGCTGATAACAAGCTACTTCCATTCTATCACCACGACTGTCTCGACGTGCCCTGTCACTACAAAAGAGCTATAATTTTTATAGTCATATTGCCGTTA
>NZ_MASS01000017.1 GCF_001707885.1 Desulfosporosinus cupriresistens | reverse complement strand
TGGGGTTCCACCCGTTCGGGATCCACATTGCTGGAGTTTGCTTTACGAGTCGCAATGTGGCGAAAAGCTCGTCCGCTTTTCGTATACCGAACACGGAAGTTAAGAATCCACACTGCTGGAGTGTGCGTTTTAGGACGCAGTGTGGCGAAAGGCTCCCTTCGCCACGAAGTGTTTCTTTGGGGTAGGTGGCTCGGCGATAGTATCCACTGGACACTATCGTGCCTTTCGTTTCAGGGCCGATGATACTTGGGGCGCAAGCCTCTGGCAAAGTAGAATCCACACGGCTGGAGTTTTTCGTTGCTGGACGCAGTGTGGCGAAAGGCTCCCTTCGCCTCGAAGCGTTCCTTTAGAGTGGTGGCTCGGCGATACTAATCCTTCAGCGCAATAGTATGCGTGAAAGGTTATGCGCTTTCGGCGATAGTGTCCACCGGACACTATCGTGCCTTTCGTATCGCCAAGAAGCAAACAAGAAACTACATCGAACTTGTCGAAAGTTTGAGAATCTAATCATTTCCTTGGTTATTTTGCAGTTTGATATTATAATACTATACTATAAATAACATCATCATAATGAAAAGGAAAAATATAGGGTCATAAAACCATGTATAGAAGAAATCTTGAAACTCTCGTTCGCTAAGTTGTTCTAATAATTACCAGTAAAGATAAAATAGTAGTCAGATGCTCTTTTCTTGACCAAAATCTGAGCTCATCAATTATAGATCGTATGATTTCTGTGTTAAACCTCCATAATAAAAGAGAACCTCTCAGACATGTAAAATCCAGTGTTGACCTTTCAACCTGGTTAACGGATTGGGGTTCTTGGCTTATTATTGAAGGAGGTTTAGCTGGTGCGTTCTGATGAAACGATTTCCCCTGAAGAAGACAATGATGCTCCCGTATCTAATCTAAAAGAAGTAGGGCAAATTCAAATCCCTGATGTTGTGGAACGAATTTATTGTTTGTCTATAATTGGCCAGATTGAAGGCCATCAAATTCTACCGGCCCAATCCAAGACGACTAAATATGAGCATGTCATCCCGCAACTGCTAGCGGTTGAGCAAAACCCTAAAGTTGAAGGAATCCTAGTGATTTTAAATACAGCTGGTGGAGATGTTGAGGCTGGATTAGCTATTGCCGAAATGTTAAGCAGTTTAAGTAAGCCTTCAGTTTCGTTGGTTCTTGGTGGCGGCCACAGTATTGGAATTCCCATAGCTGTAAGTTGTATGAAAAGCCTAATTGCGCCCACTGGAACGATGACCATTCATCCAATTCGTTATACTGGGCTAGTGATTAATGGACATCAACAGTTTGAGTATTTACAGAAAATGCAAGAACGGATTAATCAATTTATCTATTCTCATTCTAACATTAATAAAGAAAAGTTAGAGAATTTCATGTTTCAAACTGGAGAGTTAGCCCAAGATATTGGGACAATCCTTATTGGCCAACAAGCAGTCGAAGCCGGGTTAATCCAAACTGTAGGGGGAGTAAAGGAAGCATTCAAAGAACTCAATTGTTTAATTAACCAAAATAACCAGTATCAGTAAAACAGAGTCGCATTTTAGAGAAGCGGCGAAAGCCGCTTTCTACCCATTTGGAAGCATATGTGATCAGGGCAGTACATATTTGTCTCCTTAGCCAAATTTAACGTATTTTTCTTGAATGAAAAGGAAAACGCGTTCTTTTGTGGAATTTATAATTAAGAAGATTATTAAATAAATGTTTGGAGGATTGTTCTGTGGCGAAGACAAAAACACGCCGCAAGATAAATACAAAGGCGAATATGAAAGTAAGCTCTTTAAAAGACACTATACGGAATGAAGTTATCGGAGTTTTCGTAGTCGGAATGGCTTGCTTAGGGATGGTGGCACTCTACTCAGATAGAAGTGGCCTGGTTGGCGGTCAAATAAAACATATTCTAACTGTATTGGCTGGAGGTGGACGGGTCTGTATCCCTCTCATGATGGGCTCCTGGGGGCTTGTTTTTATGAACAAGCAAACAACCCGTCTGGGATCAAAGGCAGTGGGGGTTATCATTCTTTGGTTTGTCTTGCTCGGGATACTACATTTTCAATTACCGGGTGTAGAAGCTTTTACTGGGGCAGACATGCTTCATGAAGGACAGCGTGGCCATGGTGGTGGACTTGTGGGGGCAGCGATTGCAGCTCTGTTAAAAACGACAATTGGCATTGCGGGAAGTTACGTTGTCTTAATCATGGGTTCGCTTATCGGGGCCCTATTGATCATAAATCGTTCTTTGATTCAGGGAGTACAGGAAGTTAATCAGCTTGGGAAAGAATCAGGACAATGGATGAAACACCAAATAAACAATTTCATTGATGTTCTAAAGAACTCCGAAGGTGAGAAACCCAGTGACAGAGGACAAGAACCTCATATGGACTTAAAAGCAGAGGCTAATATGCACAAGAAAAAAGGGAGTCCTGCAAAAGGGCCTACACTAGTCCTTGACCCTGATGTGGTGGAACGACCTTTGGTCATAAAAACCTTAGAAGATCAAAATGAACTACCTATTAAATCTAATGTTATTGAACACCTGCCTAAAGGACAACTTGGATTCGAAAAAATGTCGGCGGAAATGCAAGAAGCTACGATAGCTCCTGGTAAAGTGACGAGTACACCGATTTCACGTCAGACCCGTGAAGATGGAAATTATCAGCTTCCTCAAGTCACGCTGTTACATAAATCTTTTAAAATGAAAAACCCCAGACTTAATAAGGATCTAGCAGATAATGTGAAAGTCCTGGAAGAAACGTTGGCTAGTTTTGGGGTGAAGGTTAAAGTGACCCAGGTTACCCAAGGACCTGCCATTACACGTTATGAGGCCCAACCTGCTCCAGGTGTAAAAGTGAGTAAAATAACAAATTTGGCGGATGATATTGCATTAAGTTTGGCTTCGGCTAATGTACGTATTGAGGCACCAATTCCAGGGAAATCAGTGGTGGGTATCGAGGTACCGAATAAGGAAGTCGCCATGGTTCATTTTCGAGAAGTTTTAGAAACCTCTGAATTTCAGGGAGTTGCAAGTAAGTTAGCGTTATGTTTGGGTAAAGATATTACAGGGGTCCCGGTGATCGCAGATCTAACTAGAATGCCCCATCTTTTGATCGCGGGTGCCACAGGTTCTGGAAAATCAGTGTGTATTAACACATTAATTCACAGCATCCTGTTTAAGGCTCGCCCCGACGAGGTGAAGTTTTTGTTGGTTGACCCTAAAATGGTAGAATTGGCCAACTATAACGGAATTCCGCATTTGATTGCACCTGTGGTGACAGACCCAAGAAAAGCTGCAGGCGCTTTAAAATGGATCGTGACAGAAATGGAGACCCGTTATGAACTGTTTGCGGGAGCAGGAGTTAGAGACATCATCCGTTACAATTTTTTGCGAACCCAGGAGAAAAATGGTGAGCATCCTCCGTTACCGTATGTTGTGGTCATCATTGATGAGTTGGCTGATTTAATGATGGTGGCACCGGGTGAGGTTGAAGACGCAATCTGTCGCTTAGCCCAAATGGCTCGTGCTGCAGGAATTCACTTGATTGTTGCAACTCAACGCCCTTCAGTTGATGTAATCACTGGCTTAATTAAAGCAAATATACCTTCCAGAATTGCTTTCGCGGTCTCGTCTCAAACAGACTCGAGGACCATTCTGGATATGAATGGGGCAGAGAAACTTTTAGGTCGTGGAGATATGCTTTATTATCCCATGGGAGCGAGTAAGCCGCTCAGGGTACAGGGATGTTATTTAGGTGATAAAGAAGTGGAGAACGTTGTTAACTTCCTGCAAAACCAAGCGAAGCCCGAGTATCAAGAAATTCCGAATATGGAACTTGGGACGATGAAAAAAGAAGAAATTGAAGATGAGCACTTTTATGAGGCTGCCGAGCTCTTCATAGAAAGTGGAACAGCTTCTGTTTCACTTTTACAACGCCGCTTGCGCATTGGATATACTCGAGCCGCTCGTTTAATGGATTTCCTCGAGGAAAAAGGGGTTGTGGGAGGATACGAAGGCTCCAAGCCACGTGAGGTTTTAATGACTAAAGGGCAACTGGAACTGAAATTTGGCCAGTGTAACGATGAAATTGCCCACTAGTTGCATTATCCTTCATCAGGATTTATGATAAGATGAGTAGAACAGAACCTAGTTGGAAGGAATTTTAGCATGATTACGGAGATTAATATCGAAGAACTTAAAACATTAGATCATCCGATTCTAGTTGATGTACGCTCTGAGGGAGAATTTGCCGAAGCAACGATCCCAGGATCAGTAAATCTCCCTCTTTTTAATAACGCAGAACGAGTTGAGGTCGGTACCACTTACACGCAGGCTACGCCGAGTTTGGCCCGCGAACTAGGCCTAAGTATAGTTAGCCCGAAACTTCCGGATATAGTGAAAAAAGTAGAGGAATTTTCCAAAAAGGGTCCGCTGGTTCTTTTTTGCTGGAGAGGCGGAATGAGGAGCAAGTCTCTGGCAACAGTAGTGGATTTGATGGGCATTTCTGTTTACCGTCTACAAGGTGGGTTTAAGGCTTACCGCAATCAAGTCGTAGCTTTTCATGAAAACAAACTTCCCTTTCGGGTCGTAGTTTTGCGAGGAAATACAGGGGTTGGGAAAACTGAACTTTTGAGAAAGTTAAGAGCTGAAGGTTATCCTGCAATCGACCTTGAGAAACTGGCTAATAATCGAGGGTCAGTTTTTGGTGCCATGGGTCTCGGAAGTCCTCCCTCTCAGAAAAAGTTCGAAGGACTATTGTATGAGGAACTTGAATCTTTAAGCAAATTTTCTTATATTATTGTTGAATGTGAAAGTAAACGGATAGGAAGGGTAACCTTACCGACCAGTTTCTTCACAGCTATGAAAGAGGGAATCCAAATCCTCCATTATGACTCCTTGAAAAACCGAGTTCAACGCTTGTTGAGTGAGTACACAACGGTACCTAATGCGCTTCAGGAAATTGGAACAGCATTGGAGCGCCTGATTAAAACCTTGGGTCATGTCAAAGTTCAAGAATTACGTGTCCTCTTAGATGAAGGCTGTCTGGATGTATTTACAGAGCGCTTGCTTCTCGAGTACTATGACAAGCTTTATGCTTATCCAAATGAACCTAGCTCGGATTATGCGTTCTTTATAAACTATGAAGAACCTGCTCAGGCATTAAGGAAGCTGGAATGCTATCTTGATGAAAAGGTGGCCTACCCAGGTCAAGAATCTGCACTATTTACAGTTCGATATTCTGCAAAATAAAAATCGAATTGCGTAGAGACGTGACAATATGCTTGATAATAGGTGTGCATCTTAACTTTTTAGGGGATACTCTATTTATAAAATGGAAATCTAGTTAACAGCATACAGGAAAACCTCGTGTTAAAATTGGAATGGAAGCCGTCATTGTCAATACAAAACATTACTTAAGCAAATGCCAATGCTCAAAATTATTGAAAACTTGAATGTTTTCATCGCCGGAAGTTTAGAGAAATCTACCACCGAAGAAAATGTGATTACTATAGAGGATATTGCTTTGGGTTTCATAGCATTCGATCAGAGTTAATGGGAACAAGGAGGTTTTATCAATGGCAGGAGAAGGGCAAATGCTCCGGGCCGCTCGGGAAGAAAAAAAATGGAGTTTCATGGACACTGAGGACACCACGAAAATCCGCGTTCGCTATATTCAAGCACTTGAAGAGGAAGATTATGGGATACTCCCTGGTGCAACTTATGTCAAGGGGTATTTACGAACTTACGCTAAACAATTGGGCTTAAACCCAGATGAAATTATTGAACTCTATAACGATTCAATAGCCCCAGAGGCTGGACCAGTTCTTGAATCACCAAATATGCTTGTCAAAGCCCGTCCTTTGTGGGTAAGGCCAATGATCATCGGGAGTATGGCTGTATTGGCCATTGTACTGGCGATAGCGATCTCCGTGAATCAGTCTGGTAAAAAAGTCGCAGACTCTCCATACTCCCCGCCAGCCTTGCCAAGTGCACCGAAAGCAGAGGCAGTTACACCAGAAACGAGTCCCACGAAGACTGAGGACAATACGCCAGGCCCGAATTCACCGGTAGTCTCCAACCCGGAAAACGTTGTAGCCGCTACACAGGATGGCTTAACTGCACAGTTGGTTTTCACACAACTCTGTTGGATTGAGGTCAGAGTTGATGGTCAGCCACCTTTTCAGGGCACGTTCACAGCGGGAACAACCAAAGAGGTCAAAGGAACTAGTAAAATCGAACTGCTCACGGTTGGTAACGCAGGAGGCCTTTCGGTTACGTTAAACGGTAAAGCGTTGCCAAGTTTAGGAAAGTCAGGCGCAGTTGTTCGTAATGTCGTATTAACTTCAGACATTTTAAAGTCACCCTAATAGTTTAAATTGAAAGGAGCATTTTATTTTGGCTAAAGATTCTTCATTTGATATTGTTTCCAAGGTGGATATGCCTGAAGTAGAAAATGCAATACAGCAGGCTCAGAAAGAAATCGCCAATCGATTTGACTTTAAGAATAGCAAATCATCCATCAAGCTTGAGACCGATAAGATAATTTTGATCTCAGATGACGACTTCAAACTGACTAACGTTGTCGACATTCTAGAAAGTAAACTAGTTAAGCGAGGAGTTTCCTTAAGAGCTTTAGAGTACGGGAAGCCTCAAAAGGCCGCCGGGGACACAGTTAAGCAGGAGGTAAAACTGGTACAGGGGATTGCCCAAGAAAAATCAAAACTAATTAATAAGGTCCTGAAAGACAATAAAATAAAAGTAGTTAGTTCTATCCAGGGGGATGAGATTCGAGTGACTGGTAAGAACAAAGATGACCTCCAAGCGGCTATTGCTCTTTTGCGTAAAGAGGACTTTGGCATCGAACTACAGTTTATCAACTATCGATAAGAGGGGTTGCCCCTCTTTTCTTTTTTTAAGTATTCAGATCCTCATGCCACTGCGGCACCACTGATGAATGAGAATTTTGTCCATATTAGTTCATATTATACAAGGCTGGTGTTTCTGAAAGCATAAGTGCAACTAGGTGGGCGCCAGACTAGTTTTCTATAATAAATAAGTATTGGTTTAAGCAGAAAGGTGAGAATATGCGCATACGGAACTTTTTACCCATGAATCGAACGGATATGGAGGCACGTGGATGGGATGAACTTGATTTTCTCCTTATTACTGGTGACGCCTATGTAGATCATCCAAGCTTTGGAATTGCAATCATTGCACGTATCTTAGAAAAACATGATTTCCGGGTGGGAATTCTGGCTCAGCCCGATTGGAAAGATCTCCAGGATTTTCGAGCGATGGGGAAACCCCGCTTAGCGTGTTTGATTTCTGGAGGAAATCTCGATTCCATGGTTAATCACTATACTGCAGCAAAAAAGAAACGGCATAAAGATGCCTATTCTCCTGGAGGAAAATCAGGGCTTCGTCCTGACCGAACAACTATCGCTTATTCAAATCGTGTGCGAGAAGCGCTTCCGGGTGTTCCTGTAATTATTGGGGGAATTGAGGCTTCATTGAGGCGTTTTGCCCATTATGACTATTGGAGTAACGATGTTAGGCGATCTATTCTATTAGATAGTCAAGCTGACTTGCTTGTCTTTGGGATGGGGGAGACGTCGATTGTGGAGGTTGCCGAACGTCTGAACAACGGAGTACCGATTGATCAGATTACGGACATAAGAGGGACCATGGTGCCATTGAGCGGGGAGTTTGTACCTCCAGATACCTTGGTTCTGCCAAGTTTCCATGATGTTACTTCCGACAAAAAAAAGTATGCTGAGGCTTTTAGGGTACAATATAATCAACAGGACCCTTTCCGAGGGAAAGCAATGTATCAATCCCACGGTCAGAAAAGTGTGTTGCAAAACCGGCCCTCACTTCCGTTGACACAAGCAGAAATGGATGCAGTCTATGCCCTACCTTATATGGGGACGTATCATCCGTCTTATATTGACCAAGGGGGAATCCCGGCTATTGAAGAAGTGGAATTTAGCCTAACCAGCGTTAGAGGATGTTATGGAGCATGCTCTTTTTGTGCGTTAACGTTTCATCAGGGGCGAATTGTTCAAAGTCGTAGCGCAGAATCGATTATTCGGGAAGCTGAGCAGATGACTTGGAATGAGCGATTTAAAGGATATATTCACGATGTTGGTGGCCCTACAGCCAACTTTCGTCGTCCGGCGTGCAAGGAGCAATTAAACAGGGGAGCTTGTTCACATAAACAGTGCCTTTTTCCTGAGCCGTGCGATAAACTTGAAAATGATCATGAGGAATACTTGGATCTCTTGTATCGTCTTCGTAGTTTGCCGAAGGTAAAGAAGGTGTTCGTTCGATCTGGTATTCGTTATGACGTCGTCTTAGCAGATCGAAATTCTAAGTTTATACGTGAACTTTGTGAACACCATGTCAGCGGTCAATTGAAAGTTGCACCGGAACATGTCAGTGAAGAAGTTCTTCGTTTGATGGGCAAGCCAGGGAAAGCTGTTTATGAAGAATTTGTGAAGCAGTTTCGTGAGGCCAATGAAGAACTAGGGAAAGAACAATATCTTGTCCCCTATTTGATGTCATCACACCCAGGAAGTACCCTGAAAGAAGCTGTTGAGTTGGCGGAATATGTTCGAGATATGGGTGTTAATCCAGAGCAGGTCCAGGATTTTATCCCGACGCCAGGAACACTCTCCACATGTATGTATTACACAGGCTTGGATCCTCATACGATGGAGTCAGTTTATATCCCGCGCAGTCTGCATGAGAAGGCCATGCAGAGGGCCTTAATTCAGTATCGGAATCCTAAAAACCATGCGCTAGTGGAAGAGGCCTTACGTTTAGCTCATCGTGAAGACTTAATTGGGTATGGGCCTAAATGTCTTATACGCCCAAGGAAATATGTACGAGTAGATCCGTTAGAAAAGGATGAAAAGCCGAGAAAACTGCGTAAGAGACAAGTGCGAAGATCGGGAATGAAGAGCAAGGGTGAAGCTAGTAAAGAAACTTCGTACAAAGGTGCGTCAGGCAAAGTGGGGCGCTCTAAGGATGCAAGAAGTGCAGAAGCGGCACCGTACAAAGGTACGTTAGGCAAAGCGGGGCGTACTAAGGATGCAAGAAGTGCAGAAGCGGCACCGTACAAGGGTGCGTCAGGCAAAGTGGGGCGTACTAAGGATGCAAGAAGTGCAGAAGCGGCACCGTACAAGGGTACGTTAGGCAAAGAGGGACGCACTAAGGACGCAAGAAGTGCAGAAGCGGCACCGTACAAAGGTACATTAGGCAAAGCGGGACGAGCTAAGGGCGCACAAACTGCAGAAGTGGCACCCTACAAAGGTGTGACGAGTAAAGCAGGTGGTAATAAGGAAGCACGGCGACTCGAAGCTCCGTACACGGGGATGAAGAGTAAGGATGTACAGAGCGAGGGTACTTCCGAAAAAGGACGATACTGGAGAGGTCCCGATAACGTACTCCATAAGGGCAAAAGAAAACATCGGGGGAGTAAAAAGGATAAGTAACGGTAGGACTAGAATTAGTGAGCGTCCGAAAGGATAAATGGGCTAGAAAGAGTTAAAGGTGCGTGAACGGACAGATCGTTATATTAATAATATAACGATCTGTCTTTTTTTAGACAAATTTCACGATAGTAGCAGGTAATCGAGGTAAAATGTGGAAGTTCTAAGGGAGATCATATAATGCAATGGGAGTAGAGGGTGAAGAAATAATGTTTGATTTCATAATCGCATATATGGCGGTTGCGGTTATAACCGTGGCTTCTCGTTCAATTCAAGAGGATGTTATTCTAAGTCTACTAGTTCTCCTCCCAACCGTATGGATAAAGATTGTCTATACCCGAACAAAATATAAAAAAATGGGAGAACAACTCGTTAATTTGGACAAGACCCCTTCAGTTTTGCCAGGAATGCGTGCTTCTTCAGTTATTTTTACTTTGTTTGCATTTTTTATCGTCATGGTAAGCTATTACGGTAAGTTCAGGATTGGAATATCGTGGTTGATTCTGCTTGCACTACAATTATTATATGGACAATTTATGGAGAATACTCTTAATAAAGGTCTGATGAATAACGGGATTTGGACTGGAAATCGTCTAATTAATTGGAGCGCAATACAATCATATAAGTGGATGGGAACAAAGGAAGGTTACTCTACTTTGAAGATCGAGTATATTGAGTATTATTCTTTTCACACAACCGTCTTGAAGGTTACAATTAAGCAAAAAGAAGAGGTAGATGGACTATTCAAAAAGATGGTTAAGGTATAGGGCGAAGGCAAGCACAGTCTAAGAGTTTAATTTAACAGATAACCTTAATAAGGGGGTGTTAATTGTTGGTAGAGCAAGATTTGAGAGAACTACGCAAGAAACAGATCATAATACAGAATATTACCTACGTTTTCGGCATTGCATCAGTAGGTATAGTTTTGATATTTGTAAAATCTCTCAAAGCATTTAGTTTCATGGCGGGGGTGATATGTCTAATTAGTTTTATTATTGGAATGATTACTCGTAAGCGAGGGGAACTGATAGAGATTATAGTACCTTCAATGAGGCCGTTGTTCGATTATGAGCGAGAGAAGCTAGGAATTGAGTATTGGAAAATCAAAAAGAGACAATTATTTATTCAGGCGTTACTGCCGGTTATGATGGTTTTTCAAGGAATTTTGATATCAGACAATAATTCAGCAGTTTATGAACGACCAGACTTGCGTGTCTTGTTGCCGTTTGCTCTTATTGTGTTGGTAGTTATGAATATTTCATCCTACTGTCACATTAAAAAAATTGATAAATCCAATCCAGAACTAAACGGTTATGCCAATAGAATCTTATTATATGGAATTATAGGTGGGATCGTTTTAGGCGGATTAATTACATTCAAGATCGTTGCTTCAGTTGCCTTTTAAACTTCGTCACAAATAAGCTTAGTAGAGTAACAGTTTAGTATAACTATTTCACTAGCCCAAGGTTATGTGTCACTAAGGCGTTATAAAGAAAGTTATGCTTTTCTGACTAGTATAAAAAAGGGGGAAGAAGATTGAATAAGCAGGAAATAGCAAGTTTAGCTTGCAAGATTCTAGGTATCTATATAATTATTCAAGGGATTAACGTGTTGTCCAGTGTACTTTTTGTTTCAATTGCAACGCCGAAACTAGTGGCTCAAGAAAATTTAGTTAATATTATTTTTTCATTAGTTTATATTCTCTTTGGAGTTTTACTATGGATTTTTTCTGATAAATTATCTGGAATTATGGTTTCAAGGGGAACCACTTCTAAGGAGAGCGCAGGTTTAGCGGTAGGTGATGTACAGAGAGTAGCGTTTTCGGTTCTCGGGCTATACTATATTGGCAGTTCATTGCCGAGACTAGTATCCACATTAATGAGTTCCATGCGTGGACTACCTGATTCTTTTACAGGATTTACTCTGCGTGGATCAATGGGGACAATAACTGAATTTACCGTAGGATTAGGGATCTTTCTTGGTTCACAAGGTTTGGTCAATTTCTTAAATAGCATAAGAATTGCAGGATTAAAAAGAGAAGATGATTAAATGAAGAAAACGAAATCGAATAGGGTATCCAACACATGTTAGCCTGTTTATTAAGAGTTCATTATTCATAGTAGCTAAATGAGAGCTAACATTCTCCGAATTCACCGATTAATGTATCTTCTACCTCATCAAGGGGAATGCGTCCTAGCTCTTTAAGGTGTCCGTCTTCGGACCATTCAAGAAAATCTTCGTAAGTAAATTCCGGTTCTTCATAGTAAAATTTTAGAAAGGAAAACCATATTCCCTCTATACGAGTATTTGCTTCGTAGAGTAGGAGATAGTACTCCGTATCTTCAAGTGCACTCTGGAAAAAGATTGCCTGGCCGGGTACGATCAGTACAACGTGTGCATCTGCATACTCACGGCCGCCAAACTGAAGGGTAAACGCCTGTAAGTGGATTTGGTCATTTGTCCGTTGAAGTGGTTCAGGGGACTGTGTTTGATGGGATTCCCACGTATAAACTGCTTCTGTTGATTGGACTTTTTCCATTTCTTCCGCTATGTCTTCGAGGCGACGCGAAACGAGCGGGGGAAGAGTAAATTCCTGGCAATCTGTTGAACGACAGTGATAGACGGGAACTTTATCTATGCGCCCAACGCCATGGGCTAAGTCAATAGGAACGGTTCGCGTGGTAAGATATCCTGTATCGCCACAGCCACACGAGTCGATAGGATCAATCGTTTGATCAAACACACATGACACCTCGCTATAGTTTCTTAGAACCTTATTTCGACAGTGATTTAATAATTCCCTTTTAAATGTTGCCATTTAACACAAGCTTTACACAGAGATAATTATGAGTTAATCATTGTATGATACATTATTCGTGGCTATAGAGAAAAAAGCAATACCTTACAGGGACAAAAGTTAAAGGTAGAATCACCACGGATGGCGAAATAAATATGATCAAGATACCGTGGCGTTACTGACGCATAATATACAACATGCCGCCTACATAGCAGACTTTACTGTCTTCTTTCTCAGTGGAGAATCGGTGGAATATGAGTAGACTTTGGAAAATATTTATAATTTTGATGAATGAACAGAAGACAACATCTCAGAACATATTGGGATAATGAAGGGGGATTATTAATGCGTCAGTCACTAAATGAAGGGCAGCTATTTTTGACCAATTTACTTAAAGACATGGGTAAAGAAGTCGAAAGGATACTACAAGGATGTGTGCAATCTCTGATATCTCTTGATCGGGCTCAGGCAGCGGGTTGGATTGCCGAGGATCAATTGGTCAATGATTTTGAGCGGCGGGTGGATGACGAATGCGTGCGCTTAATCGCGACGCAACAGCCGGTTGCCAAGGACCTGCGAAAAATTGTTTCGGCGATGAAAATATCGACAGATCTGGAACGAATGGCTGATTTGGCCATCGACATTGCTAAGGTTGTGCGAAGAATTGATGGACCTCTATGTAAGCCGCTGATTGACATTCCACTGATGGCTGAGAAGGCACTTGAGATGATGCGGCAAGGGCTAGAAGCTTATAGCAACGAGGACATGGAACTAGCACATGGTCTGGCTGTACAGGATGACGAAGTTGACCATCTGTATAAAAAAATCGTGCGGGATCTCTTAGTCATCATGTCCGAGAAACCGGAAATCATAGATCAAGGCATGTATCTGATTTTTGTAGGTCGTTATCTCGAACGTATTGCCGACCATGCCACAAATATTGGAGAAAACGTAATATATATTACGACTGCTGAACGACAAGACCTTAACAAATAATGAAAAGTTCTAAAAACAAGAGGGTGGCATGAAGCATGAAGCCACCTCTTGTTTTTTTAACATTCTGACAGTAAATGGTTTGGGTCCAAGTTCCTGGTTTTTTATAGCTATTGCGTTGGGATACATGCTAATTTTTTTTGACCTTGCGAGAACGTTGGTTTATACTAGAAAAGTAGAGCAATGATATGAGGTGTAACGTTGACGAAAAAAGTTGCGGTAGTCACTCTGGGATGCCCAAAGAATCAAGTAGACAGTGAGGTAATGTCAGGTTTACTTGCCCAAGATTACATATTTACAGAAGACCCTGAAGAAGCAGAGATTATTGTAGTAAATACTTGTACTTTTATTCAATCGGCAAAGGAAGAATCGATTGAAACTATTTTTGAAATGGCAGGCTTTAAACAATCCGGTTCATGTCAGACTTTGATTGCGACAGGGTGCCTAGCTCAACGGTACGGCTCTGAATTAATGCAAGATATACCCGAGTTAGACGGTGTGCTTGGGACTGGGAATATTGATGAAATCACAGAAATAGTTCAAGCAGCTGAGGGCACGCGCACGACGCTCATTAAACCAGGAGCCCCAAATTTCCTTCATGATGAGAAGATGCCCCGAAAACGATCCACTCCCGATTATTTAGCCTATGTAAAGGTTGCAGAAGGTTGCGATAACTATTGTACTTATTGTGTCATTCCGTATGTGCGCGGACATTTTCGTAGCCGTCCGGAGGAATCCGTGATCAAGGAAGTCCAGGATATGGCTGCGCAAGGAGTTAAGGAAATTATGGTCATGGCTCAGGACACCACGCGCTACGGATTTGACCTAAGTGGAGAACTCCGCCTACCTCAGCTAATTCGTCAGCTTGCCCGTATTGAGGGAATTGAATGGATTCGATTAATGTATTGTTATCCTGAGCGTTTTACCGATGAACTAATTGAAACAATGCGCCAGGAACCGAAGGTATGTAAGTACATTGATTTACCCTTGCAACATGCGGATAATAAGATTCTAAAAGAGATGAATAGAAAAGGTACGATAGAGCAAGCTGAAACGCTCATTGAAAAATTGCGTAGTGCTATGCCGGACATCGTCCTTCGGACAACGATGATCACGGGTTTCCCAGGAGAAACAGAACAGGACTTTCAAACGATGGTTGATTTTGTTCAGCACGTCCAGTTTGATCGGCTTGGAGTGTTTCCATATTCTCAAGAGGAGAATACGCCAGCTGGTCAAAGAGAGGATCAAGTTCTGCCAGAAATTCGCGAACAGCGCAGAGAGCAGATTATGCAGATCCAACAGGATATTTCGAGGGCTAGGCAACAACGTTGGGTTAATAGAATCGTTACGGTGCTGCTTGAGCAGAAATTGCTGGATGGGCGCTGGATGGGTCGAACCGAAGGAGACGCTCCCGAAATCGATGGACAGGTCTATATCACAAGTGCCCAGACCTCAATTCATGTGGGTGACATGATTAAAGTTCGCATCCTTGAGGCGGATAGTTACGATTTAATAGGAGAGGTTGTTTCGTGAATTTACCCAATCGTTTAACTCTAGCACGGATTATTTTAATACCAGTGTTTATGACCTTTTTACTTCTCCAAGTTCCCAAAGGTCATACGCTATTCCCACATCAAGACATGGTGGCTGCTGTGATCTTTATTTTTGCCTCTGCCACCGATGGCCTAGACGGATATATCGCCCGAAAACGCCACCAGGTTACGAACTTGGGTAAATTCATGGATCCACTAGCCGACAAACTCCTAGTTTCCGCTGCCCTGATCTCATTGGTAGAGCTTGGAGCGGTGCCTGCTTGGGTTGCCTGGATTATCCTAGCAAGAGAGTTTGCTGTGACCGGACTCCGAGCTATTGCAGCTGTCGATGGGGTTGTGATTAGTGCTAGCAAACTTGGCAAAATCAAGACCATTACTCAAGTTGTTGCGATTACAGCAATATTGTTGCATGACTGGCCGCTTTCTCTGATTGGTATACATGTTGGACAACCTTTTTTATACATCGCGTTGATTTTCACCGTTATTTCTGGTCTTGATTATTTGCTAAAATCTCGCAAACTACTGCATAAATGATTCACATCGTTTGGAAATCTGACAGATAGATTATATATATTTATCTTTGTAAGAAACTTGGCTAATATCAAGCTTTCAGGTGACGGCTACTAAGATGCGCTGTACTTTCTGACGAGTATGTAAAATGAGACAGGTAAAGGCACGTTGTAGCATGTGCACCTACTTGTCTCATTTTTTAATGATTATAAATGTGTAATAAAAATACATGGAAACAGTTATTGTTTATTTTTGCCTATAATGGATATAAGATCTCCTCTCGAAATGATATATCCCGTGCTATAATGTTGATATAGTACGAAGTGTAGCAAACGGAGGAAAATGCGATGACAAAACAGCGAATATTGCTGATAGGCCTTGTTGGTCTCCTAGTATTTGGCCTGTTATTAGGGAGCAAGGTCGTCTATCAGAAAAAATGGGTTGATGTTAGCATCTTAAGTCAAAGTCAGCAGATTCCAGGTGTCGTTTCCGCTAAAACCGTGCAAAAAAATGGCCAAAGTGAGATAGATGTGGTTACCAACCACATAACGAACCTTCGTCAAGTAAGCCTTTCCTTAGAAAAATTAGCTGGTGAATTGCCTATTCGATACCTAGACAAAACGAACGATACCCTTGATAATCTATTTGGTCAAATGCAGTTTTCCCTTCAAGAAGGAATTGCACGTGGAAATTTCACTGAGATGGCCCAAAACGTTAGAACACAAGCAGAGAAAGCAGGGGTACAGCTCGAACTTGAAATGGACAATGATGCGATTTATGTGATCATGAATCAAGGAGATGCGCAACTGATCGAAGTGCTAGAAAGGCATGGACAAGTGAAGTTTTTAGCAAGTAAAAAACAACAATAGAGTTATCATCGAAAGGGGAGAAAGCATGAAACTCGATATCTTAATAGGCTTGGGAGCAGGTATCTTCGCCTTTCTACTCGTTATGGGATATAATGTACTACCCATCGGGTTGCTGATTGCTGTAGGCTATTTTTTTTGGACATTTGTCCTTTCACGTCAAGTTATAAAAAACGGTAATGGGGTGTCCATCGCTACGACGGCGATCGATTTTGAGGATATCGGAGGACAGAGTGTTGCTAAAAAGGAACTTCAGGAAGCTTTAGATTTTTTGCTTTATTCTGATCGGATGAAGGCTTTAGGGATTCGGCCGATAAAAGGAATACTATTGTCCGGGCCGACAGGAACTGGGAAAACCTTATTAGCCAAAGCCGCAGCGAAGTATACTAATTCGGCTTTTCTATCGGTATCCGGGAGTGAATTTGTAGAGATGTATGCTGGTGTGGGGGCTGAACGGGTACGGGGGCTGTTTAAGAGAGCACGTGAAATGGTACACAAAGAGAAGAAAACGAGTGCGATTATCTTCATTGACGAAATGGACATTTTAGGAGCAAAGCGCGGGAGTAATGTTTCACACCATGAGTATGACCAAACTCTTAACCAACTTTTAGTTGAAATGGACGGTTTGAAAGCTGATCAAGGCGCCCATATCTTAGTGATGGCAGCGACGAATCGTCCGGAAGCCTTGGATGCCGCAATACTTCGCCCGGGGCGTTTCGACCGGCAAGTTAAAGTTGATCTCCCTGATAAGGAGGGGAGGATTGCAATTTTAAAAATCCATACCAAAAATAAACCTTTGGCCCAAGAGGTTGATTTGGAAGAAATCGCTCACGAAACATTCGGATTCTCGGGAGCACATTTGGAGAGTGTGACTAATGAGGCGGCTATTTTTGCTCTGCGTGAGAATGCGGATGAGATAACTGAGCACCACTTACATGAAGCGGTCGAGAAAGTAATGTTGGGAGAGAAACTTGATCGGAAGCCGACGGAAGAGGAATTGCAGCGTATAGCCATCCACGAAAGTGGGCATGCTATGCTTGCAGAAGTAGTACGACCAAACTCGGTTTCTCAGATTTCCATTCGTTCTCGGGGAAACGCTTTGGGATATGTTCGCCATTACCCGAAGGATGATTTATACCTTTATACTCAGGTTATGTTGGAAGAGCAGATTATGGTAACTTTAGCAGGGGCACTAGCGGAAGAGCAGATTCTTGGCACGAGGAGTACCGGTGCTATGGGTGATTATGAACAAGCTCTTAATCTTGTTGAAAAAATGCTTCTTGCGGGAATGTCTTCTTTGGGAGTTACTGATGTTTCTCTCTTGAGTGCCGAACAGCGCCAACCTGTAACGAAAGGTATCTTAGCTGATCTTGAAGAACGAACGATGAGGATTATTGAGAAAAACGAGCAGGCGTTAATGCAGATCACTGAGATTCTTAAGACAGAGGAAAGTTTGAGTGGCGAAACTTTGCGGGCACATTTAAAACACATAGCCTAGAGGCGCCATAACAATTACCATCGTAGGGGCACACAAAGCGTGCCCCTACATACTTTTGTAAGAAAGAAGGATAATCTTGGTTAAGATGAGAAATAATTAAGCAAGTGTGTAAAAGTTTAAAATTTGCGCTGATTATGGGAGAGTGATAAAATATATGAAAGCTGAAATTGTAGCAACTGGGACTGAATTGTTACTTGGGGAAACCCTCAATACGAGTGCTCACTATTTGACAGGAAAACTATCTTCTTTGGGCATTGAAGTAGACTACCATACGACAGTCGGTGACAATCTGGAACGTTTAGAGCAGGTTTTACGTCAGGCGATCGGGCGAACGGATCTTCTCGTTACAACAGGTGGGTTAGGTCCTACAGTGGATGATATGACGAAGGAACTTGTTGCTAAAGTTTTGGATTTAAAGATGGAGTTAGATGCCTCCAGTTTAGAACAGATTAAACAGTTCTTCGGTCGTCGGAAAGCTCCGATGCCTTCTAGTAATGAGAAACAAGCTTATTTTCCCAAGGACTCAAAAATTTTACCTAATCCCATCGGAACTGCTCCTGGTGCTATTATCGAGAAAAACGGTAAAACGGTTATTATATTACCAGGTCCACCGTTTGAGATGCGGCCTATGTTCGATAATTATGTTTGGCCGGAGTTGCAACGAATCATCGAACCACAAGCTGAGCGAATGAAGGAACGCGTCCTAAAAGTATTTGGTATGGGAGAATCAGCAATTGAGGAAGTGCTCGGTGAACTGATGAGTCTTCCTGACATTACAATGGCATTACTTGCCAAACGAGCTGAGATGCACATTCGCTTGGTGGCGAGAAGCTCGGCAACAACGTCTGGAGAGGCTTTAGATCGCGTTGAAGGAGAAATTCGTCGACGTTTAGGAGACAAAGTATTCGGTCGTGATCAGGAGACCATGATCGGTATTGTTGGACAAACGTTAATAAATAAGCACTTAACCATCGCAACAGCTGAGTCATGTACAGGAGGCTTGCTAGGTGCTGCCTTTACTCAGGAACCAGGAAGTTCGGAGTTTTATTTGGGTGGAGTTGTGAGTTATTCTAACTCCGTAAAACGAGAAATTCTTGGAGTAAGTGAAGAAAATCTAAAACAGTTCGGTGCGGTGAGTGAAGAGGTTGCCAAGGAAATGGCAGAAGGAGTCCGTTCTAAAATCGGTTCAGAGCTGGCCGTTTCAACTACGGGAATAGCGGGACCAGATGGAGGCAGTGATCAAAAACCGGTGGGTCTTGTATATATTGGAATAGCTACGCCTGAGGGTGTTCATGCGAAAAAATTTCAGTTTTATGGGGAACGGGAGTCCGTTCGCCAGTTGACCGTTCAGGCGGCCCTAAATGAGGTACGGCTGCATATGTTAAAAAATGAAAGGAGACTATAACTAGGTGATGGTTGAACGTCTACAATCTTTTGGAGATATTAAGTTGAGCAAACAGATTCTACAAGCCTTATCTGAAATGGGGTTTGAAGAGCCTTCTCCAATTCAAAAAGAAGCAATACCTTATGCACTTGAAGCGGTTGATCTAATTGGTCAGGCTCAGACCGGGACGGGTAAAACTGCCGCGTTTTCAATTCCTATTGCCGAAAAGGTAAATCCTAAATTTCTAGCGGTGCAAGCGATTATTGTAACTCCCACTCGTGAACTTGCCATACAGGTTTCTGAGGAAATTGCCAAGATCGGAAAGTATAGGCATGTAAAACCATTGCCGATTTACGGTGGACAGCCCATTGATCGTCAGATTCGCGCCTTGCGCATGGGATATCAGGTGGTCGTCGGAACTCCTGGTCGATTGTTAGACCATCTGAACCGAGGTACACTTCGCCTGCAACATGCCAAAATTGTAGTCCTTGACGAAGCGGATGAAATGCTGGATATGGGTTTCATTGAAGATATTGAGGCTATTTTAAAGGACGTCCCTTCTGAAGGCCGACAAATTATGCTATTTTCGGCAACTATGCCGCCAGCAATTCGAAAGTTAGCTCAGATCTATATGAATAATCCACGTGCTGTAACAGTTAGTCGGGACGAGTTAACGGTTCCGCTAATTGATCAAGTGTTCTATGAGGCCAGGGAAAGTATTAAGGTTGATGCGTTGTGCAGAATTATTGATATTGAGGATATTGGCCAAGGAATAATTTTTTGCCGCACAAAACGTGGCGTGGATGAGCTTGTAGCGGCTCTTGAAGCTCGGGGATATTTTGCTGATGGATTACATGGGGATCTGAGCCAACAACAGCGGGATCGAGTGATGAAACGCTTTCGGGACGGGAAGTCGGAACTCTTGGTGGCAACGGATGTTGCGGCACGGGGGTTAGATATAAATAATGTCACCCATGTTATTAATTTCGATATTCCTCAGGACCCGGTATCATACGTGCATCGGATTGGGAGAACAGGGCGCGTGGGTCGTAAAGGGCAAGCTATAACTCTAATTTCTCCTAAGGAGTACCGCCAACTTCGGTTGATCGAGAATCTGATTAAGACGAGAATCCGGCGCCAAGAGTTGCCTTCACTGGCTGATATCAGCGAGCGTCAGGCCGAAAATCTCAAGAATCAACTTATAAAACTGATCCAAAGTAATCGCTTAGGAAACTATCGAGCGATTGTCGGTGATTTGCTCGAAGAATACGATTCTATTGATGTTGCTGCCGCAGCTTTAAAGTTTGGGGTTGAAGGAGTGAGTTTGGAAGAAGACAAAGAGCAAGGCGATATACATTATGGAAATACGGGAGCAGCAGTGGGTATGGTACGCTTTTTCATAAACATCGGAAGAATACAACAAATCCGTCCTCAGGATATTATTCGTTGGATTGCCGATGAAAGTGGAATTTCTGGAAATATTATAGGGATGATTAATATATATGATAAATTCACCTTTGTAGAGGTTCCCGAAGAATATGCTTCTAGGGTTCAGAGTTGTATGCATCAGGCTATGATTAAAGGGCGAAGAGTCAGTGTTGAACCAGCCAAAGCACGTGAAAATAGCGATTATTAAAATCGGAAAAGAAATATATTTTATTGTAAAAAGCTAACTTCAAAAGAGGTTAGCTTTTACAATAAAATCAATAAAAATGTAATAACATTTGTTTTGTTGTCGGTTGAAACATAAACAAATTGACAAGTATCGAGCTCAACATCTATAATGAGAACCGAACAGATGTTTTGCCAAAACGCAAAAATGCGTTAATTGGACCCAGATGAGGAGGATAACGGAATGGCCGAAACGAATAAGCTAAAAGCACTTGACATTGCACTTGCTCAGATTGAGAAACAGTTTGGCAAAGGTTCGATTATGAAATTAGGAGAATCAAATGCGGGAGTAGTAATTGATGTTATTCCTACAGGTTCTTTGGCGCTAGATTTGGCCTTAGGCGTTGGAGGGGTACCGCGCGGGCGGGTTATTGAAATTTACGGACCTGAGTCCTCTGGTAAAACAACTGTTGCATTGCATATTATTGCTGAAGCTCAAAAATTAGGTGGAGCAGCTGCTTTCATCGATGCAGAGCATGCCCTCGATCCTGTTTATGCTAAGGCTTTAGGAGTTAATATTGATGATTTACTGGTCGCCCAGCCGGACACGGGAGAACAGGGACTCGAAATCTGTGAGGCACTTGTACGCAGTGCTGCTGTGGATGTCGTCGTAGTTGACTCTGTGGCCGCTTTAGTTCCTCGTGCAGAGATTGAAGGGGAAATGGGAGACAATCATGTTGGTTTACATGCTCGTCTGATGTCACAGGCCTTACGTAAGTTGACGGGTTCCATTAGCAAGAGCAATACTTGTGTTATTTTTATCAATCAAATTCGTGAAAAAATAGGCGTTATGTTTGGTAGCCCAGAGACGACCACGGGGGGCAGAGCTCTTAAGTTTTACGCTACAATTCGGATAGATATCCGTCGGCAAGAAGCCTTAAAACAAGGGCAGGATATTGTAGGCAATAAAACTCGTATTAAAGTTGTCAAAAATAAAGTTGCTCCCCCTTTTAAAACGGCAGATTTCGACATTATGTACGGTGAAGGTATTTCTCGTGAAGGAAGTATCGTAGATATCGGTACCGAAATGGAGATAATTACGAAATCTGGGGCTTGGTACTCTTATAACGGAGAACGGTTAGGGCAGGGACGTGAGAATGTTAAAGAATATCTCAAGCAACATCTGGATATGGCCAACGTTCTTGAGCAACTGATCCGCACAAATATGAACACCTCAGCAGGCACAGCGGAAGTAACGGAAGATGATGATTCACTTGACGAGTTCTAAACCTCTTAAGAGTGCCCGAGAGGTCGCTTTGGATTGTTTATCACGTCGTGCTTTGACACATTATGAATTGAAAACACGTCTGATGGAAAAGGGTTATGAAAGCTCGGAAATTAGCGAAGTGTTGGAAAAGATGGAGAACTTAGGTTATATTAACGACCAGGAATTAGCTTTGACAGTTTCGCAAAATCGACTTAGACGTTATTCACGCCGCAGAGTCCTCCAAGATTTGCAAAACCGAGGGTTAGTATCCCAGGTGATTGAGCAAGCGTTGGAAGCAACGTATTCAAGTGGTGATGAGTTTCAGCAGTGTTTAACCCTCGCCAAACGGTGGTGGGTACAAGAGGGTGAGCGTTGGGATCAAAAGGTTCATGAGAAAGATTCCAAGAGACAGGTTCCGCGTGATTTGTGGCTTCAGCAAAAAGTTGCTCGCAAGCTTATTCAACGTGGGTATCCCTCCGACATGGTAAGAAAAGTACTCTATCAGATTAAAACCACTAATAATCGGGATGATGAGACATTAGATCCTAGGTAGGCCTAGTGTATAAAATGCACCATTTTAGGACAAGCTTGACATTGTTTGCAAATGATATTAAAATCTTAGCAGAGACCTGTCTCTGTTAAGATTTAACCTTTAAGGTTTTCTTATAGATTTCGTAGTAGTCAGTTAAATATACGGTTTTTTGACTTACGAGAGTTGTAGGAAACGGGGAAAAACTCCCGTCTTTAAGGTTATGCTTAATGTGACTGGTTTTGGGAAACCAGTTTTTTTTATTTGAAAAATAGAATTTGACAAACAAGGGGGTGTGCACGTATGTTGGAAACAGTTATTATTGGATTAGTCGCCATATTAGTGGGGTTAGCTTTAGGTGTCTTAGCAGGTTGGCTTATTCGTAAAAATACTGCTGAAAAGGGTATTGGATCTGCAGAAGAAGAAGCAAAACGTATTGTCGAGAATGCCTATTCTGCAGCTGAAAGTAAGAAGAGAGAATCGGTCGTTGCTGCCAAAGAAGAAGTTATGCATATCCATAATGAAGTGGAAAAAGAAACTCGAGAACGGCGTAACGAACTCCAGCGGCTTGAACGACGCTTGCTCCAAAAAGAGGAGAGCTTAGATCGCAAAATTGAATCACTTGAACGCAAAGAGGAAAATATACATCGCAAAGAAAGTGAAGTAGAACAACAAAAAGAAGAGTTAAGCCTGCTTGTTGGTCAAGAGCAAGCTGAACTAGAGCGTTTATCCGGCATGACCTCAGAAGAGGCCAAACAGCTATTGCTGAAAAGAGTTGAAGAAGAGGTTCGCTATGAGTCGGCGATCATGATTAAGGAAATTGAGACTCGTGCTAAGGAAGAAGCAGAGAAACGGGCTAAAAATATTATTGCTTTGGCTATACAGCGGTGCGCTGCGGATCATGTAGCTGAAACAACAGTATCGGTTGTGGCGTTGCCTAGTGACGAAATGAAAGGTCGGATTATTGGCCGTGAGGGGCGTAATATCCGTACTTTAGAAACTTTGACAGGAATCGATCTTATTATTGATGATACTCCTGAGGCCGTGATTTTATCGGGGTTTGACCCCATACGCAGAGAAGTTGCGCGAATCGCTCTCGAAAAACTTATTGCCGATGGTCGTATTCACCCTGCACGGATTGAAGAAATGGTTGAAAAGGCTCAGAAAGAAGTCGACCAAAAGATCCGCGAAGAAGGGGAACAAGCAACATTTGAGACAGGCGTGCATGGTTTGCATCCTGAGTTAATTCGTTTGCTCGGTCGACTCAAATTCCGTACAAGTTATGGACAAAATGTCTTGAAGCATTCGACAGAAGTATCTCATTTGGCAGGTTTGATGGCTGCGGAGTTAGGCATAGATATACAGCTTGCCAAGCGGGCAGGTCTCCTACATGATATTGGCAAGGCCGTCGATCATGATATGGAAGGGACCCATGTCCAAATTGGAGTTGATCTAGCTAAAAAATACAAGGAATCAAGTGATGTTGTTCATGCAATTGAAGCGCATCATAACGATGTTGAGCCGAAAACCTTGGTTGCCGTCCTTGTTGCTGCTGCTGATGCAGTTTCTGCAGCACGCCCAGGTGCACGCCGAGAGACCTTGGAAACGTATATTAAACGTTTGCAGAAGCTAGAAGAGATCGCGGAGAGCTTTGAAGGGGTCGAAAAGTGCTTTGCCATTCAAGCCGGACGAGAAGTTCGTATTATTGTTAAACCTGACAAGATTGATGATGTGCTCGCTCCACGTGTCGCGCGCGAGATAAGTAAGCGGATCGAAGAAGAGCTTGAATACCCAGGGCAAATTAAAGTAGTGGTGATCCGTGAAACCCGAGCGGTTGACTTTGCAAAATAGTCAAATCTAAGAGATGTTAAAACAGGCGATTCTGCGGATCGCCTGTTTTTGTCATCCAAGCACATAGACCCAACCAAGTTTTCTTTATACTAGTCAGAAAGTATAACTTTCGTTCCATACTTTCTGGAAGGTCCCTTCTCGCCATCCTGCAAGAAGGCTAATTCGTGCGAAGACAGTGTCTTCGGGCTACAGGGACACTCGGCCATCCTTGGCCAGCGCATAAGTGCAACTAAGGCTGCCGCCTGCGCCTGTGACTTGGGCGTCAACCAAGTTTTCTTTATACTAGTCAGAAAGCATAACTTTCGTTCCATACTTTCTGGAAGCATAAGTGCAACTAAAGCTGCCGCCTGCGCCTCTGGCTTGGGCGTCAACCAAGTTTTCTTTATATCATTCTAGAAGTTTAATCTTGCACTAAAACCAAATATGCCCAACCGATTTGAGCAGCTTCTATGCAGGAAAAAGCAGTCCTATGCCGAATAGTTGTCATGTTAAGGATAGTGTAATAGAGAGGACTGAAAACAAGGATGAATATATATAAAGATGGAGGACGTGTTCAAGACGGAGTAGGACTATTGACCTCAATTCTGTTGAGATACTCTGAGGTAGGTTCGGTTCATTATTGGCGTGAGCAGCATGCCCTTAAGTTTACCTTTATGATAACGCAACACGATGAACTCTCTTCTTTCCAAGAAATCCTGAAACCTGCCTTAGAACTCTTCCATCAGCTTGAGGGAAAGAGTATGCGGGTTTTTGATATTGCATGTCGGAGCGAGGAAAACGTCTGTGTTATCACAGTAACCCGGGATGTCGATAGTATGACTCAACGCGAAGTAGGGCTCATTGTTGAACTTCTAAAACGAGAATATAAACAGAATTTAGTCTACGATGAAATGAATCTGCCCGAAGATGAACAGGTTTTTCAGGAAGAAATGATTAACCACATGCTGTCTTCAATTCAGACGCATGATATTGATAAAAACGTTGTCGCTTTGCGAGAAGAGGGTCGAGTATTGGTATTTAAGAATTAGGTTTGCGAGGCGCGAAGCGCGATGTTCGATGTTCGATGTTCGATATTTAATACTTGATATATGATATTCGAGCCATGAACCTCGAACCGGATAAACTGTATTAAAATGAAGAATAATAGCATTCTATGAATATTGTTTAGGGGTGGTGGGCGATGTGCAAATTTCGAACCTCGCGCCTCGAACCTCGATTTAGAAGGAGGCACGTTCGTTGCGAATACTTTTTATTGGAGACATAGTGGGTAAGCCTGGAAGGGAAGCTGTTAAACGTTTCTTAAAACCACTTCAGGCGGAATATAAAGTTGATATAACCATTGCCAATGCAGAAAATGCCGCGGCTGGAAAAGGATTAACAAAAGATGTTGCTGAAGAACTTTATAAATATGGAATCCAATTCTTGACAATGGGGAATCATGTTTGGGATCAAAGAGAAATTATGAATTTTATCGATCATGAGCCAAGACTTGTCCGCCCAGCAAATTATCCAGTTGGAGCACCGGGACAAGGGCATGGTTTTATTCGGGCGATGGGAAGAAAAATTGGTGTTCTTAATTTATCCGGTCGTATATTTTTACCCCCACTGGAGGACCCCTTTAGTGGAGCTATACGTTGGATTAATCAAATTAAACAAGAGACTCCTATTATCATAATCGATTTCCATGCCGAGGCAACTTCAGAAAAAGTTGCGTTGGGCTGGTTTCTCGATGGTAAAGTCAGCGCTGTTGTGGGAACTCATACCCATATTCAGACAGCAGATGCCCGTGTGCTTCCTCAGGGAACAGCTTATATTACAGATGTCGGTATGACAGGACCAAGAGATTCTGTTTTGGGAGTAAAAAAGGAAATTATTATAAATCGCTTTTTGACCCAGCTTCCCGCGAAGTTCGAGTTGGCAAGTGGCCCGGTACAGATTAATGCTCTGATCTTAGATATTGATGAGGAATCTGGAAAAACCAGTAAAATTGAAACGATTCAACGCTTTGCTGAAGCCTAATAAAGGCGTTTTCACATAATTATATAAAAAATCTGAAAATTCTTTTGAGAAAAGAGGATTTCGCCTGCTTGCTCTCGAATACATATATTCAAAGTTGTGGCAATACTTGTAAACCAATTCGAGCAGGAGGATGTTTCTATGGATGTTTTAAAAGTTTCAGCAAAATCAAGTCCGAATGCTGTCGCGGGTGCCCTTGCAGGGGTTCTTCGTGAGAGCGGTGGCGCTGAGCTACAGGCTATTGGAGCAGGAGCTCTCAATCAAGCTGTCAAAGCTGTAGCAATTGCTCGTGGTTTCGTGGCTCCAAGTGGAGTTGACCTGATCTGTATCCCGGCATTCACCGACGTTGTAATTGATGGAGAAGAGAGAACTGCCATTAAGTTAATTATTCAGGCACGTTAAATGTCACTTGAGTATCACCTGTTTGCTATAATCATAGCAGACAGGTGCTTTATTATGTTGTTTAAGAGGAGGGGCTCGTTGTTATGAAAAAACCCTATATAATTGATGGGCACTGCGATAGTCTAATCCATTTTGTAAACGGTGAGAGGACACTTCAAGATCCTTCAGAGGGAGGACATTGGGATATTCAGAGAGCAAGGAGGGCAGGAGTAGCTCTTCAATTCATGGCTGCTTTTATTGAAACGAGGTATAAACCGTCATCAGCTACGTGGCGTGGATTACAACTAATAGAAGGGGCCCATCGATTTATTGGGGATCATCCTGATCAGGTATTTCTTGTTCAAACGAAACAGGACCTTCAACAAATACCAGACTCAGATCGGATAGGTATTCTGATGAGTGTAGAGGGTGGAGAAATCCTAGGTGAAAGCATCTTTATGCTTGATATTATTTTCAAGCTAGGTGTCAGGGCTTTAGGGCTGACCTGGAATCAACGTAATGCCTTGGGCGACGGGGTTGGCGAAGTTGGCACCCAAAGTAGATTAACGCTGTTGGGCCAGGAAGTTGTCCTACGCATGAATAAACTTGGCATGCTTATTGATGTCTCTCATCTGAACGAAGCCGGATTTTGGCATGTCTTAGAACTTTCGAAAGATCCCATCGCTGCTTCCCATTCTTGTGCGCAGGCCCTTTGTGCTCATCCACGAAATCTAACTGACCAACAACTTCGTGCTTTGGCAAAACATAAAGGGGTAGTCGGAATCAACTTTTATCCTCGATTTCTGAAAGAGGCGGGCAAGACGACTCGAGATGATGTGGTACGTCATATTTGCTATATCGCAGATGTGGCTGGGGTAGAAACGGTCGGGTTAGGATCGGACTTTGATGGAATTAGCGAAGCGCCTGATGGTCTTGGGCATGTCGGCGATTACGACTACCTACTTAATGATTTGACAAAGAGAGGGTTTTCCACCTCGGAGATTGAACAGATTACAGGTAGTAATTTTAGGCGTTTATTATCTGCTGTGCTAAAATAAGAGAGAAAGAAAAATAAAGCTCCCTCGAAAAGGGGTGAAAGAGTGGATCATTCAGCATTTTCCCAGTTCGAAGCAGATTTGCATTGCCATACAACAGCATCCGACGGATTGTTAACACCAACAGAGCTTATCTACTCAGCTGCAGAGTTGGGCTTAAAAGGGCTTGGCATCACAGACCATGACACGATCCAGGGATGGCAAGAGGCAGAGGAAGCCGGAGAAAAACATCAGATCAGAATACTTAGAGGGATCGAGCTTAGCACAGAGTGGCAAGGTAAAGAGGTTCATATTCTTGGATACGATCTAGATGGTTCATCCAGCTTCTTAAACGATAAGCTGAGGTATTTACGCCAAGCTCGTGAACACCGCATGCTAAAGATTCTTGATTGTTTGGAAGCTCAGGGGATTGATATTAGCGTTAATGAAGTTCGGCAGTTTGCTCAAGGAGAATCTATAGGGCGTCCACATATTGCCCATGCTCTGATGGAACGGGGATATGTGAGTAGTATTGGGGAAGGTTTTGATCGCTACATTGGGGTGGGGGCTCCTGCTTATGTTCCGCGCTATAAGATGACACCAGAAGAGGGGATTGAATTAGTGCGGGCAGCACACGGTGTTGCGGTTCTTGCCCATCCCGGTGTCCATCGTTTAGAGGAAGGAATTCCGACTTGGGTCAAAGTTGGACTCCAAGGCATCGAGGTTTTCCATTCCGATCATAATCCCGAAGACGTAAGAAAGTTCCATACTATTGCGCAGAAGTATCAGCTACTGATAACAGGAGGCTCGGATTTTCATGGAGAAGCACTTAAGCCCGGTGTGAAGCTCGGGGGTTGGGGAGTGTCTCTTAATGTGATTCAACAAATCCTTGATCTAGCAGAGCGAAACTAGTTGAGATGCTCAAGAAAGAGTCTTTAATAGGGCAGGGTTAAAATGCGGTTCCTCGGCATAGAATACTAGTGTAGTTAGAGCCGAGGGGGCGAAAGTCTTTGGATGCCATAGATGAATTGAAATTACTTAGGGCTCGTGTTGGGGAGCTGGAGCAACGTGTTGAACACTTAAGAGTAAGCCGCCGGGTACTTATGAACCTGTTAGAGAAAGTTGAAAGAGAAAAGGTGGCCTTAGTTCACCGGCTCGAAAAGGAAAACGTGCGTTTACAACGAGATAACAAACGGTTTGCTAAGTGGATTTTTTCGAAAAACAAAGAAATTGTGGAACTTCAAGAAAAGATGGAATCATCAGAACAAAAAGCATGAGCCTACTCTTTGGCGACTCATGCTTTTTCAATGCGCATTATCAGCACTTGCTAAGATACTTCCTAGCTCTGTGTTAGGAGCATGATGCTCGCGGATCAAAAGACAAATCTCAGGGTTTAAACCTGCTTCCTGAGCTAAACACCCGCCCCAAGTGGCGTGCTGCGTGGCAATTTCTAAGGGTAATGCGAAAATTGTCTGGCTAGTCTCGAGGCGCGACCAGATGCACTGGGGCATTTTTTGCATTAGAACAATAAATACACGTTGCCAGAGGCGAATGGAAACGATGGATTTCCCACAATCGTGGAGGAGTGCAGCGGCGAGCAGGTTTTGAAATTCGGAATTTGATACAGTATATTGATGTTTCATGATACTTTTTGCCACATCAAGAGCGTGACGTTGTTCTGATCGAGACTGATTGAGGAAAAGTGAACAGGCTCCAGGGGACAAGTTATTCATTGCCCATTTTATTTCGGAAGAATCAATCTGAGGAAAGAACGCCTGAATGAATTGATGCACTCGGTAGAACATGTTTTCACCTCCTCGTATTCTTTATCATAGTGAACATAAACTTGGTTTACAAGTAGTATGGAATAGTTTGCTTCAGAATAGGGGAAAAATTAATACAAGAACTAATCCTATCCTTATGATCGTATTTCTGGTATACTAATTAGAAAACTATTTATGAAGGGAGCTAATCATGCAGTCCAATCGTATTATCAAAGAAGCAGCACTTACATTCGATGATGTTCTCATTGTTCCAGCTAAATCGGAGGTTCTTCCACGAGATGTAGAAGTCAGCACGTATTTGACCAAAAAGATTAAACTCAATATTCCGCTTATGAGTGCCGGAATGGACACAGTCACAGATTCTCGTATGGCGATTTCCATTGCGCGGGAAGGCGGAATTGGGATTATTCATAAAAATATGAGTATCGAACAGCAAGCCTTAGAAGTCGATAAGGTTAAACGATCGGAACATGGGGTTATTACCGATCCTATTTTTTTACACCCCGATGACACGATTAAAGAAGCATTAAAACTCATGGAACGTTATCGAATCTCTGGGGTCCCGATTACAGCTGAAAGAAAACTTGTCGGAATATTGACAAACAGAGATCTGCGCTTTGAGAAAAATTATGACCGTATGATTTCAGAAGTAATGACCAAAACAAATTTGGTAACAGCTCCTGTAGGTACGACCCTTGAACATGCTAAAGAAATTTTAGGCCAACATAAGATAGAAAAGTTACCAATTGTTGATTCCGAAGGAATCCTGAAGGGTCTTATTACAATTAAGGATATTGAGAAATCACGGCAGTATCCGAACTCAGCCAAAGATGACCGCGGTCGATTACGGGTGGGTGCTGCCATTGGTGTCACTCCAGATCTGTTAGAACGTGCTGAAGCGTTAGTTAAAGCTGGTGTTGATGTCATCACTTTAGATACGGCACATGGACACTCTAAAGGCGTTATCGACACGGTAATAGCTTTAAAAGAGCGTTTTCCGGAGACACAGCTGATTGCAGGCAACGTAGCAACAGCAGAGGGAACTCGCGAATTGATTGAAGCGGGCGCTGATGCGATTAAAGTTGGAATTGGACCAGGATCAATTTGTACGACGCGTGTCGTTGCGGGAATAGGAGTTCCTCAAATTACTGCCGTTATGAATTGTGCTGAGGAAGCAGAAAAATATGGGATTCCGATTATCGCAGATGGAGGCATTAAGTTCTCTGGTGATATTGTAAAGGCCCTAGCGGCTGGTGCTCGGGTTATTATGATCGGAAGCCTCTTCGCTGGGACAGAAGAGAGCCCTGGAGAAATGGAAATCTATCAAGGGCGGAGTTTTAAAGTTTACCGGGGCATGGGATCAATCGGTGCAATGAAAGCAGGAAGCCGAGATCGCTACTTCCAAGAAAAGGATCAAAAACTTGTGCCTGAGGGCATCGAAGGTCGTGTCCCCTTTAAAGGACCAGTTTCTGAAACAATCTATCAAATGATTGGGGGGTTGCGTGCCGGGATGGGGTATTGTGGAACTCCAAATATCGAGGCCTTGAGAACCCAAACCCGCTTCATGCGCATAACAGCTGCAGGACTTCGCGAAAGCCATCCACACGATGTGACGATTACCAAGGAAGCGCCAAACTACAGCTAATAAAGAAAACTTGGCTGACGCCCGCGAAGACACTGTCTTCGCACGTATTAGTCTTTTTGCAGACACTGTTATCGCACGTGTTAACCTTCTTGTTAGCCTCAGCGAAGGCGTTCCCTTCTCGCCATCACGGCGCTTTGTCATACGGCATCTAGCCATCCGTGGCGATGCTCTAACCTCAAACGCCTTGTTTGAGTCTTGGCTACGGGGACACTCGGCCATTCATGGTCAGCGGCCGCCTAGTTGAACTTATACTTTCTGACTAGTATAAATAGAATTGGGGAGAGAGTCTCAACTCTCTCCCTTGTTTTGATGGGAGGCAAGCATGATTTCTGCTTTTTGGCGCTATTTTCTTATTTTAAGCTTGCTCTTCATCTTTTGGGGCGAGTTTTTTGTTTCAGATGGATTACTTAGTCAACTGACTTTTAATTTTGCAGTTTTTTATCCACTGGGTTTTTTGGTAGGGTATCGTTCCCGGCCGGAGAACCTGCGTTCTGCATATCTTGCTGCTATTATATTCAATACTTTGACCTATTTGGTTGCGGTTATTTCAGGAATTCCAATTGAAGGTTGGACATTGGTAGTTTTAGATTTTATTAGTCTTTTCATTTTTCTTAAGATCGGAATGATTATGGGACATCGTGCTCAAGCTAAGGAGTGATAATAATGAGAATCGTCATTGCCCCAGATTCTTTCAAGGGATGTTTAACTGCTTTAAACGTAGCTCTTGCGATGAGCAGGGGTGTTCAACGGGTGTACCCGGAAAGTGTGATCGATCTGATCCCGATGGCTGATGGGGGAGAAGGTACGGTGGAAGCTATACTTAGCTCGGTAGGTGGAGAAAAGATCGAAACCAAGGTCTCAGATCCCTTGGGACGGCCAATAGGGGCAGCTTATGGACTTATTGACGAGGGGGAAACGGCGATTATTGAAATGGCTGCGGCTTCCGGATTAACGCTTTTGAATGATGAGGAAAGAAATCCTCGCTTGACGTCCACGCAGGGTACTGGTGAACTTATTCGGGATGCGCTGGAGCGTGGCGTTAAGAAAATTCTCCTGGGTATAGGTGGAAGTGCGACGAATGATGGCGGAGCTGGCCTGGCGGTTGCATTAGGGGTTAGGTTGCTCGATGCTCAGGGTAAAGATTTGCCTCAAGGTGGAGCAGCGCTTGCCAACCTTATCAATATTGATATGTCTGGAATAGATCCTCGCCTATCAAAAGTGGTGATCGAGGTGGCCTGTGATGTTCAAAACCCGCTATGTGGTTCAGAGGGGGCAAGTGCTGTTTATGGTCCACAGAAGGGTGCAAATTCTGAGGATATCCGAGTTCTGGACGCAGCTTTGCAAAACTTAGGTGAACGTTTGAGCGAATATGCGGGTACAAACCTGCTAAAATTAGTTGGTGGAGGCGCGGCAGGCGGACTTGGTGCGGGAGTCGTTGGTTTTCTAGGAGCAAAATTGCGACCAGGGTCACAAATGGTTTTAGAGGTAGCCAATGCCGAAGAGAAAATTCAGCACGCAGATTTAGTACTTACTGGCGAAGGAAGGACAGACTTCCAGACAGCTTACGGTAAAGCACCAGTAGGGGTTGCAGCTTTAGCAAAAAAGTATGAGGTTCCTGTACTTGTCATTTCAGGATCTGTGGAGGGCCTTCCTGATCTTCTCGCTGACAGTGGGGTCACAAGCTGTTTCAGTGTTTCTGAAGGGCCGACAACCATCGAAGAGGCATACAAGAAGGCGGAAGATCAGTTAGAGCGAGCAGTTTGGAGGATCCTAACGGTTTGGAAACTTGGGGAAGAATCAGCTCGTGTGAAAAACAGGCCGATGAGATAATTTGATAATTCCATTCTGCATGCGGAGAAGTAAAATTTCTGAAAACCCCTGGAAAAAGAAGGAAAAATATGGAATTTGGAGAATGACTAATAGAAGTTTACTCCTTTGCTAACACATCCATATTAAGGGGGATTTAAAATGCAGGATATATCTCGTCGAGAGCGCAAGAAAAGAGAAACTCGTGAAAAGATCTTCTCTAACGCCATGCAACTTTTCCGCTTGCAAGGATTTACGGCCACCTCTGTCGAGCAGATTACACAGTATGCTGACGTAGGTAAAGGAACCTTCTATAACTATTTTCCTACGAAAGAAGCCGTCATTTTAGAATTTTCGCGACGTACATGTCAAGATCTTGTCAACAATGGCCGCCAGAAGCACAGTTTGAGTACTCGAGAGCGACTAGAGACCCTGCTTCAAGATTGGGCCGAATTCATGATCAATGACCGGGAGATTGCTTGGGTTACTGTACGGAATCGCGAAGGGGCAGATTATGATCTGAGTTTGCACTATGGTCTGCTCGCTATTTTAACTGTTGGGCAACAAAGTAACGAAATTAGTCGTGATTTTGATCCTGCCTTTTTGGCTGAAAGTCTAGAAGGAATGATGATACAACATTTTATGCGCTGGTTTGTTTCAGGTGTAGGGGATTTGCATGAAGAGCTGAATCATGCACTATCTGTCTTTTTAGATGGGCTCTCTGAAAAGCAAGAGGCATAACAGGACAATTCATAATAGATAGGGTCTGTTCATATCCCTTCGTTGTTTTTAATAGAGTACAACGGGGGGATTTTTTATGCAAAATAGAAGAACTCCAAGGAGTTTAGGCCTTTGGCTGGGACAACTGCCAACAGGTCCCTTCAATGATATTTCAGATGTTCCTGGCGTGCTCGTAGGAAATGTATCCCTAATTCAGGGCAATGGGCCGTTGGTTCCGGGAAGAGGTCCCGTTCGAACGGGTGTGACAGCGATCTTACCTCGTCCAGTCAATCTTTATCGTCAACCATGCCGTGCGGGGATAGAGGTTTTTAATGGGTATGGAAAGTCAATCGGCGTTCCCTTCGTCCAGGAAATGGGATTCTTGAACTGTCCTATCTTATTAACGAATACCCTCAGCGTTAACGATGTTGCTAACGGCGTTATTACCTATCTATTACAACAAAATCCCGAGATTGGAAATGATGCCCGGACACCGAATATTGTGGTCATGGAATGCGATGATTCATATTTGAATGATATTCGAGGGCGACATGTTAAGCCACGGGATGCTATACTTGCTCTGCAACGGGCGACAAAAGGGCCGATAGAGCAAGGTAACGTGGGAGCTGGGGTCGGTATGTCTTGTTTCCAAATGAAAGGTGGTATTGGAAGCGCATCCCGTATCGTTCAAGATCAGAATGGGCGCAACTACATTGTTGGAATGCTTGCTCTGGCTAATTTTGGCCTCTTGCGTGATTTCCTCTTTTCAGGTGTTCCAGTTGGTCAATTTCTGTCTGTGTTGGTAGAGGGTTATGTTCCGGGTTCATTAATACTTGTGGGAGTGACGGATGCGCCCTTATCACGCTGGCAGCTTCGACAACTTGCGAAGCGAGTTAGTTTGGGAATGAGCCGGACAGGTTCGATCTCGATGACCGGAAGTGGCGATTTTTGTTTAATGGTCAGCACTTATTCATGCGAATCTAAGGATTATTTATCCGATTGGAAACTGGATCAATACTTCAGAGCTATGGTAGAAACAACTGCAGAAAGTATTTGGAACGCCTTGTTTATGGCTCAAACTATGGAAGGACGTGATGGAAACATCCGTTATGCTTTGCCTATCGAGGAAACGCTGCAAATTGTTCGAAGATGGCAGGGAGGATAGGGTCTCTTAGAGGAATAATGGCAACAAATAGCTTGGAGTTTTCATAAATGTGTCATGATCTTCGCCTATAGCGCGTAAACATGCATATGAAGAAAATCTAAGGGAGGTTCATTGTGAGTATCACCTGGAACATGATCTGGGAAGCTCATTCTGACTTATTTATTGCTCAGAACTGGCTAGAATGCCCAGAAGACAAAAAGAAGGCAAACCGTCTCCCACCACAGTTTACTTACTTTATGGGCGGTGAGACGACTTTAAGAGTTGGCATCATTGCCAGTTCTTCTATTATACGTGAAGAGGAGTTCTTTCTGGCTGGTGTATTATGGGGTAATCGAATCAGTAATGGTGCTAAAACCGTGATCTATTTTGTGGCCCCTAATTTTTCTGTGGCCTTTTTAAATGGAATCTCTAAAATTGGAGGAACTATCTCCGCACGGGCAGTTTATTGGCGCGAAAAACTTACGCCTAGTTTATACCTTATTCCTGAGGAGCAACTATGCAGCCGATCACGTTACGCTCTGGGAGAAGAACGCCCAGATTGGAAACGCTGGGGGCAAAGACTGAATCCAGTTGCTTTGCAACAACTCATGATTGTGAAGGCGTTTTTTGATGATTTAGTCAGTCGACAGGTTCGTATTGAAATAAAACCTCAACAGATTGCTTTCCTTTGGGGGAGTTTTGAGATTGCTGAAGTTCGTCGCAAAGGTAAGAAATTTGAACTAAGCACTAAAGTAAAGTGGCTTAAGAATAGTGATCAAATATTGAAGTGGCAGAAACAGGGTTGGGTGGATGCTTCAGGCTCACTTAATTTGGAATTTTGCGCAACTATTTTGAGTATCCTCGATTACCTCGAATCACTTGAGCAAGAAGGCAAGCTGCGTCCTCAAGATCTCCTAGCTTTATGGCTTCATCAAAGTGGTGGCATTATTAAATCAGTCTGGGGGAGCCCTTGGCCTTGGCCATGGCTTCCTAAAGAGCGTGGCGAGAACTCAGTGCTCGAACTGGAAGAATGGTATTTTTTCCAAGGCAATGGGCAGTTAAGTGTCGTATGTCCAATTTTTGAAAAGCCACTTGCTAAAGCCGCTCGAAGTATTCTGTTGACATGTGTTCTGGAAAGAAGCCTTCTTTTGGTTCACGCAAAAGATGAGCATGGGGATTCGTTAGTATGGGATGGCCGAGTACATTGGTTAACAACACTCGGCATGGAGGAAGAAATTCGTCGTTGGTACTGCTGGCTAAAAGATGTGGCCAAATTTCCGATCTGGACGTTGCCTGAAAATTGGCGGGAAAAAGGAATTTATGAACTGAATTCTCAAAGCACACTTATGAACCATTTACTTATGCAGAAAGGTTACTCGTAAAATTCGATAAACAGGGTAAATCAATCAGCACTTCAGTTCCACTAGTGGGTTCTGAAAAGTGAAGTTTACCATGGTGAGCGAGGACGATTTGTTGGGCAATGGTTAACCCCAATCCTGTGCCTTCATCTTGTGTGGTGAAGAACGGATCAAGGACACGATGACGGAGGTTTTCAGGAATACCGGGGCCGTTATCGATAACGCTTAGGCGTACGTACGAATCGTGTTCCGTGATACGAATAATAACTTCTCCTCCTTTGGGCGAAGCTTCAAACGCGTTATTCAAAAGAGACAGAAGTGCCTGAGAAAGTTGTTCATGGTCACCCATAACATAGACTGAATGAGCGGAGAGCTCAAGAACAAGGGTAACACTCTGCATGAGACAAATGGGCTGAATCATTTGCGTCAGAGCATGAACGGTTTTTGTCATGTTGACGGGTGCCATTTGAGGCGCTGAAGGGCTTGTTACAAGGACGAACTTATTGAGCATTTGGTCGATAGAATGGATTTCATCCAGCATAAGTTGCTGATATGGTCGGAAGGACTCAGGCCATTGTTCGGGGGAGATCAGTTGCATAAAGCCTTTGAGGGTTGTTAGGGGGTTGCGGATTTCATGGGCTAAACCCGCAGAGACCTGGCCGATAATGGAAAGTTTAGCAGCTTGCAAATAGGCTTCTGAGCTTTTTTTTTCTTCACTGATATCGTAAATTATTAAAAGAGTCCCTGATGGAATGTCATAGTCTAGTAAAGGCCGAGTTCGAAATCGTAGGTGTTTGATATCCTGCGGAGTTTTCCAGATGAATTCACCGGTAACTGGTGAGTTGGTCGGTTGAAAGTTATGCAAGATACCTAAAACATCCGATATAGGTTGACCAATTAAAGATGATTCGGATAACGATAACAGAAGGGTCGATTGAGGATTGGATTCTACTATAACCGCTTTATTGTCTAACAAGATAGCCGCTTCTCGAGTGTAGTCAACAGTTTGTATTAAGGGAGGATCTTGTCGAAGCAACACACGCATCGCTTTGATGTGAGATTGATGAAGTAAGCGTTCTTGTGTTTCTTTGTGGACGTAGAGAAACACTATCCCCAGCAGGAAGAGAATATTAACCAGAAGCAACGGGATTATAGGATGACTAGAATACACTTGTGAAGAAACCACGAGCATTGTTGCCGATAATATCCATGCCTTGCCCCAAGTGCTTAACCAAAGCTCAAACCATAAAATAATCGTGAGGATAGGAAAGAATAGAAGAATAAGACGTAAATAAATAGGGAGTGGTAAGATATTAATTATGGCAATGGTTATAATAAGGACAAGCGATAAAAATAACAAGACACTTTGTCGATGAAGAAAACGAATTTTTAGGGAAAACACATTATACAATCCCCCCTCCAATAAAGACAATGAACAACACTGAAATAGTGTACCATAATGAAGCGCGGAAAAATGTAAAAAAAAGGAGATATATTAAAAGAGAAAAAATGCCGCAAACAGGCTTAAAATCTTCAAATGTGTAAACTTGTTTTCGAAAAGGACGCTAGAAAAATACGACAAATTTAGCGGGAATGCAAAAAATAAGACTTTGGAAGTAACTTCTTCTTGTTTAATAGGGGGTTTTCCTGAATAGGGCAAAAGGCAGGGGTTTGTGTGCGTATTTTTGTAAGTATTGGTTGGTCTAAAGAGACAATCGCTTTTCTTCAAACCTGGCAAGTCAAATTGCAACAGGAGTATGGCATTAAAGGATATTGGCGTATACCAAATAACCTCCATTTAACCTTGAAATTTCTTGGTGAGGTTAGGGAATTGAAAGTTCAAGATATTCATAAAACGCTTAAGGAAGTAAGCTCCCAATTTTGCCCTTTTGAGATTATCTTTCAGGAGTTGGGCGTATTCCCGACTATTAAAGCTCCGCGTATTTTATGGATGGGTGTGCAAAGTACGGTACTTATCTCCCTCCAAATTGCCATAGAGAGTGCCCTAAGAAACATAGGCATACCTCCTGAATTTCGTAGCTATCAACCACATATAACCTTAGCGAGCGGTGGAATCGATGGAATTAACGAGAATATCTTGAGAAAGGATAGAAAATTCCTCAGAACCGAAACAGTCGCAACATTTGAGTTGATACAAAGTGTCAAAGAACGAGGATGCCACATTTATCATTCAATAGGCAGCTATCCGCTAAAAAAAGGAGATGCAACAATATAAGAACTGTTGTATAATTATACAAAATGTATAAAGGAGAAAAAGAGATGAAGTTACGTAAGGCGCGAATAGCGGACGTCGAAGAGATGATGTTATTGATTAATAGTAATGCAGAACAAGGACTAATGCTCGGCCGATCACGAAATATGCTTTATGAAAATATTCGTGAGTTCTTGCTAGCTGAAGTAGACGGGAAATTGGTGGGGGTTGCTTCACTGCACATTCTATGGAGTGACTTAGCAGAAATTCGAGCGCTGGCAGTCTCCAATGATTATAAAAGAAGAGGTATTGGAACACAGATCGTTAAGGGACTTGAAGAAGAAGCGAGGGAATTGGGTTGTACTAGGCTTTTTGCTTTGACTTATCAGCCTGAGTTCTTTAAATACTGTGGTTATGAAGAAGTCAGTAAAGATCAAATGCCCCAGAAAGTTTGGTCTGAGTGTATTAATTGTATCAAGTTTCCAAATTGTGATGAGATTGCTGTGAGTCGGATGCTTTAGAGAGGAAGTTTCTTAGCCCATTCGCACACGTTCCATCGCTATTCCCTTGACGCTAAGGCTAAAACGCAAAACCTCAGGGATGTTCTGCATGTGAACCGTTGCGTTTCTTAACGCCTTATCGCCTGCGCTCATTGACGCGATTCCACTAAAGTGCTCATTAAGCTAAGAAACTTCCTCTGAGCTTGGGTCGACGAGGACTGGTACGACGAGGGGCATGTGACGCAGTTTGTCTTGAAATACAAATGTTTTCGGAACTCTTGAGCTATAACGTCCTTGACGCAATAACGGTTGAATTTCTAATGCCTTATAAGCCTTTGGGGAGCGATTTCATGTATGTGTTTTTGTTTTCGAATGTATAAGTGAGAAGATCCGCTGAACCTCAGGGTTCAGCGTTTTTCTTTTTTGAACAATTTTCCTCCTTCTTACATAAATCATATTATGGCATGCGCTAAATATAAGGACGGAGACGGTGCTATGGATCTTAAAAACGAAGTCCAAGAGAGCCTTAATAATGCTAGGCATTTTGTGGTTGATGGTGTGGAACAAATCTTGTCAGGAAATCTTGACGAAACTCACGGTGTATCTCCAAGCCCAGGGGCTACAGCGCTAGCCGCACTGGCTTTGCTCGCAGTTGGAAGGGGATTTGAGAAAGCTCAACAGCGAGGTATTCAATGGTTAAGGCAGAATCGTCAAGGAGGATGGGGAAAGTTTCCTGGTGACAAACCAGATGAAGAGATTACTCAGATCGTTGAGACGGTTCTTCAAGGGAGCCAAGGTGGGTGGATGGCTAGAATCATTATCTTATCTCAAGCAAGGCAGTTTTCTCATATGATCTTATCGTTAGGGCAAAGAGTGGTCCCAGGGTTGGAGGGACCTACGCCGGAAGAGATCTTGCTCCCGACTATTTTGGAAGATAGAGTCTTAGCCAAGCTACCACTTTATGGTCGGCCAGTTGTTGTAGCGGCATCACTCCTCGCCTCAAACTCTCAAGAGGGAAGTCAGAAAGGCATTCAGTATCTTTTGAAAACCCAAATGTCTGACGGTTCTTGGGCAGAGGATATTATTGCAACGAGTTTGTCAATTCTTGCGCTTATGAATAAGGGAGGCTATGCTGAACAAACACAAAGAGCCGGACGGTGGTTAGTACAAAAACAATATCCAGGGGGTGGGTGGCCTGCCTTTGACCAACTAAAAATATGGGCTATAGGTTGGGCTGCTAGTGTCTTTGCTGAGACAGCTCAAAGGCCTGCAGATATTCCTTGGATAGGTCAAGCGGTAGATTGGTTAAAAAGAGGGCAAAATGTAGACGGGAGTTATGGTAGTACCCCTCCATATACTCACCCTGATTTGGACGATACGGCAGTAGCCTTGATCGGTTTACATCAGGTACTTGGAGAACAGAATCAATTGGGCGTAAGTCTCCTAAAGCGGCTACAAAATACTGACGGGAGTTGGGGAACATTTCCCAGCTTTCAAGGTATACCTCCCCAAGTCTCTTCAGAGTTACCAGTATACATTCCGAGTGTTGATGTTAGCATTCATGTTCTTGAGGCGCTATGGTGGCGTACACGTACGCAAGATGAAAAGATATGGCGAGGTTTAAATTGGATTTTAGCCCAGCAGGACGATCAAGGTGCCTTTCCAGCATCATGGTTCGAGGGGCCAGTTTATAGCACGGCCCAGGCCTTAGAATTACTCAGTAAATGGAAGTTTAGTTGGGAACGGTGGAATACTGCACGCCACATTTTAGGGGCAAGAAAAAAAGCACAAGAGTTTATAATAAAAGCTCAGAGTAGTGATGGGGGCTGGGGTTCTGTTGTCGAGACCAGCTTATCTCTTTCAGGGTTATGGCGGTATACAAGAATAGTTCCCAGAGGAATATTGGGAAAAGGAATAAGGAATCTTCTCGCTGCTCAGAACAGCAATGGTTCGTTTGAACCTTCTTACCGTGGGGTATATGCAAAAGGATGGAACTATGAAGAACCCTTAACTACGACCCTGACAGCTATTCGTGCATTACAGAGGTATCAACGTTTGTACAAGGCCTCATTCTTTAGGTAAAAGTTAATTGTGTGAACAAAACCCCCAATCACTTATTCAGTTGAAAAGCGATTGGGGGTTATTTATATCGCATGTTTCTTTGGATGCAGAATATGGCGTCGAGAAGTTCTGCGCATCTTCTCAGAACGTTGTTTGAGAATCGTATGGAGGAAATTCCATTGTAGATCGAGATAGGCGTTGGTCATCTCGTATTCACTCAAGCCTTTGGAGCGGAGATAATCCCGAGAGGATGTTTCGAAATCACGGATAAATCCTAGAACTTCTTCACCATGAGTTGACAGCATTTTTCACCCTCCATTCGAGTACTTAACGTTAGTATTGTCCGATTTTGCCATAATATATTGTCTTATCCTTATTATAGAGAATTACTCTTGAGAAAACTGTTGGAATAGGGCGCTAAACTCAGGATAAAAGAGGAAAGATTGATGAACTAATGAGATTTATTGTATATCTGTTGGGAATGAATAGGCTCTGACTGGTGACGCCATAGTGAAAGATCAAAGAGAAATCGGTTACCAGCTTGGTAATGATGTTTTGCTTTAGGTGGATTTCCAAGAATAACATAACAGTCTGCCAAAGTATGATGAATGCTTGCTGTATAGCTTATAGCAAGGAATTTTTGGGTAAGCCAATGGGCTCCATTTCTAGGGAAGCCATTTTGTTTAGCAATATGTAAGCTCCGCTCGAACATTCGCACAGCTTCAGGAATTTTCTCGATTTCAATGAGAGCCCGACCTTGAGTAGTTAGCAGAAGTGGGTCGATTAAGGCATAAGGATTATCTCGCAAAACATAGAGTGCACGTTTCGCTTCGCCTTCTTTCAGAAGGATGTCCCCAAGTGTCATGCAGAGCAGAGGGTCATGGGTGGGTAAAAATTTTTCGAGCAGAGAAATAGCTTGAGCAGGTTTATGAAAGTAGTAATAAAGTTGGCAAGCAAAACGAGCAATTGATACGGGACTGGTGTCTTGAGAAATTGCGTGGGCCATTCGTTTGGCAGTTATCTTTTTTTCAGGAGGTGAAAAATTCTTTTTTTTAAACATGGCGATATAGGAAATAGCGAGGCCGCCTCCCAGAATAAGTAGGCCGATGTTTAAGCCAAAACGCCAGAAAGCAATCGCACAGGTAAGCATTGTAAACGTCGCTAAGAATAAGAAATAATATAGTTTTTGAACATAGAGAATTTCTGAATCGAATTGAACACCTTGCATTCCATCCCCCCCATTTATAGTACGGCAGAAAGGGAACAATTAGAACATAGAGAAAAGGGAAAAGCTTGTAGGCTCTTCCCTTTTGTTCGGTCAAATAAAATGGATTAACTAGTTATGGGTATTCATATTTCCGGTTTATTAAGAATGTCCTAGTTCACTGGCAACCTCTAAATTTGCCTCATTGTAAAAGTTGTTTTTAAGTTGTTCGTGTTGTGGTTGAAAAGTCTGCTGCCCTTGTGTTTGCCCTAATCCCAGAGCTTGGACTTGAGAAGACTGATGTTTCAACTCATTATAATCATGTTCCAACTTGGAGTATTTATCCTTAAGTTCTCCTAATTCACTGGCTAAAGCTTCTCGTGTGGCTTCATCTTTGTGGCTCAAAAACAACGCCTCCTTAAATATTTAACTTCTAAATAGTCTTTCCCGAATTTAAGGAATTATGTTTGGCTTATAAGTCGTGTTGATATACTGCTCGACCAATTGACATGTTCTATTTGATTACGGTAATAAAGAACTCTCCTTGCTAATTGCATTGACAGAATACACAAGGAGAGTTCTAATGAATTACAAAGTTCTAGAACTTACTCCTGATAAACTTGATTCAGGGATAAATTGAGAATCTTAACGTTTAAAAATCCTAATCCTATCCTCAGCATATTATCCAGACTAATAAGGTTTTTTATGGTGAAAATGATCCTGACAGGATTAAATTCTTTTCGCCAATAACAAGCTAGAAAGAAAGAATACCTCAGCATTGCTGGGGTATTCTTATTTACTATTTAGGCATCAGTTTATTCCATGACAAAGAACTTGTCCCCAACAAGACTTTAGGCCCAACAAACAGAGGAACTATATTGCGTAATGAAAAATAAAAAAACCCTTGAAGACCAAGGGCTTCAGCATATTCATTATTGGTGGAGGTAAGCGGGATCGAACCGCTGGCCTCTAAAATGCGAATCTAGCGCTCTCCCAGCTGAGCTATACCCCCAATTATTAATTATTATAATCCAATAAACTAAAATTGCAAGTTTTTGAACTCGCTTATTCTAGCATTATAGAAAAAATCCAAAAAAAATTCGAGGATTTCCGCGTCCGGAAATCCTCTTCTGCGCAAGGCCTTTAGAACATTAACTACTAGGCTTCACTTATTTAACCATAACGTAAATTTTGTCGAAAATCAATTGGTAATATTTAGGTAACAAGATAACTAGTTTCCAAGGCGTGTAAAGGAAAGTTGGGAACCTTTCCGTTTACAACGTTTGTCATACGAAAAGTCCTCCTTTCTTAATATGGATTACATTATACAACAATAAATCTGAAATGGGTACAGTCAGTTTCAAAAACTTACTTTGTTCGAAATATTTAAAATTTAGATAACAAAGATATTGTAATTTCGTTTGAAATATTCTAATATTGAACAAACAGACGGTATGATGGTCTGACCATTAGACTTTATTATAGAGTCAGTCCTAAAAAATATTGTTTTGCAGAAATCATCAGAGGAGGAAGGCCCCATGGACCAAACGAAGGAATTATATCAAAAATTCAAAGCTAAATTAGAAGCGGTGTCTGGTGAATGTTATCGCGTCAAGACAGCAAAAGAAGCTGGTGAACTTGTTAGAAACCTTCTGAAAGAAAAAGGAGTTCAAAATGTAGCTCTCCTAAATGATTCTATCTCCCAAAAAGGAAATTTTGCTAATCAATTGGACGAAGCAGGTATAGATGTGAAATTAGACCGTTTTCGAGAAGTCACACCAGATGCACAGGCTGGTATATCGCAAGTTAGCTATGCTATTGCTGAACTGGGAACTCTTGTTCAGGCCGATGCAGATGCTAATGTTGATCAGCGTCTGTGTTCTACCCTTGTTCCAATTCACGTCGCCCTTGTTTATACATCGAAACTGATACCTACACTAATGGAAACCATGGCAACCCTACATCGGCTTCCTCAAATCCCAGGATTTGTTGGGTTTATCACAGGTCCTAGTAGAACTTCGGATATTGAACGTGTTTTGACCATTGGGGTTCATGGTCCGAAGCAACTCGTGGTCGTCTTTGTTGATGAACAAGTAGAAGGGGTGGCTTAAATGGCTGACAAACAATTCAAAAAGAAAATTGGAGATGCTCTTGGAAATAACGTGTTGCGTGGAGCTCTAGGTCGTTTTGGGGATGCTTATACTACAGCACGTGAAAATGCGTACGAAGGTTATGATTTTAAAGAGATCAGTGAAAATATCGAGCGAGTTAAGTCGAATGCAGCAAGTCACTTAGATGAAATGCTGGATCAATTCGAAAGAGCAGCCACGGCAAGAGGTGCTAAGGTTTATCGAGCCACTACGGGTGAGGACGCAAAACAATATATTCTAGAGTTAGCCAAGAGCCAAAGTGTAAAACGGGTTGTTAAGTCTAAATCTATGGCTTCTGAAGAGATTCTGCTCAATAAGACGTTGCTGGCTGAAGGTATGGATGTTCAGGAAACAGACCTAGGTGAATGGATCGTCCAGCTCGCTGGGCAACATCCTTCTCATATGGTCCTGCCAGCAATTCATATGACTAAAGAAGAGGTTGCAGATACTTTTACCAACCACTTAAATCGCTTGAATGAGCCAGAAATCTCGGAACTTGTTAAAACAGCCAGGGTAGAACTCCGCAAGAAGTTTCTAGAGGCTGATATGGGCATTTCAGGGGCCAACATAGCAGTTGCTGAGACTGGTACTTTGATTATGATGACCAATGAAGGTAACGCCCGTCTAACTGCCACATTACCTCCCGTACACGTTTATTTAGTAGGAATAGAAAAAATTGTGCCCAAGTTTGAAGATGCTGGGTACATTATCCAGGCACTTCCGAAGAGTGCTACTGGTCAGAAAATAACAAGTTATGTAAGCATGGTAACCGGCCAAACACCAGCCTATTACTCTGATGGTATGGTAAAGGATAAGGAATTTCACATTATCTTAATGGACAATGGGCGACGTAAGATGTATGAAGACGAGAAGTTTAAAAAGACATTTCAGTGCATTCGATGTGCATCTTGTCTTAATGTTTGTCCTGCTTTCCAACTTGTGGGCGGGCATGTTTATGGACATATTTATACAGGTGGGATAGGTACTATCTTAACGAATTTCTTAAACTCGGAAAAAGATGCCCAAAATCCCCAAAATCTTTGTCTGCAATGTGGAAAATGTTCCGAGGTATGTCCAGGAAAATTAGATATTCCAGAGATGATTTTAGAGATAAGAAACCGCATGGGAGATAAACAAGGGCTCCCGTTCACTCAAAAATTTGCCTTGGATGTGGTTTCTAACCGGCGGCTGTTCCACTCACTCTTACGTACAGCCTCTATTGCGCAAAAGCCGTTCAGCAAAGGACAGCCGGTTATCCGCCATTTACCTATGTTTTTGTCTGGACTTACGGAGAAAAAGAGTTTACCGACAGTTGCCAAGGTTCCTTTCCGTGATGTGTTCAAAACTATAAAGCAAGATGTTAAAAAACGGAAAGGAACAATTGCACTCTATGCGGGCTGCCTTATTGATTTTGTCTATCCGAAGATCGGCGAAGGTATGATTGTTGCGCTGAATGAAAAAGGTTATGAAGTAGTATTCCCGGATGGACAATCCTGTTGCGGTGCTCCGGCAACGTATATGGGTGACCGAAAAAATGCTCGTAAATGTGCGATTATGAATATTAAAGCCTTAGAAGCCGAAAAGGTTGATTATGTTGTCACTGCCTGTCCAACTTGTACACATGCTCTTATAGACAGTTTCAAAGAACTCCTTCAAGATGATCCTGCCTTAATGGCTCGTGCTGAAGAATTAAGTCGTAAGTCCAGAGATTTTTCTAAATTACTATTTGATCTAGGCGGATTGAAGACTGGGGGAGATGGGGAGCCACTGAAAGTTACTTATCATGATTCCTGTCACCTTAAACGGAAACGGGGAGTTTCAGCTGAACCTCGCAAACTTTTGAGTGATACCTTAGGGGTTCAACTTATAGAAATGAACGAATCTGATCGGTGCTGTGGTTTTGCTGGTTCTTACTCTATAAAATTCCCAGAGTTATCGGGCCCTATTATGGAACGCAAACTGGGTAATATTGAAGCGACTGGTGCAGATGCCGTTGTTGTTGACTGCCCGGGATGTTTGATGCAAATCTCAGGAGGGCTAGATAAACGAAATCCTGGAATTAAAGTGATACACACGGCTGAACTTCTCCTTGAGAAAAGAAAAACGGCACCTAAAAAGAATAAGAAGTAGTTAGTTCGATGTTATTAGTAGAAAAACTACATTTTTCTACCGAGGATTTTAAGGCTAGTATCAAGAAGTAAGCTAAAGGAAGCGGACAACCTTTGATCCAGAAGGTAGTTAGGCAATGCGTTGCCCCGAAAGCGAGCGAAATCGTATTGAGGAGAGAGGTTGTTGGCTAGAGAGGGCAGAATGGAGTTTTCCATTTCATGGGCTGACTTTGTTTTTGTTTAAGATTTTGAGGGGAACGATTTTAAAAAGTTTGAATTCCATAACTGTGTTGTAAAGGAATCAAAGCTACGCGCCCTTACAAAAGTCTGAATGAAGCTTGTAAGCTTATGGTGGGGGCCCGTTTCTAAGCCTCACAAAGTAAATGGTTTTCCCTAATGTTCCTGCAGCACATTAGGGAAGGGAATCTCAGGATTGCACCTCTGTAAAGCAGAGTGGGTCGTTGCGAAAGCTGAGAACAGTTAAAAAGTCTCAAGGGATAACAATCCTTTGAGGCCTTTTTTTACTATCAGAAAGTATAAACTTCGTTATATACTGCAAGAAGGGCTAATCCGTGCGAAGACAGTGTCTTCGGGCGCCAGCCAAGTTTTCTTTATACACTTTATGCCATTGGCTTAGACTGGATTTTTGACAAAGGGGCAAATTAGTAGTGGATTTAGCTCAGCCAGATGGAATTTTTATAGTTGAAGAAGGAACATCTCAAGCGCTGGGAGGAATTCGTAAGGAAAAGGAGAATAATATAGTGTAGAACCGGAACAATGAATAGTTCTGTGTTTGAGACCTCAATAGGAGGACAGGATCGTGATTCAAGCCATTCTCTTTGACATAGAGGGTACGTTGGCAAAAGTAGATGCGGCCGATTTCATGCGGAATTACCTAGGAATCTTGGCCCCTCGCTTTGCGCACCTTATCTCCCCTGATAAGCTTTCTAAACAACTATTAAAATCGCTGGAGATTATGAAAAATGAACCCAAACCGGGGCAAACTAATATGCAGACATTTTACGATGACTTCAGTAAAGCCACTGGTCAGTCATTCCAAACACTGCGACCAATTTTTGAGGAGTTTTACGAATCCGATTTTCCTACGTTGCGTTGCCTGATTCAGACTATTCCTCTCGGGGTTAAAGTCGTTGAGTATGCTATACAACAAGGTTTTTTAACGGCTGTTGGATCGAGTCCATTGTTACCGTTAACTGCTATGCAAGAACAGGTTCGCTGGGCCGGGCTTACTCCAGAACATTTTAAAGTTATTCCTGCCTTAGATACCTTTCATTATTGTAAACCACATCTTGGTTTTTTTAGAGAAGTTGCCGAAAGTCTTGGTGTTAAAACGGATAGTTGTTTATTAGTCAGTGAACATATAGAAGATATAATCTGTCGGGAACTAGGGATGAAACTTTTTTTTATGGGAACTTTAGAATCTGAGGTGGAGACAGATTATGTAGGTCAGCTCGACGATCTTTTCCGTCTAATAAGTCAAGGGAATTTATAAGCACCTCAGAAGGGAAGGATGAGCGTGGGAATACTTTGCCACCCCGTACTAAACAAAACGGCAAGTCTCGTAGAGCTGCCGGCCCCTTCAGTGCGTATGGCTTTGTTATTCTATGAATTTCTTGGTCGATATAAAGAGTGGAAAAACGCTAAACTACAAGAAACAATCGCGATAATTGTTATTTTTCTTCTTGGGTTAGGTAGTTTGTTGATTCCTTGGTTCTTGCCAGGTATCCGGATAATCATAATTATTGCTATGATCGTGCTGTTTTATTTCGCGACTCGGTACTATCTACTAGTGAGCGAGCGGGTAAATCACCTATATGTAAATGTACATATTTTGCATCACCATTTAATTGGGAAACTCGAGGTGGGTTTTTGTGATCATACGGAACAGTGTCATTGTGTTGAGAATTTTTGTTGCTATGTCTTGAAGAATTATAATATTTCTTTGTATAAGGGTACCTTAAGATAATAATTATTTAGATTTAATTGGCTAAAATATATTAAAGATGCTAAAATAGTATTAGTTTAAATCTAAACTAATACTATTTATGGATGGAGGCGTTTTTATGAAAAAGTATGTTTGCACGGCTTGTGGTTATGTTTATGATCCTGAGGTTGGAGATCCTGATTCAGGAATTGCTCCGGGTACGGCTTTCGAGGATATTCCAGATGATTGGGTTTGTCCACTCTGTGGAGTAAGCAAAAGTGAGTTTGAGGTTCAAGCGTAACTAGCACATACATTATGCTGTCCTTGATAAGGCGTTGTGGGCCAAAAGTTACAGAAGGGAAAAGCTATTAAAAGAGCTTTTCCCTTCTGTTTTGCCGGTTTTGCTAGTTCGAAAGCATAATTTATTGCCAACACGGTCAGCGGTCCCTTCTTTTCATAAGGTTGAGCCTATTGAAGCAGCTAAATTTCCTTATTCCTAAAGTTCCATTATAGCCGCTTCATCTCGATCAAGTTTTTCCATGCATACTTTTAGCCGAGCTCGTAGGGCTGTATCGCTTACGGCCTCCCGCATCTGGCGCATGAGATCAATGGTTCGTCGAAAAACGCTAATGATATCACCTTCATCAAGGTTACACAAAGCTTGAACTTCAACAAATGTTTGGCCCTGACTCCAGGCATAGGTAATTCCGGCAACTCGTGGGTCGTATCTAATGGCATCTTGACCACAAATACTTTGGATGTATTCACAGATCTCTTTGACGGGAGCTGAATCGAAGACAGTAGCACGTTGAAACATATCATTTTTTCTTGCTTCAAAGTCGATGCTTGAAAGCAAGGCGTTCAGCTGATCGTCATCAATTTGAGAGAACACATCTGAGTAAATAAGTTCGGTAACTAATAGCTCTTGGACATAAATATGACTAGCACATGTACCTCGAGGCAAAAGTTCATCTCCGCGTAAATACCCTATTTGGCGGAGGTGATTCTTTTTATATTCAAATTCATGAAGAAAGGCATTTTCCTCGGGAAGGCTCGCTAAGGCGGCTTGAAGATCTTTATGCCGTTGTTGTATCGCTAAATAGGATTTGCTTTGATCTTTGCAGCTCTCCTGTCGCCCAGAGGGGCAACTCTTCGGAGATTGAGATAACAACTTTTCCCAGGAGCGAATTTTACGGGCCATCTCTCGTCCGTATACGCGGGACTGCTTTCGAGGCCCCAGAGCCTTATACGTTTTCCGGAGTCTTTCTAATTCCTTGCGTTTAGGATGGTGCTTTAAAGGACAGTTAAATGAACCTACCGCTTCACAGAGTTGATGTTGGGCTCCTTTGAGTTGTTGCTGAATCTGAATTAATTCGTTGTGAAGTTGATCCGAGCTCAATCGGTAGCTATAGGCTGCAAAACTTTTTTGAAAGTAGATTTCAATTTGTTCTTGCGTTAGGGTTGCAGTAAGGTTAAGTACTGTATTGTAGGTCAGTCGAAATTGGCTGGTAAGTGGCTCAAGCCGATTTAACTGGAATTTTGGGGGCGGACTTTTTTCCATATAAGCTAAATCGACAAGGGCAAATGAAAACCCCTTTTTATCAAGACCGCGCCGTCCGGCACGACCGGACATCTGGAAAAACTCATGATTCGCAAGCGCACGAAAATTGCGTCCATCATATTTATTGAGTGAGTCGAAACAAACAGCTTTGACGGGATAATTAATTCCGACACTAAATGTTTCTGTGCAATAAAGCACCTTAATTAGCCGTTCTAGGAAGAGCTCTTCGACAATTACTTTTTGGGATGGAAGCAAACCAGCGTGATGATAGGCGATCCCTTTAGAACATAAACGCTTAAGCTGACGTGTCGAAGACGACCAGTCAGCCTCTGGACCGAACTGTTGAAAGAATTTTTCTTCAACAGTTCGGCGTTCTGGAGATTTTAAATAGTTGGCAAGTGTAGCCAATTCCATAGCTTTTAAGGCACACTGTTTTCGGCTAAAGACAAAAAAAAGCGCCGGGAGATGGTCACGCTGAATTGTGCGGATGAGGTCTAAATGAGTGGTTGGGCTAAAGGGGTTTTCATCATTAATACGGTCCTTTAGTTTCTGGCGATAGTAATGCCAAAGCTGATCATAATTTACTAGGCCAGTGTCTTTGGTATAGTAAAAATACTCTAAAGGGACAACCCGCTTGGATTCTTCGATTAGAGCAACATCTTCATGCCGGATGGATTTGATCCAATCGACTAAATGCTGGGCATTAGCGATTGTTGCACTTAACCCAAGAATTTTCATTTTCGCGGGCGCGAGAATAATTGACTCTTCCCAGACAGTTCCTCGTTCCTCATCATTTAGCCAATGAATTTCATCAAAAACTATATGAGATATAAATTCGAGATTAGGGTCTTCCGTGATGACCTGGTTGCGGAAAACTTCTGTCGTCATGATGAGTAGAGGGGCAGTTGGGTTTAGAACAACATCGCCAGTCATGATGCCTACTGCATCTTCTCCAAACTGTTTTTTGAAGTCCCTATATTTTTGATTGCTTAACGCTTTAATAGGGGCAGTGTAGATAACTCTTAAATGCTCATTCATGGCTTTTTCAATTAAATAATCTGCAACAAGCGTCTTTCCGGTACCTGTAGGTGCAGCTACAATGACGGATTTCCCGGCATCAATGGCATCCAGTGCCTCTTCTTGAAAAGCGTCGAGAGTGAACTCATGATAGGTGCGCTTAGACATGTTAGTCAGCTCGTTTCTGATGTCATTTTACTTATTTTAACAAAGCGGAGATTAATGGTCAACTTTAAGCCGGAAATGGTCTGAATGATCACCACAATCCATAAGATGAAACAAGCGACAAGGCTAAGGGGGGATCAGTGGTGTCTTCATTGCGACTAGATATTGAGCAGGCTATGGGACTTAAGTTTCCAGAGAGAAACGGAGAAGCGATAATACGGTTTGAGGAATCCGTGGAAATTCCCCATGCAGCAGAAAAGTTAATGAGAGGCTTATATCGCGACCCTGAGCGCGTACGCCAGGGATTCAAACTGCTGCATCAAGAAACAGGATCTTTAATTGATATACTAATGCCACGACGCTCACGATTACGTGAATGGGCGGATTTTCTTCCCGAACGTCCTAAAGACGCAGAATTGTTCCTAAACGAAACAAAAGACCAACTGTTAATAAGAGAACAACGTTTGGTTCAAGCTGAACGAGAATTAGTAGGTCAATTACAAGAAAGCGGCTTAGAGGATGTTTTTCCAATCCCACTGACTGCTTTTGGAATTTTTACTTATCGTGATCCCTGTGTGAAACTCTTTCTTAAGCCTTTAGGTCGGTTTGCAGAAATCCTCCAATTGAATCCTGAGTCATTGCGACAAGCTGTACGCGTTCATTTCTTGTTTTTGCTCCTTTTGATCACTGGAGCAGATTTAGATGGGCAAGTATATGCTCGAGGAGGGGAGGATGAGGTCATCCACTGGTTGGCGTGTATTTTTTCTATTCGATATTTAAGGAAATCGACTGAACTGATTCAATGTTATCAGGAATGGGTTAAAGCGTGGGGGGGAAAAACGCCAAACCAAAGCATGCTTAATGAACGAGCGGGTGAAAAGACGCGTGCAGCTATGGTTTTCTGGCGGCGTCAGTTGACAATAGGTTGGGAAGAGTGCTGGCACATAATAAATCAACTGGAAAGACCTGAAAGCTCCATTATGATGGGGTTTAATTAAGGCCATTCGGCTAATTCATAGGGCTTAATAATTTCCAATCGATCATCGACCAGTTTTAAGATTCCGGATTTTTTCCAACCGTTAATGGCACGGTTGACACATTCGCGAGACGTACCAATCATGCTGGCTAGATCCCGATGAGTGAGAGACGCATCTACATAAATAGGATTTCCGGGTTTAAGGGAAGGTTGCGCCAGGCGAAGAAACAGGGCGGCAAGAATTCCAGCGGTAGAACGGTTTGTTAGGATCCGTATGAACTCTTGGGCAAGTCTTAATCGTCGACTCAGTGTGCGAATGAGGGCTACAGAGAGAGCGGGGTTAGTCTCTAGAATACGGGGCATGACGTCATTATGTAGGACTAATAGGAGGCTGTCTTGAAGGACTTGGGCTGTGGCAGGATATGATCCCGTTTCAAGAAGCAGGACCTCAGAGAAACAATCATAGGGACCGCACCAATCGAGAATTTGTTCATCGCCCCCGAGGGTTGATTTACTGAGCTTGATTTGTCCAGAAATAACAAAATAAACGGAAGAACCAATCTCTCCCTCAACAAACAATAGTTGCCCACGACGGTAACGACGCTCATGTAAATGAGGGACCAGGGGAGCGACATCCTCAGCGGTTAAAGATGAAAATAGAGAAAAACGGAGAAGTTCTTCAGGTTTAAGCACGTATTGCTCCTCATTTCTGATTTGAGTTTCACTAAACCAGCTTTTCCGGTCAATCAAAAAATAATGTAATTGAAATCAGACTCCATAGCCTCACAGCATACCAATAATCACCATATTCTAATAAAGGGTGAGGAGGTTAGGGTATGATTGGCATTGAATTGACTTTTGTTAGTATGCGACAAGTCATCAATACCCCTTTTCGGGTATTGGCGTTATTTATAGTGGCCGTATTGGTGGTCATCATCATTATAAATGCGAGTTAACTGTATTTTAGTCATCTAATGAGTGTGAGGGTGAAGCAATGACATGTTGAGCGGCTCGGACAACCTCAGCCATTACACGCGCTTGGTCTGGAAGGGCATGAGATTCCCATTGCGTCATAATTTCGCCACGTGAAGAAACATAATAGCGGGGTGGTAAACGATTCAAAGCAAATGCCATAATATCAGCCTTACAACGTTCACATGAGCAAGATATTTTGTTGTTTTGAAGATAATCTTGGAGCGATTGATAGACAACAATTTTCGTATGGTTGTTAAGTTCATACATAATTTTTTTCAACCCCTCTATATTTTGTTATTAATTTTTATGATAAGGGTTAATTGACTAAAGAACAAGTAGTTATTAGAAAAGAGCATCCTCTCAAGATGCTCTACTTAATTTTCCCAAGGAAGTTAAATTATCTTTTGAGTTTGCCCGTTACCTCTTGCCAGAAACGACTTGTTTCATAACCAAGGCGCCATATGGCAATGCCCCGTAACCGATAACTCTTGACAAAACCAAGGCGAATCTTTGCAGAAAGTTCATTTTCATACCATACAGTATGTTTAAGGCGTCCTCGCCAATAATAGAAATAGGGTTCTACAGCGGGGTCAGACCAAAGTATGCGTGCGTTGGTTCGGGCTACTAACTCTGGAACAGCACGCATTGGTACAATACGTGTCAATTCATTGGACCAATCGTACCCATATACAGGAATCCCCAATAGTAGTTTTTCGTGTGGAATATAGCGGATGGCATAGTCAAGTGTCTCTGTCATCCAAGGTAAACTGGCGATGGGCCCGGGTGAACCTCCCGCAAAATGCTGGTCATAGGTCATCAGAGTAATTGAATCACATAACCGCCCTATGCCAGCAAAATCATAGCCGGGTGCTTCCCCCTCGGACCGTTTTGCAGGGATTGCAATGGTTAAAAGCATACCCTGGTCATGTAATGTCGCCTTTAGGGATTCTAGAAAGGCTAGAAATGGAATTCGGTAAGGGGCTTCTAGGCCTTCAAAATCAACATGAACCCCCGCTGCCGTGGGAGGGAGCAGATTTATCATATGACGTATGCAATCCCGCTGAGAAGCGGTGGAAGACAAGACAGAACGTAAGGGTTGAGGATCAAAGGTTTTTCCGTTAAAATTATGGAATAGAATGAGGGGGGCAATGTTTCGTGTTAGAGCCTCTTGAAGGGCGAGTTGATTAATTTGACCAGCGAACTTACCATCGGGCTGAACTTGAAAGGCAAAGTCAGCATAGGTATCAATGTGGGAACTTTGTTGTCGAAGTGAGTCAATTGCACGCAAATCGTCCTGATAATCCTCGGAAATATACCCGAGTAGCCATAATCGTTTCTCGACAAGTCGTCGTGCCATGGGTGTCCAATTTGGATTCAAACAGAACTCCTCCTCATGTGGAAAATACTCCTAGGATAAGATATGAGAAGGAAGATTAATTAATTTTCCTTTTTATAAGGTAAAATAAGGTAAATGGAGAGATGTCGATGAACATAACAAAACCTTTTTATATTGTTAGGCTGCAGCAGTCTTTAATAGATTTAGGAATAGGTTTGGTGAAGGGGGTGTGAGTAAGACGGAAAAAGTACTTCTTATTGCTACCGGTGGGACTATCGCCATGCGAAAAGATGCAGCAGGAAAAGTGGTACCTGCTGTGAGCGGTCATGAATTAATCGAGAGCTTACCAGAGCTTTCGCAGGAAGCAGATTGGGAAATCTGCGATTTCAGCAATGTGGCCAGCTGCAATATAGACCCCGATCATATGAGAGCATTAGCCAGGGAAGTTGAGCGGCATTTTTCACTTGATCCTTTATTAAAAGGCATAATTATTACCCATGGGACAGATACTCTCGAAGAAACAGCTTATTTCCTGGACGTTGCCATCAAAGACTCTCGGCCTATTATTCTTACTGCTTCTCAAAGAGATGCTTCAGAGAGTGATTCAGATGGTCCGCGTAATTTACATAATGCAATGCGTATAGCACTGGATCCTCTGGCTGTCAATCGAGGAGTCGTCATTGCACTCAATGAGCAAATTCATGCCGCACGTGATGTGCGTAAATTGCATACCAGTCATGTGGATGCTTTCCATTCTGGAGATATAGGAGCCTTAGGAAGTATTGACACGGGGGAGGTTATTTGGCATCGTAAAGCAGAACAAACCATCAAGCTTGGAGTTCCTAAAGCGTTAGCCAAGGTCGCTATTTGTAAGGCTTATACGGGTATGCCTTCAAATATTATAAGGGCAATGGTTCAAGATGAAACTGAAGCATTTGTAATAGAAGCCTTCGGCCGCGGAAATTTACCGCCCCAACTCATAGAGGCGATTTCAGATATTGTGGCTAAAGGCATTCCCGTCGTTATTACTTCTCGTTGTTTTTTTGGACGCACCGCCCCAGTCTATGGATATCCAGGTGGTGGGGCAGACCTAGAAAGAGTTGGGGCTTGGTTTTCGGCGGATTTGTCGACAGAAAAGGCACGATTATTTTTAAGCATTGCCTTAGGCCAAGGCGTAGATAAAGAGGTGCTAAGAAAGATGCTCATTAAGGGAGCAGTGCACGTTCTCTAATACTAGTCAGAAAGCATAACTTATCGTTCCATTCTTTCTGGAAGGGCACTTCTCACCATCACGACGCCTTACCATCCTGCAAGAAGGCTAATACGTGCGAAGACAGTGTCTTCGCGGGCACCAGTCAAGTTTTCTTGATAATCTCAGTTTCTTCTTGTAATAGGATTTGTTTGTTTTATATGCTGTTGATCCACAGAAGCAATATTTTGGAGAAAGTTTCGTTTGCTTATGAGCAGTTGCTCTGCTATACTGACCGTGTGCTTGTTAAGACATGGGCCTAACTAAAATGGAATCCATAACTCTGACCTTATTTGGTGAACGGATGAAAATTAGTGGAGGATCCCACGCGTACAAGGAACACCCAAATAAGGAGGAGTTATAATGGCTCAAGACAAAACTTTAACATGCCGCGACTGCGGTCAGGAATTTATTTTTTCGGCTAGTGAGCAAGATTTCTATGCTGAAAAAGGGTTTGAAAATGATCCAACTCGTTGCCCAGCCTGCCGTCATGCCCGCAAGCAACAAACAGGTGGTCGTAGTAATTATGGTGGTGGTTACGGTAGTCGCCCACAACGTCAAATGTTTCCTGCAATCTGCGCAAGTTGTGGTGTACAAACTGAAGTTCCTTTTCAACCTTCTGGTGAAAAACCAGTATATTGCCGCGATTGTTTCCAATCCATGCGTCGTTACTAAGAAAAATTTACAAGGGGGCAGGGGGTAACTCCTGCTCCTTTTGATTGTGTCAAAAAGCATTTATGACTGCCCAAGGATTACGTGATCTTCTGAATTGAGCATTATGGACTGAGCTATAGCCTCTTATAATTTGCAATGCTTATCATTCTTAAATATTTTTTGTTTAAGAATGTTGCCTAGTTGTTCTAATCACTCTGGAAATGCTGTGATAAACGGTACTGAGAGGAAAGAGGACTGCGAATATTCGAATCTGAATAATGGTTGTTATGATCTATTGACAGGGTCGGAAAACAATAGTAATATTATAAATGAGATAAGTTCTCAGTTAATTTTTTGGCATTTGATGATAACGATTATCATTTACATAGAGGAGAGGTGATCGCGATGAAACGATTATTAGGAGATTTAAAACCTGGAGAGCGGGCGTGTGTTGAGCATATTGAAGGTGGGGGAGCATTGCGTCGCCGGATGATGGATATGGGTATTGTCCCTGGGGTTGAGTTAGAGGTTGTCCGTCGTGCTCCTTGGGGCGGTCCACTCCAAGTTCGCCTCAAAGGGTACTATTTAGCGATGCGCCGAGGAGAATGTGCGAAAATTATTGTAACTGAAGCTCATCAAGAGCACAGAGAACACCTTTTAGCGAGTCGTTAGTTAAAGAGCTAAGATTGATTAATCTGTTTAGATTTTCCGGGTTGCCGCTTAGGACATGATTTATGAGCATAAAAAAGGGAGGCGGCTAAGTTATGAAAATAGCACTTGTGGGAAATCCTAATGTTGGAAAAAGTACGGTTTTCAACGCCTTGACTGGTTCTAACCAACAGGTTGGCAACTGGGCGGGAAAAACTGTTGAACGAAAGTCGGGTTTAATCCAAAGAGCGAATCAAGAGATAGAACTAATTGACCTGCCAGGGACTTATAGTTTAACTGCTTACTCACAAGAGGAAATCATCACACGAGAATATATCCTGCGTGAAAAACCAGATGTTGTCATGGCAATGGTTGATGCTTCGAATATTGAACGAAATCTCTATTTAGTTCTGCAAATTCTGGAACTTTCTCCCCGTGTTGTTATCGGTTTAAATATGTTGGATTTGGCTCAGACCGCTGGAATTACGATCCGTACATCTGAGTTGGCAGCAGCATTAAATGTGCCAGTGGTTGAAATCGTCGCGGCCAAAGGAAAAGGGATTGAGGAATTCTTATCTGAAGCAATTCGAGTGGGGGAGCTGGAGCAAGACCTTTCCCCAGTCGAAGTTTCTTATCCGAAGGAACTCGAACAAAAGATTCAAGCAATGGAAGATCTATTGGCGAAAACCAAATGGGCAACAATGTATCCATTGCGATGGTTAGCTCTTAAACGTTTAGAGAGAGATCCGGAGATCGGACAAGAGTGGAAGATAAGCACGTCCCAGTCGCGGAAAAGTAAGAGTAAAGATTCTTGTTGTGACCCTGGTGATGTTGTGAATTACGAGCTTCTAGAAACGGTTGCGCTTCCAGGCGATGACTTGCTGCAGACTTATGAGGCAGAAGGGTGGAGCAAAGATCATTTTGAGATGGCCTTTGCGGATGCCAAATATAAATACATTTCTCATATTCTACCGAAGTTTAGGACTCACGAAAATCCTGCAAAACCAACATGGACTGACTTATTGGACAGATGGGTACTTTCACCTATTTGGGGTTATCCAATCATGTTCGCGGTTTTGGCCGTAGTATTTTGGGGTTCTTTTGTTGCCAGTGCGCCTATAGGTGATGCTGTTTCGCGAGGTATGGCCTGGGCTGCTGATGTCCTTGTCGGTTTATTGCGATGGGGCCATGTGCCAGACTTTGTGCAAAGTTTGGTGAGAGACGGGATCTTTGCGGGGGTTGGTGCTGTTTTAGCTTTTGTTCCTCAGATAGCGATATTTTTTGCTTTCTTTTCCTTTATGCAAGATAGTGGCTATTTAGCGCGTGCTGCGTTTTTAGGGGATCGCTTTATGCAACTGATGGGGTTGCATGGAAAATCGTTTTTTTCTTTAGTTTCTGGGTTTGGATGCAACGTTCCGGGAATTATGGCTACAAGAACCTTGGAAGACCCTAAAGATCGTTTGATTACCATGCTTATAAATCCGTTAATACCCTGTGTTCCACGTTTAGGGGTCATGAGTGCTGTCGTTGCAGCATTTTTCCCAGGTTCTCGGGGATCTGTCGTTATGCTAAGTCTATTGTTCTTAAGTATGATTCTGGTGATGTTTTCTGCGCTCTTCTTAAGAAGAGTAGTCAAGCAAACAGAACGGTCAGCTTTTGTCATGGAATTGCCTCTATACCATATTCCTACATTGCGCAATGTTCTGATACCAACATGGCATAAAACTTATTCTTTTCTCAAAAGAGCCTGGACTTTCATCTTAGTGGCATCGATTGTAGTCTGGGTACTGAGCTCTTATCCGCAAGGGGTTCCGATGAATGAAACGTGGGCTGGGGATATGGGAGGCTGGTTATCCTTTATTGGAAGGCCATTAGGATTTGATTGGCGGATCATGGTTGCGATCGTTTTTGGGTTCACTGCTAAGGAAACGACACTGTCGACCCTAGGTATTTTGTACGGTGTTGCTGCAGATGCGTCGCAGTCCATCGCACAGGCCATGACGGGCGCCATGACTCCTTTGAGGGCGTTTACCTTCTTAGTAGTGTATATGCTTTATATTCCCTGCCTCGCCACAGTCGTTACAACGTATAAAGAATCTGGAAGCTTAGGCTGGACCAGCTTCGGGGTAGCATATAACCTTATTCTTAGTTTTGTGATGGGGTGGATTGTTTTCCACGGTGGAATGCTACTTGGTTTTCAATAAGCTCTAAATAAGCCCTCTGGGGGTGGAATGATATGCTAACAAGTATTATGAAAATACTAGCACGCAAGGAATCATTATCAATGGCACAGTTGGCTCATGAAGTTGGCTGTTCGGTGCGAGAACTAGAAAATGCTTTGGAACAAATGGAACATATGGGATATATTCGCACCGAACAGTTCGGTCAATCCTGTAGTTCGAGTTGTAGTACCGATCGGGGAAGCAGTCAGTGTGTAGGATGTGGGTTTGCTTCGTCCGAAACGTACACGTTTTGGGTGCTTACGGAGCGAGGCGAAACATTAGTGGGTTCGGAGCCAAAATAAGGAATAATAAATTGCAACGTTCTATGGAGATGTCATCTATTTAACATCTAGCATAATTTTATTAAGATACAAAATATGAAGGAAGGGGATCGCTTAGGCGATCCCCTTCCTTCATACCCAGTATTCCGAATTGTATCTAGATCAGCGTGCGCTTAAGCGACCTGCTTTTGCTGAAGGTCGGCTTTTCATGAACAGGGCGATAATTCCAGCCACGAGGGGAAGAAAAAATAATATGGAAATAGCTGAAGATAAACCGTAGGAATCTCCAATACGGCCAATTATGATGACCATTAGCCCACCGATTCCTCCGGCAAATCCCATTGATAGTCCTGCTGCTAAAGATTTATTATTAGGGATAGCCTCTTGCGCTGCAACAACGGTCACTGAAAAACTTGACAGTAGGGATGCCCCAGCGAGGGCCAGGAAAACAACGCTCAGAGTCCCGTGGGAGTGTAAAAAGCTATAGAATAGGGGAGTAGATAAAATAAGCGAACTGACAATTAAAGGTTTCCGACCATAATTATCGGAAATTAATCCCCCGAGGACCCCGCCGATCGCTCCAGAGAACAGCATAATAAAGACTAAATGACTGGAGGCAATGGATGAGAGCTTTTGAGCTTGAAAATATAGGGGTAGGATCGTTAACAACCCGGTATAGGCTAAAGAACGAATCGCAATAACCCCGGTAATAGTCAGTAGCTCTGAACGAGCTGACCGCAAAGAATGTAAAACCTCTAAAAAAGTTGGAGCATTTCCACCGAGCACGTCATTTTTGGGCGCAAAGAAAAAGAGCAATAGTGCAACAAAAATTCCAGGAATGACAGTGTAAATAGTAGCATGCAGACCATATGTTTGAAACAAAGGAACAAGTAAAAGCGGGCTGAGAGCAAAACCGATATTTCCGAAGGCAACAAAGGTGGATAAGAAAACTGCTTTTCGGTCGCCACTGACAACTGTGATCATAGTAGACGCTTGGGGATGAAAGGCGGCTGTACCGAGTCCAGCTAACCCAGCCAGAACAACAAGAAGGAGATAGTTGTGGACAAGTCCGGTTAAACTAAGCATAATTGCCATCCATAAGGTACCCACATGGACAAGCCAGCGTTTTCCTTGCCGGTCAAGGAAATAACCGAAGAGTGGTTGAATGAAGGAGGAACTGATGGTGAACACTGATACTAGGATGGCAGCCCGAGTGGTAGTAAGCGCTGTAGCGGCTACCAGAAACGGAAGCATTTGAGGTAAATAGTTACTGTACATATCATTTAGCATATGAGCTAAAGAAAGTATACTAATCGTTGAATATTTTATAGGCTTTGTGGGACTCATAATGTGAGGCTCCTTTCAGCTATGCATTATAAATTCGTCCGGTTTAATGCAGCATAGTGTTTAAGAAAGAAATTTAAATTAGCCTGTCGTTGTACGATGTCTTCAGCATACTGATGAAGGGCCGCTCGTCCTTTGTGAGTAATGCTATACCATTTGCGCGGAGGACCGGTCTGCGGAGATTTCCAATTGGATTTCACCCACTCTTTTTCTTCCATTTCCTGAAGGGCACGGTAAACGCTTGGACTATCGGATAAGCAATAAGGCAATTCTGACTGTAGGTGAGAGAAAATTTGAGCACCATAGGCCACAGATAACTCCTCCAAAAAAAGAAGAATGAAAGCATTAGTATGACGACTTTGTTTTGACTGGATCAATGATTCACCTCCTAATACTGTTTATCACATTATAATGCTATATACATCATGGTGCTATATACAGTATAACGGTTTAAGCGTTTTTAATAAAGTATAATTTAGAACTTTTAATTTACAATATTGATTGGGATTGTTTATTTGTGGCTTAGATATGGAAGGGACCTAGACAAGGGGGCAAACATCGCGTACTATTTAAAGGAATGAAATACTAATTATAAATAAAGAACCAATGGATAGGGAGATAAACGATGGATTTTGCAGGTAAAGATAAATCAACATATGTCAAAGAGACTTTTAATTCAATTGCTACCCATTATGATTTAATGAATAGTTTAATGAGCCTAGGAATGGATAAACGGTGGCGACGGATTGCAGTGGAACGTGTCGGAGCAAAACCCGGTATGCATATGCTTGATGTTTGTTGTGGGACAGGGCAACTTTCTATGGAACTGGCAAAAGTTGTTGGCCCAAAAGGAAAAGTTACAGGATTAGACTTCTCTCGAAAAATGTTGGATGTCGCTAAACATTCATTAACACAGTCACCGAACCTGAACTGTATTCAATTTATCCAAGGAAATGCAATGGAACTTGCCTTTTCAGAGGGTTCGTTTGATGGGGTAACGGTGGGTTGGGGATTACGAAATTTGCCGGATTTAAGACAAGGAATCCGAGAGATGGTGCGTGTCGTTAAACCCGGTGGAAAGGTTGTATCCTTGGATATGGCTAAACCATCTTTCCCAGTGTTCAAACAAGCTTATTGGGTCTATTTTGAAAAACTCGTTCCCTTAATGGGCAAAATATGGGCTAAAAAAGCTAGCGCTTATCAATATTTACATGACTCGGCTCGAGAATTTCCCGCACAGGAAGAGCTGGTCCGTATTTTCGCAGAGTGTGGGCTGATCGAAACGCGTTTCGATAATTTGGCCGGCGGTGTTGTTGCCATCGTTTCAGGTACAAAACCAAAGAAAGAGTAATGTGAGTTTTGGCCATTAATTCAGTGGCAGAAAGAAGGCGGCTTTTTCTGATGGCTAATAATAATAGATTATTATGGTTGAGAATTCGTACAGCTATTTTTGGCCATCCGCTGGCGACCCAAAACGCTGAGGATGCTAAAGTTGGGGTTTCTGGCGGGGTCCCAGTTTTTGGTTCGGACATTATTTCTTCAGAGGGGTATGCGCCGGATGAGATTCTTTATGTCCTTCTTTTGGTTGGTTCTTTGGGCTATGCTTATGTTTTGAAAATTTCAATTGCCATCGTATTACTGGTGATTAGTATTTTTCTTGTTTACCGTAAAGCAATCCAGAAATATCCGGAAGGTGGTGGGTCATATACTATTGCAAGAGCTTATCTCGGTGAGAACTATGGTCTTATTGCAGGTGCGAGTTTAACGCTCGACTACATTTTGACTGTTGCTGTTAGTGTTAGCTCTGCTATAGAGAATTTGACTGGGATTTTTCCGTGGTTAGCTCCGACTGAGCACAAAGTTCTCGCGGATTGTTTGATCATCATTTTTATGGCGTGGGTTAATTTACGTGGTTTAAAAGAATCTGCACGACTATTTGCTTTACCTGTATACCTTTATATTGCTACCTTAGCACTTTTAATCGGAACGGGTTTGGTTGAGATTTTAGTCCACGGCGTAACACCTTCGGCAGTAGCAACAGGGCATATTGCAGCGTCCTCAGCTAATGGGATAACCTGGTTTATCTTAGCGCGAGCGTTTGCAGGCGGTACCACAGCCTTAACTGGGTTTGAAGCAGTAAGTAATGGGGTTACGGCCTTTAAAAAGCCAGCCCAAAAGCGTGCTATCCGCACTTTGATGATTTTGGGCGTTATTGTTTCTTTGGGATTAATTGGGCTGACATATTTAGCTGGCGCCTACCACCTTGTTCCGGCTGAAGGAAACACCGTCCTAAATCAATTGGGTGTAATTATCTTTGGAAAGACTATTCCTTATTTTATCTTGATGGGCACAGCCGCAGCTATTCTTGTCATTGCCTCGAGTACCCCTTATGCTGGGTTACCGATCTTGTTGAGTTTAATGGCCCGAGATGGATACGCGCCGAGGTATTTTAAAAATTTAGGGGACCGTCTTGTTTATAGCGTAGGAATTTGGACGTTGTTTCTAGTGTCTAGTCTGCTCATTATTGTATTCCATGGAGACACTCATTCGATGCTTCCGCTCTATGCTATTGGGGTGTTTATTTCGTTTACCCTGACAGGTACCGGTCTGGCCAAACATACGTGGCAAGAAAGAGGAGAAAAGTGGCTGGTCGACTTTGCAATATTTAGCTTTGGAGGAGTCATTTCATTCCTAGTTTTAATTATCTTTATTACGACGAAGTTTAGGCAAGGAGCATGGATTATTCTTGTGATCATGCCTCTTCTTGTTTTGATGTTCCGAGCTATTCGTCACGTTTATAAGTGTGAAATCCGGGAAGTAGAGGTCACTACAGAAGCGCTAGAAAGTTTTCAGAGGCATGTGACAAAATTAAAGCGGCGAAGAGCACATGTTGAATTGGCAGACTATCGTAATAAAGTGATCGTCCCAGTTTATGACTTAAATCTGATTGTTTTAAAAACATTGAAATATGCCTATGCTTTGACCCCTCAGGTCACGGCTGTTCATGTAGCATCTGACCCCAATCGAGCAGCAAAGTTGCTTAAGCATTGGACAGAGCATCATATAGAAATCCCTTTAGAAATTGTCGATTCTCCTTATCGTGCTACTGTCCACGACTTTTTGAATTATATTGATCAAGTGGAGAAGAAAGGACATTTTGACACAATTACCGTCGCCATTCCGGAATATGTTCCGGAAAGATTGTGGCAAAATCTTCTTCATAATCAAACAGGGCAGTTAATGAAATTAATGTTACTTTTCCGCAAAAGTATTCTAGTGACCAGTGTTCCATACCATCCTGTCTCGAGAGAAGCGCACTCAATTAACTTAAATGTTAACTCTAAATAGGGATGTTAAGATAAAAACCGCTTTGGCGGTTTTTATGATTTCAGACAATAATACCCAGCATGGTTTTTAGAGAAGATGTTTATACTAGCTTTGCTAAAATAAAAATCATTCTAGGAGGAGTTAAAGTATGAAAGTGCGTGAAGTTATGACGAGTTCAGTTGATTGGGTTACTCCGGATGCCTCAATTGTCGAGGTTGCGAGGTTAATGAAGAAAGACGATGTCGGTTCTATTCCAATTTGTAAAGGAAATGAATTGGTTGGAATTATTACCGACCGAGATATTGTTCTGAACGTTGTCGCGACCGGAGGAGATACCAAGAGCACATCGGCTAAGGATGTCATGAGTACAAATATCAAAAGCGTGACTTCTAATCAAGATGTACATGAGGCAGCTGATTTGATGTCAAAATATCAAATTAGAAGGTTACCGGTTGTGGAACAGGGAAAATTGTTGGGTATTGTAGCCATCGGTGACCTGGCAATTGAAAAAATCCACATTAATGAAGCAGGAGATGCACTCAGTGAAATTTCACAAGGCCCCGCTCACCATTAAATTAAAATAAGAGGTGAAAAATATGGGTGACATACGTGAGCGCATCGACTTAGGAGTCTGGGGAATGTTTCGTACAGGTTGGTGGGTCGTTCATGTTATTGGAATTGTTGTCGTTGGTTATATTGGCTATTGGATTGCAAGAATGTAATGGCATAGTCAAAATTAATCAGAGAATAGCATACAATAGCGTTGTGAAATTTTCACAACGCTATTGTATGTTTCGTGATACAATTATGTAAAATATAGTCACGAGGACGTGATAATTTTGAATTTACAGCTTGGGGTTTGTGGGCAGGCTCAGACGATTGTAACTTCTTTAAATACTGCTAAGGCCATGGGCAGCGGACACTTAGAGGTCTTCGCAACACCAGCAATGGTGGCACTCATGGAGCAAGCAGCTGTAGATGCCCTAAATTTTCCAGCAGGGCAATCGAGTGTAGGTACTTCTTTAAATATTTCGCATACTGCAGCAACTCCACTAGGAGCTAAAGTTTCTGCAACTGCTGAACTTATCGAAATAGACCGCCGACGTTTGGTTTTTTCAGTAGAGGTTTATGATGAAGTAGGACAGATCGGCGTAGGAAAACATGAGCGTTTTATAATAGATATTGACTCGTTTCTTGTTAAAGCGCAGACTCGTATATAGGGGATGTAACTGTGGAAGATTTTTATACGTTATCTCAAGTGATTACGGGTGAACAAGTGATTGAAAAATCTCGTTTCATTGCGGTTGCTGTACCTCTAACAACGTTAGAGCAAATAGAACAATCAATACTAAAGATTCGTGAAGATTACCCAAATGCGCGTCATTATGTCTATGCCTATCGATTACATGATGGTTTTATTGAGAAGTCTTCCGATGACGGTGAACCGCAAGGGACGGGTGGACGTCCCGTGCTTGATATTTTGCAACACCGGAACGTTTGGAATATTTTGGTGGTTGTTGTCAGGTATTTTGGAGGAATACTTCTTGGGACAGGAGGACTGTCTAGGGCTTATGGTGGCACTGCCCGGCAAGTTTTAAGTGAGACTGAATTGAAAAAATTAACTCTTTATCAGGTATTTGCTTTGCGAGTGCCTTATGAATGGTTTGAGCAGCTTAAATATCAGCTTTATCAACATTCTTGGATTACCGATAAAGAGGAATTTAGTGAAGTTATCAAGCTTGTTGTCCATGTGCCGGAACAAGAGACTGAGTTATTCACAAAGTGGCTGGATGACTTCACGCGAAAGCAAGTGCCTTATGAAGAAGTTGGTAGTATCTGGGGTTAAGAGAAAGAACGCAAAAAAAAGAAAGAAAAGTCGGACTTTAGGAAAGTGAACACAATCACTATCTCTTTTCATCTTGATCTGATATAATGATAATCAAGATATATCATAGTTAAATATGATGTGTGCGAAAGGGGTGTTTTTTATGCTGGCTTGGATTCTCGTGCTGATGATAGGTGGGTTTCTCTTAGGCTGTGCTACAGTCATTACAACCTCGTGTTACCAACTTGTAAAATCAATTCGCCGTATACCAAGAAAACGAGGACCTTTGTCTAGGATTGTTGAAGTATAGTTTATATGAATAGTTGCAAAAAGCTTGTTATACGCAGAGAAGCACTAATTCCTAAAATAAGAATTAGTGCTTCTCTGCGTATAACAATAAGGGTTTAGGGGACCGCTATTCAAAGATACTTTGATTTCGGCCTGTTTTTTTAGCTTTATAAAGGGCATGGTCTGCCCTAGAAATTAATGAGGCGGGAGAATCTGAAGGATGCCAGAGCGTTGCTCCGATGCTCACGGTAACGGATACGTCCTCGTTTGTTGGTGGGTAATGAATCAAGGTTCTTTCAACGACTTCACGAATTTTCTCACTGATTAGCAAGATTATTTTCTCAGTGGTTTCAGGTACTAGAATGACAAATTCTTCTCCGCCATAGCGAACAATAAGGTCACCTTCTCGTAAATTACTTTGAAGTTCTCTCACAATGGTTTGAAGGACAGTATCACCAAATTGGTGACCGTAGCGGTCATTAAAAAGTTTAAAATTGTCAACATCGATGATAAGTAAGCCGAAAGTAACCGAACGTTTACGGCGTTGACATAGTGAGATTTGTTCGCGCAATCGTTTTTGGAAATAACGATGATTATATACTCCTGTTAGCCCATCTGTGATTGATTCCCGTTCAACAAAGGCATACAGTAGAGCATTTTCCAAAGCAGAGGAGGCATGACCGGCAACAGTTTCTAAAAACTCCATTTGCTCGGAAGTGATTTCCGGTTGGCGAATGGAATGAATATTAATACTTCCGATTTTGTGTTGTGCGTTTTGAAGAGGCAGGCAGCAGATCCATTTCCAATCCCGTAAATCCTGAGGTGGACGGTAATAGGTTACCCCTTCAGCTAAGACTTTCTTGAGAAATGAGAGATCGAGATGAGGTGGTATCTGAGGGGAGAGGGTACCTGAATCAAACACACCGATAACTTCAAAGTCTTGTGTTTTTTCATTATAAAGACAAACACTCGCTTGATTAATACCAATAAGCGAAACAATGGCGCTAATAATATTGGTAGCAATAACTCGTGTATCGAGAGATGCGTTAAGAGCACGTGCAATGTCTAAAAGGACGTGAGTTTGTAAGCGAATCTCTTCGAGTTGGCTTTCTAAGATCTCGATTTTTTGTTTTAAACTAGAGATGTCTTCAGGATCAGTTTGTTTATCTCGCGGCATAGCTAAGCCTCCCAAATCAATGTTCAAACACGGAATCTAGCGCTTAGCAGGTCCCGTATGTAATATGTATGAATTTAAATTCTATAGCTGTATTCTCTTCCATATGAATAATCCTTTGATAATTATAGTCTTTTACCATGAAGGAAGATATGGTAGCTTGTGCAATTTATATAAAGCCTTACAAATCGGTAGCATAAGAAGAAGGAGAAATGAGACTTCTGTCGAATTTAAAACTAGTATCGTGCGACTGTGTCTTTTGTAATACTTGCTTTCGCTTTAGCAATGATACGCAAGGATACCTTTTAATCAGTGCTCGTACTGGGTCAAACTGGCTAAAAATACAACTGTATGGATTAGCGGATGATCAACATCCGATACTTCAGCAGCCGGGAGGTTAACCAAGTCATCCAGTGAATTGGAACAAGGACCCCAAATAGATATTTTTGCCGTAATAGGCAGCTTTACTATAATAGAGAGTAATAACTATTAGGGTGGCTAAAGAAAGAGACTCCCTAATAGGAGACTTGCAATGCCTAGTCTTCTATTAGGGAGTTGATTTGTTTACAAGAGCTTAAAGTGAACAGGTCTGCTTGTTTTAGCTGTTGAGAACTATAAATATTGATAAATGAGTTTGGCAGCTACTAACAAAGACATTACAATAAAAATCGGCTTGACGAGTTCTGCTCCACGTTTTATGGCAAGTCGCGTTCCAACTTGAGAGCCTAAAATCATGAAGAGGGCCATTGGAATTCCATATGACAAGAGAATCTTTCCATTGCAGGCGAAGAGGAGAAGAGAAGCGACGTTGCTAGTGAAATTCAAAACTTTAGAATTTGCCGAGGCAACAACAAAGTCAAAGCCGAAAAGGGCAATAAAAGAAAAGATAAGGAAGGACCCCGTCCCAGGACCAAAAAATCCGTCATAAAATCCTAAGGCCATCGCAAATAGACACCCTACAAATATATGCAGAGGATCGAGTCCCTTGAAGTTGTTCTTCATTCCTAGATTTTTATGTAGCAAGGTATAAATTCCTACGAATAAAATCAAGACTAAGACTGCTTTACTTAAAAATTCGGAGCTGACCCTAAGAACGGCCCAAGCACCAAGGAGTGCACCGATTAAAGTGAAAGGAATTTGCCACTTTACTAGCGGTAAGTGCACTTTACCAGAGCGGGCGAACGTAATAGAACTGTTTAAAGAAGCCATGGATGCTGAAAATTTATTCGTTCCAAGAGCTAGATGGGGGGGCACACCAACCAATAATAATGCGGGAAGACTTATGAGTCCTCCTCCTCCGGCAATTGCGTCGACCGCTGCAGCTGAGAAACCTAGTATACAGATAATGAAAAGATTAAGCCACATTCGTTTAATACCTCACTTAAAAAATGTACCTTGTAAAGTATACTCCCAAGCTTCGTAATCGTCATTATTATTTTCAGGTCGGGACTGGAAAAAAACAAAAAATGATATAGGATTGTATTAATATCAAGTAGTCAAAATGTTCTTCAATAGGAAGGAGTAAACCTCTAAGTGCGGCAAGTAGGAGTTAATTCGTTAAAGATTGGAGATATATTAGGTAAAACGATTTTCTCGAGTTCAGGCAGAGTCCTGTTAGGCAAGGGAGTTAAACTTACTCCGTTATACATAGCTAAATTAAGAGATATGGGGATATCCATTCTCTACATTGAAGACGATCGTTTTGATGATGTTATAGTCGAAGATGTTATTAGTGAAGAAAATCGTCGTCAAGCTATGGGGATTTTGGAAAAAAGCATGCGAGCAGTTCGGTTAGGAAAAAATCTTGATGGCTTTGAATTAAAGAAAATCATTAGTAAAATCGTTGAAGAAGTTTTGTTTAAGAAAGATATCCTGGTAAACATGATGGATATGCGAAGTTTCGATAACCAGATCTTTGCTCATTCTGTCAATGTCTGCGTTCTTTCAACAGTTTTAGGGAAGGCCATGTTCTTAGATCGTGAGAAATTAGATACCTTGGCCATCGGTGCGATACTTCACGATATTGGTAAGGTGCAATTGGATCAGAAATTATTTAGTGAAGCCGCTAATTTAACTCCCGAAGAAATAGAACTTGTTAAAACACATACGATTTTAGGCTTTGAGGACCTTCGAAAACGTAAAGATCTTAGTTTGGTCGTTGCCCACATTGCTTTTCAGCACCATGAACACATGAATGGCACCGGGTATCCTCGGCACCTCAAAGAAGGGGAAATCCACCCTTTGGCTCAGATTGTGGCGATTGCAGATCTCTATGATCGGCTGACATCCGACTACAGTGATGAAAAGCGAATTATGCCCTATGAAGCTTGTGAAATTCTAATGGGTCTTGCGGGCACACTTTACCCCTTAGAAATGGTTCGATTATTCCTTAAAAATATTGCGGCTTACCCGACCGGAGTAACTGTGAGATTGACTACCGGAGAAATTGGAGTTGTTGTCGATCAAAATTTAAGCATGCCAGCTCGGCCTATAGTTCGAGTATTTGATGAATCGGAATTCGGGCAAAATGTAATTAAAGAATATAATATGGTGGAAAAGCGTACTATTTTTATACGAGAAGTTTTAGGCTAACCACTCTGGAGGTTTTAAGAACATGTCTGAGATTTCTTCCTATGAAGCGAATAGCATTTTTGAGGCCTTACTGAAGCGGTTTCCGGATGCTCACTGTGAGCTTGAGTTTCGTACTCCTTTTGAACTCTTGATTGCCACCATATTATCTGCGCAATGCACTGATGAAAGAGTGAACCTTGTCACCGCTTCCCTGTTTGCCAAAACGAATACCCCAGAAGAGATCCTAGCTTTAGGGCAAATAGAACTCGAAAACAGAATTCGCTCCCTTGGCTTATTTCATAATAAAGCTAAAAACATTCTTGCCGCTTGTAGGGTAATCGTTGAAGACTTTGCGGGACTAGTACCCAATGATATAGATTCGTTGAGAAAACTTCCCGGAGTGGGGCGTAAAACAGCCAATGTTGTGGCGAGTAATGCGTTTGGAATTCCGGCGCTAGCTGTTGACACGCATGTTTTTCGTGTCGCGCATCGTTTAGGTATAGCCAATGGGAAAACACCGGAAAAAGTTGAGGAAGAACTGCTGCGGATCTTTCCAAGAGCGAGATGGACACAAGTCCATCATCTTTTGATCTTTCATGGTCGACGAATATGTGTTGCTCGTAAACCGAATTGTGAAGAATGCCCATTAACGGTTGTTTGCAAGATGTACCAAGCACTCAAGAGTTAAAAATAAATTCTCTTCCCAAGCTTCTTATTAACCTCCTTTCGTGTTAGAATATATTTCGAAACGCGAAGAAGCTTAATGAAGTTTACTCGCAAGGAGAATAGGATAGGCGACACCATCAGAAAATAGAAAAGGGTTGAGCGTGATGAAATATGTTCGCTTCAAGAACACTGAAAATGAGATTAGGTATGGAGTTGTCGAAGGGGAGCAGATACGGCTTTTGAACGGGACTTTCCTTGACTCCAATAGTAAACTAACTGATATTTGGTTACCTTTAGATGGGGTCACTTTGCTTGCCCCTACAGAGCCAAGTAAAGTAGTCTGTGTCGGGCTCAATTATGCTTTGCACATCAAAGAGATGAACCATTCGTTACCTGAAGACCCTGTTATTTTTCTGAAGGCGCCAACCTGTGTTATTGGTCCAGAGGAGGATATTATTTATCCTAAAATCAGTCAGCAAGTAGACTATGAAGCTGAGCTCGCTGTGATTATTGGGAGTACTATTAAAGGTGGTACAGAGGCTGAAGCCGCAAAGGCCATTTTAGGATATTCATGTGCTAATGATGTAACTGCAAGGGATTTGCAAAAAAAAGATGGGCAATGGACTCGTGGAAAATCATTTGATACGTTTTGCCCAATCGGTCCATGGGTCGTAACTGATATCGATCCAAGTCAGTTAGATATACAACTTTTGCTTAATGGTGCAGTGAAACAATCATCTAATACCCAGTATTTTATAAATTCTGTGCCAAAACTCGTGAGCTTCATCTCCCAAGTCATGACGCTATTACCTGGAGATGTTGTGCTGACCGGAACACCTGAAGGGGTTGGCCCGATGCAGCCAGGGGATGGAGTTATCGTCAAGATCCAAGCTATTGGGGAATTACACAATACCTTAAAATAAGACACTGCGTATAACCATGAGGAGTTATTTGATCTGACACAAAAGGTTATTACTTGCATATGGGGGTATTCGCATGATTCGCATTGGACATAACCCGAATACTAATATGTTACCAATGTTCTATTTTTTACAGAGAGAGCATCCTTTACTGGAGTCTGTGACCGCTGAACCCACGGGGCATAACGCTATGTTGGCTGATGGGCGAATTGATATGGCTCCGATTAGTGCCTTTTCTTATGGCGAACATTGGAAAGATTATGCGATGTTGCCAAACCTTTCGGTCTCTACTAAAGGCCGGGTAGGGTCGATCCTTTTATTCTCGAAGGTTGCTTTGAAGGATTTAGATGGCAGGACTGTTGCTCTGACAAATACATCGGCAACTTCTGTCAATTTAACAAAAATTTTGCTCCATCATTACTATGGTGTTGCTCCACGTTACTTGACTATGTCCTCTGATCTTCAGGGGATGTTTGCTAAGGCCGATGCAGCGCTTTTGATCGCAGATGCTGCCCTTCAAGCAGCACTTCTTCATCCGGATTGTTATATCTATGATCTAGGGGAAGAATGGCTTCGTCATACCGGCTGCTCCATGACTTATGCCGTTTGGGCTTTCCCTAAAAGGCTGATTGCAGAGCGGGGCGAAGAAGTATTAACTGTCTATCGCTTGCTCTTAGACGCCAAAGCCAAGGCACTGTCTAACCTAGAGGATATAGTTAAGACATGCCAAACAATGCTTGGAGGATCACTGGATTTTTGGCGAGATTATTTTAACCAGTTTGATTACAGCTTAGGTGATAAGCTGATCTCAGGGCTTCAGAAATATTTAGACTTATGTTTTGAGCTGAAGCTTTTGTCAAGTCGTCCCGTTTTTGAGTTTTGGCCAAAGGAGTAGAAATGGGATATTGGGTGTATCTGGCACGATGTGGTAACAATACGATTTATACGGGAGCAACGACGGACCTTAGGAGGAGGTTGCGAGAGCATAACCATGGCGTTTCAGGAGGCCATGGGGCTAAATACACAGCTGCGCATCAGCCCGTTTCTTTAGCTCAAGCTTGGGAGGTAAGTTCTTGGAGTGATGCACTTCGGTTAGAACATGCCATCAAAAAGTGTGTTCGTGCGGAAAAGGATCAATTGATTAAGCAACCCGAACAAATTTACCGACTTGCCGAGCGGCGTAAGCTTACCTTTTTAATTTCAGAGGCTTCTCAGGAATTACTGAAACAGCCTGAGGAGGTTTAAGGATGCGGCCAAAAGCAAGAAGGAATAGTAAGGAGAATATATGTTTAAATTAGCTTTAGTTGCTCATGATGAAAAAAAAGCGGAAATGATTGCCTTCGCCAAAAAACATAAAGATGTCTTAGCTCAGTGTGAATTAACGGCAACGGGAACAACAGGGAAATTGATTCGAGAACATACCGGATTATCGGTAACTGCGCTTTTGTCTGGCCCAATTGGAGGAGATCAACAAATTGGTAGCTTAGTCGCCACACAAAGTTTAGATATGATTATCTTCATGCGTGATCCTTTAACCGCTCAAGCCCATGAACCGGATATCTCCGCCTTATTGCGTGTTTGTGATGTTCATAATGTCCCCTTGGCGACAAATCGAAAAAGTGCAGAAATTTTAGTAGCTCATGTCAAGCGATGTTTGGAGGGAGGTGAAAACAATGCCAATTGTGCATGTTGAATTATTGGAAGGCCGTACACTGACCCAGAAAAGATTACTCGTGGAGAAAGTCACTCAGGCAATTGTGGAAGCCACTGGAGCGCCTGCAGAAAGAGTCTCGATTATCATTCGTGACATGCCTAAGGAAAATTATGCCAACGCAGGAAAGCTTGCCAGTGATCAATAGTCGGGCAAGTAAGGTTTAAAGCAAAGTGCGAAGAGAATATCCCTCTTCGCACTTTGCTTTATATTATTAGGTTGAACCTCTACCTCATTGGTGATAGGTGCTACCACCCATGAATTCCCTTAGAATTGAGTTAAAGGGAACGGTGGAGATGTCCAAGGGGTCAAAAAAAGATAATAGAGTTAAGAGATGAACGGCCGTTTTGTAATGAGGTGACTCTGGGGTTATAGAGTTTAATAAATGTTCGGCATTGGGACGGAGGGCATTAAGTTCATATAATAGGCTAGAGTTAAACATCACAGTGGCTTCTTCCTGATAAGGAAAGATATTGCTATTTTCCCCTCGTCGGACGCTTTCCCATTGTGCAAGTGTTCGTTCAGGATCAATCCCTCGGAATTTATCGTCCCTCACAAGTCTGCGAATTAGGCGAACATGTGTGGTGGAGACCCTAGTATAGGCATCAATATTGAGTTGGAAAAGGGCACTTACATAAATCTTAAACGTCTGATTTCGATCAAGTGATGGTGCCAAGCGTGGATTTAAGGCATGGATCCCTTCAATCACAAGAATTTCATCAGAACTCATATGCATCAATTTACCTGTGGGGAATCGCCGACCGGATACAAAATCAAACAGCGGTGTTTCAATTTCTGCCCCTTTGATAAGGGCATTCAAATGGGCATCAAGGAGAGGTAAATCAAGGGCCTCTAAGGCTTCAAAATCGTATTGTCCTGAGGCATCTCGAGGGGTTTCTTCTCGCGACAGGAAGTAATTATCTAGGGATAGGGCAACAGGGCGAAGGCCATTGACGCGTAGTTGGGTTGACAACCGTTGAGCAAAGGTCGTCTTACCGGACGAAGATGGCCCTGATATAAGAATTACGCGCACGTTGCGCTGCTCAAAGATCCTATCAGCAATGGAGGATATTTTCTTCTCATGTAAGGCTTCAGCCAAACAGATTAAGTCCTGTGAACACTTGGTAGCAATAATAGAATTTACATCTTGGACATTGGACAGGTGTAAGTTTTCCAACCAACGTTGGGTTTCAGAAAAAGTTGATGAGAGTTTCTCTGGAGGAATAAAAGGAGATATCGTCTCCGCTTGATTGGCATTAGGAAAGAGCAGAATGAATCCCGGTGGAAAATGGATCACTTCGAAATATTTGAGAGATCCTGTTCGGCTAAGGGGAGGATAAATCGTAATAATTTCATAATTATCTATATGACAATCATATAAATTGTCTTTCCGATTTTCATAAGTGATAGCCTGATCTGCTAGAACCCAGTCTCGCAAATGATCTTGGATTCTCTGGGCTTCCCTTGAAGAGATTAACGAGTCTTCAAGCTCACAATAGAGACCGTCAAGAATAGAGTAAGCAATTTTCAGTTGTTCATCTGGAAAAAGTTTTTTAACGACCCCGATAAGTCCAAGAATCAGACTTTGGCGATATTTACGAATTGTATACTCAGACATTCCTGGTCCGCCTTTCAAGTATTTTTAGGATTGATTACAAGATATTCAACAGAAGAATTATACTTTCCTCCATGAACCTATGAAATTTTTGTGATATTTTGCTAAAAATACTATTAATAAAGACCTTTGTCTTTACAGGGAGGAAATTTGTCTATAAACGGCGAATATACAGCGGATAGATTGTAAATAAATAATAGAATTATTGTCAAGGAGGGAAACGTATTGTACGAAAGCACACGAGGTAATCTTTCTGGTCAGAGGGCATCACAAGCGATTACATTAGGAATGGTACCTAGCGGGGGACTCTTTGTTCCTTCATCCTTTCCCGCCTTGAATTGGCTGGATCTTCAAGGGTTATCGTATCGTGACGTAGCAAAGCGCGTTATGATGCCATATTTGCCGGATTTCTCCGAGGACGTCCTCTCAGAAATTGTAAACGTTTATTCCGATGGAACGTTTGATGGGTCAAACCCGGTACCTTTGGTTACAGTAGGGAATTTTGGAGTTTTGGAACTCTGGCATGGACCCACGGCTGCATTTAAAGATATGGCGCTGCAAGTGTTGCCAGACTTATTGAAAGTTAGCCTTAGACTTTTTAACCGTGATGAAGACGTCTTAATTCTCGTGGCAACATCCGGTGACACCGGAAAGGCTGCCTTAGAGGGGTTTAAAAATAGATCAGGCATGCATATTGTTGTTTTTTATCCCGAGGGTGGCGTGAGTCCTGTTCAAGAACGTCAGATGACAACGACAGATGGGGTGAATACCCATGTTGTTGCGGTTAAGGGGAACTTTGACGAATGTCAAACAGCTGTAAAACATATTTTTGCCTCAGATGCCCTGAAGGCGCAATTAGTGGAAAAACAGCTGATTTTTTCATCAGCTAACTCGATTAACTGGGGACGACTTCTGCCTCAAATCGTTTATTATTTCTGGGCCTACTTGCAGGCAGTGGAGCAGGGAAAGGTCGCTCCGGGAGGTCAGATGAATGTGGTAGTTCCTACTGGAAACTTTGGGAACTTGCAAGCGGCTTATTATGCTAAGTGCATGGGTCTTCCGATCGACCGGATTATCTGTGCTTCTAATAAGAATAATGTTTTAGCAGATTTCTTTAAAACTGGGGTTTATCAAAGCCGGCGTGACTTTTTCCAAACGATTTCACCTTCGATGGATATTTTGGTATCCAGTAATTTTGAGCGTTTTCTCTATGAAATGAGTGGACGAGATGCGAAGAAGATTCAGGCCTGGTATGACGCGAGTAACCAAGGGTCGTTTACCGTAGATCCAGTTACTTTAAAAAACTGCCAGGATACAGTCTATGCTGGTTGGGCAGATGAAGAGGAAACACTTGAGACGATATCTCAAAGTTATCAGGCTTATCAGTATGTTTTTGACCCTCATACAGCGGTCGCGGTGAAAGTCTATAAAGACTATCTTTCTGCGACGAACGATCCAACGTTTACGGTGATTGCCTCCACGGCAAGCCCTTTTAAATTTGCTTCGAACGTTTTAACTGGTTTAGAGGGAGAGCAAAAGGAGAGTTGGGGTGACGAATGGAAAGCCCTTGATTATTTATGTCAATTGACTGGGTGGAAAATACCTGTGGGGTTACAAGAGTTAGATAAAAAGCAAGCGAAGAAAGTTGATGTGTGTGAGCCAGAGGAGATAACAGAATTATTGCAGAAAATGTTTATAGGGGAGGAAGTTTCTTAGCATCCTACGCCGGTAGGTGAACTTTGGGGATTAGCGGCTTCGGCGATACTAATCCTACGGCGCGAAAGTGAACGTTAATGGCTCTGCGCCTTCGGCGATACTCTCCACTGGATAGTATCGTCACTGGAGACTATCGTGTTCGCATACGTTCCATTGCTATTCGCTTGTCGCTAAGGCTAAAAAGCAAAACCTCTGGGCTTTCTGCATGTGCGCCGCTCCTTGCCATCCTGCAAGAAGGCTAATACGTGCGAAGACAGTGTCTTCGGGCACCGCGGCATCAGTCCATCCATGGACAAGTCCCGTTGCTTTTCTTAACGCCTTATCGTCTGCGCTCATTGACGCAATTCCACTAAAGTGCTTCTCTCAGCTAAGAAACTTCCTCTGGGCTTAAGGTCGACGGGGGTTTGGAACGACTTGGGGAGGAAGTTTATTACCATTTCGAAAATGTGCATTGAGGAAGGATTGATCAAAAGGGTTTGGCTTATTTTTGCCAAACCCTTTTAATTAATTGAGCCCCTAGGATATAGATACAACATCAATCTGACTCAATCGGGCTTATTCTTTCTATAACATTACTTGTTACGGTGTTAAGTCATTTAGAATCTCTCATGAAAGATTGGTCATGGAGATTTTTTTATTTCCAAATTACTAGACTAGGCCAAGTTATTTGGACTTTATAAAGATTCTACTTAATTTTGACATAAGGAGGAAATCTGAGGAAGAGGGTAGAAATTATATTACTTAGTGCAGATTCTTCTATAATTTAATCAGATTGAGGAGGCAAAATGAAAAAAGAAAGAAAATCAAGCAGAAAAAAGATTTATGTTTAAAAGACTTTTTGTCTTTATTTTCTTCAATATGATCTTAACGCTTATACTTGCGCCTTTTATCATTTTTTGGGGTCCCTTTGAAGCAATTCAAACTTTAGCGGTAGGTTCCGTTCTTACTTCAAGGCACACAGGTTGCTAAGGCATTTCTATCGGATGAACAAATCAGCGAAATCGTAAAAAAATATAATAATACAAATTCGACATCTTATACCCCATTTCAGCGTACTGAAACAGATGCTTCAGCTGGCATCACAATTGAAGATATAAAAGGTCCGTCTTTTAAAGGTAAGGTAATGCTAATCAAGAATCCGAAACGGGTAAAAGTAGCTGTGACAAAAGAATTGGAAGTTACAGGAGAACGGGTAAGTGACTTTGTTAAAGACACTGGAGCTGTTGCGGGGATAAATGGTGGAGGATTTTATGACCCTAAAGGTACCGGAAACGGAGCTTTCCCTGACGGGTTGACCGTACATAATGGAGAAATTGTTCATAACAATATAGGCAACAAAAGTACAGACATTGTAGCCATTGATAAGGATGGTAACCTAGTCGTTGGACAAATTACGGCAGATGATGTTAAAAAGAAAAATATATATGAAGCAGTATCCTTCTGGCCGGCTTTAATAAAAGATGGAAAACGGGGTAAATTTGACGACGGGTTATGGGGAGTTGCGCCAAGAAGCGCTATCGGACAGAAAGCGGATGGCACGATTATTTTTGTCGTAATTGATGGTAGACAACTCTCTAGTCTTGGGGCAAAAATGAGCGATCTCTACAATATCTTTATGGATTATGGTGCAGTCACTGCGGCTAATCTCGATGGAGGTTCTTCTTCGGAATTAATATATAACGGAAAAGTGATTAACAAGCTTTGGAATATTTTTGGTGAACGCTATCTACCGACAGCTTTTGTGGTCCTGCCAGAATAAATTGACTCTCATCTCTGACCCAAAAAGGATAAATTAATCATGAAGATAAACTGCATTTTATATGAGATTTAGCGAGACAGGATTAATCCTCTTTGGATTGAATTTAAGGATATGTGCCTAAATGAAAAGCGAGAGGATTTATTCTCTCGCTCTAAAATATTGTTTCATCAGGTGTGTGCCTTGGGATAAGAACCTAATAGCTTCACATAGATGTTTTTTTCCTTAAATGCCCACAGAACATCTTGAATGGGGGGCGCAAAGACATAGCCATCAACGTCGACAAAGAAAACGTATTCTCCCAGTTGCCTTCTCGATGGACGAGATTCGATACGGCTTAAATTGATATGCAGCTTATCAAATTCTCCCAAAATATGGTATAAAGACCCTGGCATATTTTCAGCCATGATTAGAAGAGATGTTTTATCTTCACCTCCGGACATTTCCGCAAGGCTATGCCCTACGAGTACAAAGCGTGTGGCATTTAACGTGACATCTTGAATGCATTCTTGAAGAAGGTGAAGATTATAGAGGTGAGCGGCTCGACGTGGTCCGATGGCTGCCCAGTTTTCGCGGATCGAGGAAATTTTGTGGGCTGCCTCAGCTGTGCTGAGACAAGTTAGCTGTTCAGCATGAGGAAGATGTTTACCGAGGAAATCTCGGCATTGTCCGATCGCTTGTTCGTGTGAATACACTCTTTCAATCTGTTCAAGCGGCATAGGTTCGTGCGCCAGAAGGCATTGGTCAATCGGATGGATGAATTCATGAGTGATAAAAAGATGTTCGGTTTGACCGAGCGTATCCATAGTTACGCCTACCTGGCCTTCAGTGGAATTTTCTAAAGGGACAAAGGCCCAATCTACTTCCTGCTCATTACAGGCAATCAGTAAGCGGGGAATTGTTGGGAATGGAATAAGCGCAGGCTGTGTTTCATTAAATTCTGGATGAGTGGCTATAAATAAATGGATTGCCTCCTCGGAAAAACTCCCTTTCGGACCTAAATAACCCATATTTTTCATTTTTTCCTCTCCTCTCTATAAAACAAAAAGGTCTGCCCCATCCACTCTAAGGAACGAGTCAGAACCTCGCGGTACCATTCATGGTCGTTCTCGACTATTCTAGGCATTGGTTATGTAAATCGATGTTCATAAATTCTATTTCAGGGTCAAGGTCCCGTGTAATAACTATCCGACTATCATCTTATTATCTTATTATCATAATACAGTTGGACATTAACGGCAAGAGTTATTGAAGTTGGCTAATTTGAGCTCAGAATTTTCGAGTGAACATCGATTCCGGGGCATCAAGAAAGGAGTCGAGAGTTTTATACCCAAGCAGGTCAAGTAGTTTCAAAACAGATGGGTTATCAGCAGGCGTCTCGTAAGGCGCTTCATTGCCATAATCGTTCACATCCTTAGTCGCCAGATCAACCGGGACTAAGGATTTAGGTCCGCCGACACATCCGCCGGTACACCCCATCCCTTCTAAGAAGTTTGCTTTAATTTCACCATTAAGTATCTCTTTAAGCATTTTCTTGCAGGCAACAATGCCATTTGCCCTTTCTGAACGCAAGGGAATGGTGCGATTTGGACGAAGTCGGGCCAGAGTATCAGAGACGGCTGTGCTTACACCACCACTCCGAGCATAGATCCTACCTGCGCGTGAAGAGTGCTCTCGTTCATCCTCTTCAAGGGTAGGCAGAGAAATCTTTGCAGCATCAAAGATCTCTGTAATTTCCTGAAAGGTGAGGACATAATCTACAGCATCTCGAATGTCGGCTTCTTTTGCCTCGGCTTTTTTGGCAAGACAGGGGCCGATGAAGACCGTTTTAGCCCCAGGATGCAGGTGTTTTATGACTCGACCACCGGCAACCATTGGGGAGACGGAGGGGGGCATATGGGGGACAAGTGTAGAATAAGTTCTTCGAATCATTGCCACCCACATTGGACAGCAACAACTTGTTAACAGAAAGTCGTGATCCTTTTTAATAGCTCGATCGAATTCAAAGGCTTCCTTTAAAGTGAGGATATCAGCGAATAGAGCAACTTCCATCATGCCATGAAATCCTATCTTCTTAAAAGCTGTGCGTAATTTACCCGGGGTAACGTCGGCAGAAAACTGACCGATGAAAGCAGGGGCTATCATGGCATAGACGGGATTCTTCCCAGACGAAAGTTCATCAAAGAGAGGAATGAAATCCTTGCGATCGACTAAATGTCCGCTTTTACAACTTTTGATACATAGTTCACATCCTACACACGCCTCAGCAGACACAGTGACCTGCCCTTTCGAGTCCTTTTGGATGGCAGAGAATAAACAGGCAACCTGGCAGGAGGACGGGACTGACGAACTAGAACAGTCCTGCTTAAGGTGCACTACTGGAGGGAGGTTCTCTGGATGGAGGAGGAGCTCAAGCTTTTCTTCATCTGCCTTACCAGATTGTCGAATCCGTTCAATTGCTTCGTATAAGTTCCCCTGATATGCCGCTTTGACAAGTTGCTGGAAGATATCATCGTAAGTTTGCATAGTCCCTCCTAAGTAATCGTTTTCGCATTAGTTTAAACTAATAATCTAAAATTTATAACGGACGGACAAACGCACTTGCGCAGGGAGATGGAATCTAGTAAAATAACTCTGGAAGGTTGGGGAACCTTCTAGGGGATAAGTGGACAAGGTGGATGAAACAGGCAGTGGAACGTACGCTGCCTGTTTCGCTTTGTATAGAGTAGTTTTGGATATGATATCTCCAATCTAAAGTAGGAAAATTCATAATGATCAACGAACAACCTATTATAAAAATTGAAAATCGAAATTACAGGAGATGATGAATTGGCTTTAGAAATTGAACGGAAATTTCTGGTCTTTTCCGAGCACTTACCTTTACTACAGGAGGGCCAATATATAGTACAAGGGTATTTGAGCGAAAAGCCGTCGATACGTTATCGATTTCTTGACGATACAATCGTGATCACCATTAAGGAAACGAATCAGGACGGAAGCCGTTTTGAATTTGAGACGCTAAACCCCAAATCGTCTTCAGAAGAGCGTTCGACTTTCAAAAGGTTATCTCTGGTCCCGCCGATTGAAAAGATACGATATCGGATTCCCTTTGCAGGACTGACCTGGGAAATTGATGTTTATCAGGGAGAAAACAAGGGATTGATAACGGTGGATGTTGAGTTTCCGGAAATTGGATACCCCCTGCAATTTCCCAAGTGGGTGGATAGACAATCAGAGATAACGCAGGATCCTAAGTTTTTTAACATCAACTTAGGAAAAAGGCCGTATTCTATGTGGTGACACAAGGCTCGCGTTGGAAAATAGTAATTTTACATCCGGGTGTATATAATAAGGGAGATTATTAATTTCAAGGAGGGGAAATTGTGGAACAACAACGTCTGAAGTCCAGAGCGGAAATTCCAGAGGATCACAAATGGCATTTAGAAGACATTTTTTCGGATAATGATCAGTGGGAGAAAGAGTTTTCCCACATCGAGCAACTCTTAGGTGTAGGAAAAAAATTTGAAGGACATTTAGCAGATACTCCAGATACCTTAATCGCGTGTTTCGAATGGTTAGATGACTTAAGCATACGAATAGAGGAAGTCTATTCGTATGCTCGTATGCGACGAGATGAGGATAATCGCAATGCAACCTATCAAGCATTGACCGACCGAGCAGGAGCCTTAGCCGTGAAGGTAGGGAGTGCTACATCCTTCGTCGTTCCCGAATTATTGGCCATGCCGGAAGCGCGACTTGAGGAATTCCGCGCCCAGACTTCGAAAATGGAGCTTTACAACCATGCTCTTGAAGATATTCTGCGTAAGAAAGAGCATATTCTCAGCTCAGCGGAGGAAAAATTATTAGCAGAAGTCAGCGAAGTGGCAGAGGCCCCGGGCACAATTTTCTCGATGGCTAATAATGCAGATTTAAAATTTCCTAGCATTGAGGATGAGTCGGGTCAATCGATAGAGCTAACCAAAGGAAACTTCATTCATTTTATGGAAAGCCATAAACAAGGCGTGCGCAAAGCAGCCTTCGAGACGCTTTATCGCACCTATGAGAAGCAAAGGAATACATGGGCAGCTACCTTAAATTCCAGTGTAAAATCCGATGTTTTTTTCGCAAAAGCCAGGCGCTATCCATCGGCGATAGAGGCTTCATTGGATGATGATCGTGTTCCCTTAAAGGTCTATGATTCTTTGGTTGATACAGTTCATGAATTTTTGCCTCAGATGCATCGCTATATCCAACTGCGCAAAAAAGCTTTAAACCTCAATGAGTTACATATGTACGATATCTATGTTCCTATTGTTCCTGAAACGACGATGACGATTACTTATCAGGAAGCAAAAGAGATGGTGATTGAAGGCCTGCGGCCATTAGGACAAGACTATGTCAAAATCTTGGCAGAAGGCTTCCAGCAGAAATGGATCGATGTTTATGAAAATGAAGGAAAGACAAGTGGAGCTTATTCTTGGGGTACCTATCGCGCACATCCGTATGTCTTATTGAATCACCAAGACACTCTGAATTCCATGTTTACCCTGGCTCATGAGATGGGGCATTCATTGCATACTTATTTTTCGAATCATAAACAACCTCATCTTTATGCGGGATATAAGATTTTTGTCGCTGAAGTTGCTTCGACGTTGAACGAAGCGTTGGTAATGGAATATCTTTTGGAAAAAACAAACGATCCCAAAGTTCTAGCGTATCTAATAAATCATTATCTTGAGCAGTTCCGGGGCACTATTTTCCGACAAACCATGTTTGCTGAATTTGAAAAGAAGATTCACTCGGTGGTCGAAGAGGGTGGGGCTTTAACAGCCGACAACCTATCTGAGATCTATCGTGAATTGAATGCAGTTTACTATGGTGCTGAGGTTATCCTTGATCCAGAGATTGCTTTAGAATGGGCTCGTATCCCCCATTTTTATAATGCATTTTATGTTTACAAATATGCAACAGGTTTTTCTGCAGCAACTGCCTTTGCTCGGGCTATTTTAGATGAAGGTCAGCCTGCAGTAACAAGGTATATTGAATTTTTAAGCGGTGGGAGTTCGGATTACCCAATTGACTTGCTACGTAAGGCAGGCGTTGATATGGAGACTCCTGCTCCTGTACGGAATGCTTTGCAAGTATTTAAGGGGCTGGTTGAGCGCTTAGAGACGCTATTAGCGTGAGTATCCAGAAACTAACGATGGATTGAAAACAAGGGCTTGCTAAATGGGCAAGCCCTTGTTCATGTTCACTTAAAAGTAAGCATTCACTTTGCGAACGTAAATAGGTAACTTAATCCCTAATTAGGAAAACTTGACAAGCGAAGAATGGAGGGAGTAAGATAAATTTGAATTATTATACCTTAATTGATAATCTTTGCTCATTATGCACCGTGGAGGTGGGAATATGGAAAATGAAGAAATACCAGACCAGTTACAACAGGTAATTCGCGTAGCACAGGGTTTTTACTCGCGAAAAGACCGTGCCCATGATTTTGAACACGCTCTAAGAGTTAGGGAGTGGGGTAAGAAACTGGCGCTAGAGGAAGGCGCAGATGTAACAGTCATAGAGTTGGCTGCTCTTCTTCATGACATTGGTCGTTCAGGAACGGTAGAAAAAACGCATGCCGAAAGTAGCGCTAGCTTGGCCGTCAATATTCTGCATAAAACTGGCTATGCTGAAGATATTATTTTGAGAGTTAAAGAGGCTATCGTGTCTCATTCTCGTGAAGCTGGACACGAACCAAATACATTAGAAGCAAAGATTTTGTATGACGCCGATAAATTGGATTTCGTGGGTGCTATCGGACTTGGACGCTTGTTCACTTTAGCGGGGGTAGAAGGTTGGCCTTTAGTAGGCGAAAACTCCTGTGAAACGTTTTACCAAGAGAAAATTTGTGGTTATCAGAAACATTTATTTACGAAGGCCGCTATGGTTTATTTTAAACCAATGTTTCTTTACATGGAAGGGTTTTGGCAAGAGTTAAACGCCGAACGACTTAAAATATCTCTTTCTGGACAAGCTAGTTCTGTATAATGGCTATTCGGAAAGGATGAATTCTAAAATGCGTTGGCTCTGGCGTTTCTTGACTCTGTTTGTCCTCTTGGGGTTCTTACGAAGCTTAGTCGTTTCACAACCAAAAGCTTTCATCGCTTGGCCAGAAAGGCCAAACTGGGGTGAAAAAATACAAGGTGAAATGAAACAATTACAAAAATTAACGCAAGATCTACCCGCAAGTATTGAAGTAGAAGTTCGTCGTCTATGGAAGGATTTCAGACCGAATGGGGATGCCCAAGAAGTTTGAACTCGGCTCTACGCCAAGACTTTCGAAAGTTCGTGAGATTGTCTTGCGAAAAGCTGAATATGTGGTATATTAATAAACAATGGGATGAAAAGGAGTGACAATTAATGGTAAAAATTACGGAAATTGCAGCAAATAAGGTCAAAGAAGTGCTGAAATCTCAAAACAAGGAAAATTCATTTTTGCGCCTCTATCTAGTAGGAATTGGCTGAGGTGGGCCGAATTTCGGCATGACTCTGGATGAGTCAAAAAACGATGATGATATTCTTGATGAAGAATATGGTGTGTCATTACTGACGGACAAAAAACTTACCACTTATTTAGAAGGAGCGACTGTCGACTTTATTGAATCCGCAAACGGTGGAGGATTCGAAATTCGTACGGCTAAGACTGCTGGTGGCAGTAGCTGTGGCGATAGTTGCGGCGGAAGTTGCTCATAAGATATAAATAAGTAAAAGAGAGCTCTGGTCGAGCTCTCTTTTACTTATCATTGTCAACCATCATCCATTCGACCGATAATTTAAGAGTTGCATGGAGCATATATTCTATAATAGGTAGCGAAACCGTATCAATGTAACCCTTAATAAGGCAAAATGACTTGAGTATATTTAACAAATGTGTTAGTCTAATGTCCATAACTGGAATACATTCGTCTATAAAGGGAGGAAGTACCGTGGCATTATCATTAGGAGAGTCGAACCGTGCTATTGTTACCATATTGGGACGAGATCAAACTGGAATTATCGCTTGGGTTTCCGGACGTCTTGCAGAACACAGCGTTAACATACTAGATATCAGCCAAACAATTGTTGATGAATTTTTCACCATGATTATGGTTGTGAATTTAAATCCATCCAAGATTGGGCTAGCCGATTTGGCCCGTATGTTAGAAGAAGAGGGAAATGACAAGAATTTGCAAGTTAAGGTTCAACATGAGGACATTTTTACGTTTATGCACCGTATCTAATTCTACTAGCTAGAATTTTAGTAAGGAGAATACTGGAGGAAAATTCATGACAATTACGTTCGCACGCGAAGAAATTCAACAAACGATTAAAATGATCCATGAAGAGAATCTTGATATT
>NZ_MASS01000016.1 GCF_001707885.1 Desulfosporosinus cupriresistens | reverse complement strand
TTCTGTAAATAGCTCGATGGTGGAAATAGGAAATAGCGGGGTGTGGACCTTATTTGTGCCGAAAGTTCTCCTTGGGCAGTTATACAAATATGAAATCCATACGAAGAACAAACAAGTTTTTTTGAAATCCGATCCCTATGCTTTTTTCTCAGAGTTGAGGCCTGCAACCGCCTCGATTGTTTATTCGCTTGAGGGTTTTAATTGGCAGGATCAATCTTGGATAGAACAAAAAAAAGGGGATAAGGTAACCGAGATGCCTCTTTTGATCTATGAAGTTCATTTAGGTTCATGGAAAAGGAAAGAGGACGGAACCTATTATACTTGGCGAACTCTGGCTGTAGAGTTGGTAGACTATGTGCGTAAAATGGGCTATACCCATCTTGAATTAATGCCTATTATGGAACATCCCTTTGATGGTTCGTGGGGATATCAAGTGACTGGGTATTACTCATGTACGAGCAGATTCGGTAGCCCTCACGATTTCATGTATTTTGTGAATCAATGTCATCAAGCTGGGATAGGGGTTATTTTAGACTGGGTGCCAGGTCATTTTTGTAAAGATGCTCATGGTTTAGGTCAATTCAATGGTACGGCAGTTTATGAATACGATGAAAACGAACAATGGGGAACCTATAACTTTAACTTTGCGAAAACTGAAGTTTGGAGCTTTCTCATCTCCAACGCGATGTTCTGGTTTGACAAATATCATGTCGATGGACTGCGAGTTGATGGGGTAAGCAGTATGCTTTTTTTTGATTATGAAAAAAATGGTCCTTCAAAAAAACGCAACATTTATGGGGGGAGAGAGAACCTTCAATCCATAGCTTTTATGCAAAAATTAAATGAAGTAATTTTTCGATATTTCCCTGGGAGTTTGATGATCGCTGAAGAATCGACCGACTGGCCACTCGTTACTTATCCTCCTTACGTGGATGGACTTGGCTATAATTTTAAATGGAATATGGGTTGGATGAACGATACTTTACGCTATATGAGTCTTGATTTTCCCTTACGTAAAGACAATCACCACTTATTGACTTTCTCCTTGACTTATGCTTTTTCCGAGAATTTTGTACTACCTCTTTCTCATGATGAGGTTGTTCATGGCAAAAAGTCATTATTAGATAGAATGCCGGGCGATTACAAACAAAAATTTGCAGGTTTAAGAATTTTATATGGATACTGGATGTGTCATCCAGGTAAAAAATTAATGTTTATGGGTGGGGAGTTTGCCCAGTTTATTGAATGGCGTTATGATGCTGAATTAGATTGGTTTATCTTAGAGCATGAGATGCATAAAAAGCATCAGAGTTTCGTGAGCTCGATGAATCAGCTATACCAACGAGAAACTGCTCTGTGGGAAAACGACGATGATTGGTCGGGTTTTGAATGGATCGATGTCAATAACAAGCAACAGAGTATCTTAATATTCTGTCGAAAGGCTCGTAAAGCTACCGATTTTCTGATCATCTTAATTAATTTTCAACCCATTAGTTACGAGAAGTTTCGCATGGGCGTTCCCTACGAGGGGATTTATCAAGAAGTATTTAATTCCGATCAGGAAATTTATGGGGGTAACGATCAAGTCAATCATTTGTTGCTCTTGAGCGAAAAAATCCCATGGCATGGACATAAGTCTTCTGTAACAATTAACGTTGCTCCTTTAGCAATGATCATCTTGAAACCCAAATCAAACAGTAAAGTATTGGAGGAACCAACAGTATGTTTACAGATAAAGAAAGCTTTAAGCGAGCCTATTTGATGAAATTAATGGAAGGGGAGGGGATCACTCAAGATGAAGCAAGCCCTTGGGATAAATTTAGTGCTTTAGTTATCTTGCTCAAAGAGAAGATGAGTTTTAATCGGGCTATCTACAAAAATTCTATGTCCCAAGGCAAACAAATCTATTATTTTTCGATGGAATTTCTCATTGGCAGACTTCTTCTTAACTATTTGGTGAATTTCAAAATTGAGGATCTTGTAAGAGAAGGTTTGGCCGAGTTGAATATCAATCTTGATGATCTGTTAGAACAAGAAGCAGATCCAGGGCTGGGCAACGGGGGTTTGGGGCGATTGGCTGCCTGTTTCCTTGACTCAATGGCGTTCTTAGGGATCGAGGGACACGGAAATGGGATTCGCTATAAGTATGGTTTATTTGAACAAAAGATTGTCGGGGGAAATCAAGTTGAAGTAGCTGACAACTGGCTTAAAAATGGTTACCCTTGGGAACTTCGTAAGCCGAATAAATCTATAATCGTGAAATTCAAAGGAAATGTACGCATTGAGCTTGAGAATGAGCGAATGAGGTTTTATCACGAAAATTACGAACCGGTTCTTGCTGTACCTTATGATGTCCCGATTATGAGCTATGATAATCCTTTTTATATTAATAACTTACGCTTGTGGAGTGCGGAAGCGTTATGTGGAGAACTGGACTTAAGCTGTTTCAATCGCGGGGAGTTTAAACAGGCTACTAACTTTAAATCAGAGGTTGAGGCTATTTCTTATATTCTGTATCCTGACGATAGTAGTCGCGCAGGGAGAGAGTTAAGGCTTAAACAAGAATACTTTTTTGTAGCCGCTGGGTTAGGATCAATCGCGCGAAGTTATAAAAAGAAGAACAATTGTGGTTCATTGCAAGACTTTTCGCGCCGGGTTTCTGTCCATATCAATGATACTCATCCAGTATTGTGTATCCCTGAGTTGATGCGTATCTTGATTGATGAAGAAGACATGGACTGGGATGAGGCTTGGAATATCACGGTCAACACCCTGTCATTTACCAATCATACGATTATGCCCGAAGCTATGGAAAAATGGCCCATTGACCTGTTTAAAACCCTTTTGCCTCGGATCTATATGATCATTGAGGAAATAGATCGAAGATTTAGGGAAGACTTAACACGACGCTTTCTAGACGATGAAGAGATTATGCAAAACACTCAGATTCTCAAAGATGGATATGTCTGGATGGCTAATCTGGCCGTGATCGGGAGCTCATCAGTAAACGGTGTCGCCAAATTACACACCCAAATTCTGAAGGAAGAAGTCTTTAAAGACTATTATCGGATTTTTGGTTATAAGTTCAATAATAAAACAAATGGTGTTAGTCATCGGAGATTTCTGTTGGCAGCTAATCCAAAATTGTCTCATCTAATAACCGAGGCGATCGGTCCCAACTGGAAGGAAGATGCTGGCGAACTAAAGAAACTTCATGGATTAAAGGACGATAGCAACTTTTTGGAACAGATCGCGAAAGTTAAATACGAAAACAAATGCCGTTTAGCCGAAAGTGTTAAGACAAAACAGGGGCTTATCTTAGACCCTTTATCAATTTTCGACGTTCAGGTAAAGCGGATCCATGCCTATAAAAGACAATTGCTCAATGTGCTAAAGATTATGCACATGTACAATAAGGCTTTAACCGACCCAGATTCTTTGACAGGTTCCAATACCTTCATATTTGGAGGAAAAGCAGCACCAGGCTACCATTATGCCAAAACTGTGATTAAACTTATTAATGCTCTGAGTCAGAAGATTGAGCATGACCCACTAGTTAAAGAAAAACTAAAGGTCGTATTTTTAGAAAATTTTAATGTGACTCAGGGGGAACTAATCTATCCTGCGGCAGACATTAGTGAACAGATATCCACTGCTAGTAAAGAGGCCTCAGGCACTGGAAATATGAAATTCATGATGAATGGTGCCATTACCTTGGGAACCTTGGATGGAGCCAATGTAGAAATTAAAGAGGCCGTGGGTGAAGATAATATCTTTATCTTTGGACTTACTGCTGAACAGGTATTGAACTACACTCGTTATGGAGGTTATAAACCTTGGGATGAATATCACGCCAACTGCGATATCCGAACATGTGTCGACCAATTGAGTAGTGGATTTTTCGATAATATGGGTGAGGAATTCAGGGTATTGTACGATTCACTGATGATTTATAATGATGAATACTTTGTCTTAAAGGATTTCAGTTCTTATGTTGAGATGCACAAAAAGCTTCAAACACTTCATTTGAATCAAAAAGATTGGAATCAAATTTCTTTAGTTAACATCGCGGAATCTGGCATATTCTCCAGTGATAGAACAATTAGAGAATATGCAGAAAAAATCTGGAAAATAAGATACCGCACTGTTAATAACATTAATCCTAACTAATTAATTGGAAAGGTTGGGTCAATATGAAAACAGTTTTATAACTAAGAGGAGGGGAAATATGTATGAGAAAGCAAGAATGTGTAGCGATGCTCTTAGCAGGTGGACAAGGAAGCAGATTAGGTGGTCTGACTCGAAAGAGAGCCAAACCCGCCGTTTCATTCTGTGGTAAGTATCGAATTATTGACTTTACCTTGAGTAACTGCTTAAATTCACACGTTAATACGGTTGGTGTTCTTATCCAATATAAGCCCTTTCTGCTTAATTCCTATATCGGTTTAGGTTCGGCTTGGGATCTAGATAATCCATATAGTGGAGTCCATATTCTTCCCCCTTTTCTTGGTGAAAAAGAAGGAAGCTGGTATAACGGAACAGCCAATGCCGTATACCAAAATTACGAATTTATTGATTTTTACGATCCGGAATACGTGCTTATTCTTTCTGGGGATCATGTTTATAAAATGGATTATACCTTGATGTTAAAGTTTCACAAAGAGAAAAATTCAGACATAACTATTGCTACAGTTCAAGTTCCTTGGGAGGAAGCTTCTCGGTTCGGGCTTCTAACCGTTGATCAGGATGCACGGATAACAGAGTTTACAGAAAAACCTGCTCAGCCAGAGAGTAATCTTGCCTCAATGGGAGTGTACGTTTTTAACTGGTCAACACTTAAGCAAGCGTTAATTGCCGATGCCGAGGATTATAAGTCTCAAAACGACTTTGGTAAAAATATTATTCCTCAGCAGCTTAAACAAGGGAAACGAGTCTATGCGTACGAGTTTCAGGGATATTGGCGAGATGTCGGTACAATTGAAAGTTATTATCAAGCAAATATGGAGTCCTTAAGAAAGGGACACTTCCTTAATATTTTTGATCCAAGGTTTCGGATATTTTCCAATGAAGATATCTTACCGCCACACTTTGTGGGCTCTACCGCGGAGATAGAGAACAGTCTCGTCTGTAATGGCTGTATTATTCACGGCAAGATTAGCAATTCTATCATAGCGCCTGGAGTCTATGTGGGAAAAGAGGTGCAGATTAGGGATTCTATCTTATTACCTTGTGTAAAGGTTCACGATGGCTCAATAATCCATAAAACAATTGTTGGAGAGAATGCGGAAATTATGCGGCACTGCTTTGTCGGTGCTGATGGACATATCGCTTCGGACCAAGAGGGAATTACAGTCGTTGAAGATAATCATATAATTACTGAAGGTTCCGTTATTGAAGCTGGCAAGAATGTCTAAATGACTCGGGAGATTTCGAAAGGTGGGAGCGATGATGTCAAACGCTATAGGGATTATTTATGCTAATAGCGAAACTGATAACTTGCAAGGGCTTGCATCAGAAAGGCCAATAGCGGCTGTCCCCTTCGGAGGAAGATATCGGATTCTCGATTTCGCGTTATCTAGCATGGTTAACTCCGGAATAAGAACCATTGGATTGGTAACCCCACACCATTATAGACCTCTTCTTGATCACTTGGGAGCTGGTAAAGCTTGGTTTCTAGACCGTAAAGATGGTGGATTGTTTATTTTGCCAGGAGTCTTTCATGGTTTAACAGGGAACAATCACACATTTTGTATTAAAGATTTGGAAAATAATATGGAGTACTTGGACAAAGATTTTGCAGAAAATGTTGTCATTAGTAGTGGCAATCAGATCTATAATACAAATTTTAAGAATGCACTTGAATTTCATAACGACAAGCAGGCCGACGTAACCTTGATTTATAAAAAAATGAATAACTCTAGTGATTTGACAGATGAGATATTTTTGGAAATGGAAAAGGATCACAAAGTATCAACTATTCAAAAGAAGAAAGAGCAAGAAATGACAAGTCTTGTTCAATTTCATTTTGTAAATATGTTAATCATACGACGCGCGATTTTGTTAGACATTATTGAAAAGTATAGCTCGATAGGATGTATTGACTTAATGGATATACTATCTGCAAATCTGAAAATCCTTAAAATCTACGGCAGTCCTACTTGTTCGTTGATTGGAACGATTCGTAAGGTTAAGGATTACTTTGATCGGAGTATGGATCTATTAGACTTAGCAGTTCACGGAAGATTATGGTTGGGGGTAGATCAGATCCATACAAAAATTAAGGATAATCCACCCACTCAATACACTGCACACGCCAAGGTCACCAATTCCTTAATTGCAAGTGGCTGCACTATTGCAGGGGAAGTTGTGAACTCAATTATTTTCCGAGGTGTGATTTTAGAACAGGGATGTAAAATAACTAATAGCATAATCCTGCCGAAATGTCATATTCATGCCAATGCACAAACTGACTATGCAATTCTTGATAAATCGGTAAAAGTAAATGGAGAAAATATTTTAAAAGGAACTTTGCATAACCCTTTGGTTGTCCTCAAAAAAACTGTGATCTAACATTTGAAAGGTGGGAGCATATGAAAATTGTCTTTATGATTACAGAAGCAGATCCTTTCGTTAAAACAGGAGGTCTGGGGGAAGTAGGGGGCTCATTACCAACCTTTTTGCATAAACAGGGTGTTGATGTCCGAGTTATTATGCCGAAATATAGCATCATTGCCGAACATTTTCGCAGAGAGTTTAAACACCTGGCCCATTTTGATGTCCAAGTCGCTTGGCGCAAACAATATTGCGGTTTAGATGAAATTGTTTACCAAGGGGTTCATTATTATTTTATCGATAACGAGTATTACTTTTCGCGACCACGAGTTTATGGGGAATATGATGACGCAGAGCGATTCGCGTTTTTTTCCCGAGCAGCATTGGAAAGCTTAATTCACATACCGGGGTTTAAACCTGATATCATCCATTGTCATGATTGGCATACTGCTTTAATCCCCCTCATGCTCAAAGAATTTTATAACCGAGAGCCCCTTTATTACCCGATAAAAACAGTATTTACGATTCACAACCTTAAATATCAGGGAATTTTCCCGAAGGAAGTTCTTGGGGACATTGTCGGGCTCGGGATGGAGTACTTTAGGGAAGATGCCTTAGAATTTCATGGCGCAATTAATTTTATGAAGGCAGCGCTGATATATGCAGATCGAATTACGACAGTGAGTCCGACTTATGCTCAGGAAATCCAAAATTCTTATTATGGGGAAAACCTCGATGGGCTTTTAAGAAAGAGAAGCGAATTTTTGATGGGTATCTTAAATGGTATTGACTATCAAGTCTATGATCCCTATAAGGACCCCTATCTTGTCATGCCATACAACAATTTTCCGCTGGCCAAAGCGGAAAATAAAAAGCACTTACAGAGTATTTTTGGACTACCGGTTCTCGGTGATAGCGCAATAATTGGGATGGTATCTCGACTCGTAGATCAGAAAGGTCTGGATCTCTTGGCCTACGTTATAGAAGAAATACTCGAGCTAGATGTTCAGATCGTTATCCTCGGCACGGGAGAAATTCAATATGAAAGAATGTTACGCTATTTCGCCTCAAAATATCCTGAGAAGCTGGCGATAAGATTAGAGTTTTCAGATGAATTGGCGCATCAAATATATGCAGGAGCAGACATGTTTCTAATGCCTTCCCGTTTTGAACCCTGTGGGATTTCTCAGATGATCGCTATGCGCTATGGAACGATTCCAATTGTTCGAGAAACCGGAGGATTAAAGGACACAGTTATGCCCTATAATGAACTAAATGGCACTGGAAACGGATTTAGTTTTCTAAATTATAATGCTCATGAATTATTATTTACAGTACAGCATGCCTTGAAATTATATCAAGAAGACCAACTAGTATGGAACAATTTACGTCAGAATGCCTTAACAAGCGATTTCGGTTGGGACAGATCCGCCAATGCTTACATCGAAATCTATGAATCATTATTATGATAGTGTTCAATGCGTATCATAATTCTCACGATTTATTGTACCGTGAACCGTTTGGTGCGGTCATGTGTGGACAGCGGATAACCTTCCGCTTAAAGACTTTTTCGACAGTCCCAATTGAAACCTGCGTTCTTCGCCTTTGGGAAACAGACCGGGAAATCCCTATTTCCATGAATCAAACGGCTACACTTATCGAGGATAAGAGACTATTCGAGGTTGAATACAAAGTACCTAATAACCCCGGGCTGATCTGGTACTATTTTGAGATTCGCTTAGGAGAGCAAACTTATCTGTATGGAAATAACCCGGAAAGACTGGGCGGTGCAGGACAACTCTGGGAGCAAGAACCTCCTTCGTATCAAATTACAGTTTTTAAGCCCCTTGAGGTGCCTAAGTGGTATAAACGAGGAACGATGTATCAAATCTTTGTCGACCGGTTTTATTGCGCTCAGGATAACAAGTTCACTATCTATCCACGAAAAAATGCCCTTTTGCATGCTAATTGGTCCGATCCGCCGATCTATATTAAGGACGAGCTGGGTCGAGTGACTGATTGGGATTTTTTCGGGGGAACCCTGCAAGGAGTCCTGGAAAAACTGCCCTACTTTAAAGAATTAGGCATAAGCATACTCTATTTTAATCCTATTTTTGAAGCCTCGAGTAATCATAAGTATGACACGGCCGATTATCACCGGATTGATCCCATGTACGGAGATGATGGCGTCTTTAAACAACTGATCGACACAGCACGACACTATGGGATCTCAATTATCCTAGATGGTGTCTTCAGTCATACCGGGAGTGACAGTGTCTATTTTAATAAATATGGCAATTATCCAAGCTTAGGGGCATATCAATCGATTGACTCTCCCTATTATAATTGGTATAAGTTTAAACCAGATCATCAAGAGTATCAATCTTGGTGGGGTGTCGATTCCCTACCTGAGGTCAATGAAATGAACCCTTCTTACCGACAGTTTATTTATGGTTCAGAGGAAAGTGTTATTAATAAGTGGCTAAACATGGGAGTTGCTGGGTGGCGGTTAGATGTTGCTGATGAGCTTCCAGACCAGTTTATTCAGGAACTTCGGCAAGCGATTAAAAGTATTTGCCCCAATGCAGTTCTGATCGGGGAAGTATGGGAAGACGCTTCGAATAAAATAAGCTATGCTAAACTACGCGAATACTTTTTAGGAAATGAACTGGATGCGACGATGAACTATCCTTTCCGCGCCAGCTTCCTGCACTTTATTCTCGGACAAAGTGATTCCTGTCTCCTTCATCAAAAAGTTATGAGTTTGTATGAAAATTATCCCCGCGAGAATTTTTATGCGGCCATGAACCTTATCGGAAGTCATGATACGACACGAATCTTGACTCTTTTAGGAGCTGCTCCGCAAGAACAGAGTTTGTCAGTTACTGAGCAGCGGCGCTTTAAACTTTCTAATTTCGCCCGAAAATTGGCTGTGCAACGGCTCAAAATTTTAAGTTTGGTGCAAATGACCTTTCCCGGAGTTCCTTGTATCTATTATGGTGATGAAGCAGGCTTAGAAGGGTATCCTGACCCTTATAACCGGGGAACCTATCCCTGGGGTAAGGAAGACCAAGAAATCTTGGATTGGTATAGACGAATCCTACGCCTGCACGCTGAATATGAAGTTTTACAGACAGGTGATTTTGGGTCGTTTTTCTATGAACCGGATGTTTATGGCTTTAGGCGGGTAGGGAACGAGGAAGAAATAATAATCCTTATCAATCGTCATTCCGAGGATACAAAAATAGTGAATCTCGAGATAGAGCTGACCCCTTCCAATTTTGTGATTGACTTAATTAACGGAGAAAAGCTGGCTCCGGAAATGTTAAATGCTTTGCCAATCAACTCCCTATGTGGACGAGCTTTATTGAATAGAACTGCCTTGCCTAATAATTTGCAACTTCACCGTTTGTGCGGTGTTTTATTGCACATTAGTTCTTTGCCCTCTTCTTGGGGTCTGGGAGATTTCGGGAATGAAGCGTATGAGTTTGTTGATTTTTTAGTGGACTCCAAGCAATCTTTATGGCAGATGTTGCCTTTGAATCCTGCAGGAGTGGGAGATTGTCCCTACCAAAGTGAGTCAGTGTTTGCCGGAAACCCAATGTTTATCAGTCTCGATCACTTGATCAAGGAAGGACTTTTAAGTTTTGCAGGGACCCGTCAAAAATACGAACATATTAAGAGTTTGGGCCTTCGAAAAAGTCTCTTGTCCCTAGCTTTTAAAGAGCTGAAACTTGAATTGCTCAATGAAGCCTATCGGCAATTTAAGACTCAACTGGAGTCAACCTCCACAGGATCATCTGGTTCTGAGAAGTCCAGCTATCGTTCATTGGAAAACTATTTGCGCTTTAAATCTAAAACCAAAGAATGGCTTGATGATTATGTTCTCTTCCGGGCCTTAAAGACTCATTTCGGAAATATTCCATGGTATGACTGGGAACCAGGAATTGCTGGACGTGGGAAAGATGAGTTGTCTAAGTATTCTTTGCAACTGCTAGAAGAAATGGGTTTTATTCAATTCTTACAATATACCTTTTACGTTCAATGGGATAATTTAAAAACTTACGCCAAAGCAAAAGGTGTTCAACTTATTGGCGATATACCTCATTTTGTTGCTGCCGATAGCTGTGATGTATGGGTGAACCGCAGTTTATTTGTGTTGGATGAGTGTGGAAGACCTGCTAAAACGGTAGGCGTACCGCCTGACTATTTTAGTAAGACCGGCCAGTTATGGGGAAATCCTGTCTATGACTGGGATGCTATGCACGTTACTCAGTATGATTGGTGGAAAAAGCGAATACAATTCGGGTTAGAACTGTTTGATTACCTTCGTCTGGATCATTTCCGAGGTTTTGAAGCCTATTGGGAGGTTGATGCCCAAGAAGAAACAGCAGAAAAGGGGCGTTGGATGAAAGGACCGGGGAAACGATTTTTTGAAAGCCTGGTGGAGACATTTGAGAAATGCCCACTAATTGTTGAAGATTTAGGAGTTATAACTACGGAAGTCAATTGTCTGAAACAGATTTTTGGTTTTCCTGGAATAAAGGTCCTTCAGTTCACGCCTCTAGAAAAGATCTCGATGGAGCATGAAACTAATTTTGTCTATTATACTGGAACTCATGATAACAATACTTTGCTGGGTTGGTATGAAAAAAATCATGAGGTGGAAGGAGGGGCCTTGCTCAGCAGCGGTGTAGACCTTGCAGAAAGGAACAAACAAGCGTGTCGCAAATTGATAGAGGAAGTCTATTTGAGCCAAGCAGTGTGGGTAATCACACCAATGCAAGATATTTTGGGATTAGACGAGAAAGCCAGAATGAATATCCCAGGGACGGTCAATGGAAACTGGCAGTGGCAATTAGATAAAAATCTAGTGACGGATGAAATAAAAAGTTGGCTTCGTACTCAAGCGGAGAAAACAAAGAGATAATCGTCGGACATTATTCTTTATGAAGGATCACATGGAAAAAGGCTCATAACCAGACTTAACTGGTTATGAGCCTTTCAAATAGCGATAAGCATGTAATATCAAAAATGATTCATTATTCTGCAGTCGGAATTGCTTTTGCGGCAGCGACTGCTTTGGCAAGGAAACATTCATCCGAATGTTTATCTCCACATTTAAGACAGAGTTCAGCCAAAGCAGCAATTGCAGTATCTTTTTTAGTAGCGTCAAACATTATTTTCACCTCCTTCGTATCCCATAATTGCCTATTCTAAAGACTGAGTCAGCCCCCGTCTTTAGGACGTAATAAATTTTACGTGGATAGCAGTTCGAATTTAGGTGGATTCAATATTAAGAAGTTTTTTAAGTTCCATTTCTAGATTATCTAAGGAGATTGGGTACAGTTCGATAGGTACTTGGGTAAATTCAAAGAATTCTAACATATCCATGTCGTCAATAGGGGTTCCCAAGTCAAGCAATAGTATTTTGTCATAGAAACCAAAGTTTTGCCTGCCATCAATCTCATCCCAACCTAGCCCGGTTATGAAAATCTCTTTCCATTTCTCTAACCAGCCGCTCGTGATATAGAAAATATTGGATTCCTTATCTAACTCTTTCATCTTATCTCCAAGAAGTAGATCTAAACAATTACACCTTGATACAATTTGCCCATCGTATTCTTGAGAAATCAATTCCATGTCAGGGTGACATTTATTCCCTACCAGAATAATAGGCTTACCAATGTGGCTAGTTTCATCGAGTCTTCGACGGACAGCCTCTTCTAAGCGATCTAAATTAACATGCAGTGCGGCATCTATAAAAACTATCTTGTTTTGTAAACCCATTTTCTTCATCACTTGTTCAATTTCATTCTCAAGCATCGAACAGCCGACAAACACTTTTTCCAATCATACCACCTCCTCATATGATGTAATGTACAAGTTAAGTCTATATCTTATTGACAAAAAAATATGTTAAATTCTTTACAAAAAAAGGGGTTATAACAAACTTACTCCAGTTTGTTATAACCCTTTTTGGCAATTAAGGCTACCGCTTTCGCCCAGGCTTAGCAATAATTCCAAGAATTTCTTGGCTGATGAGGAGGATAATAGTTAGAGATGTAGAATAAAGATATAATAAATCTATATGCATTGTGACAATAGCTGAGGTGTAAACGTATGAATGAAGAAATCTTAAGTAAATTTGAGTTGACTATTCCTATAGAACGTTCTATCCAAGCTGAACTACTGCTCCTGTTAGGGCAAAAGCCTTCTCATGGGTATGAATTAATTCAACGCCTAAATGAAACTGATTTTAGAACCGGCGAAGCAGACACAGCAACCGTGTACCGAAACCTAAGGCGTATGGATAAAGATGGGTTAATAAAATCCCATTGGGAAGTCGGCGAGTCAGGCCCCGGTAGGCGACTTTACGAATTGACACCTCATGGGGAAGAGTCTCTAAAGGTATGGGCCAAATATCTAACTCAACAAAAAGCAAAGTTAGAAACTTTTTTACGAGCCTATTTCCAGTTTGAAGAATCTTTGTTCATAAAGAAAAGGGGGTGAAGATCATCAAAGATTCTAATAAAACTAAAACCTTTAGAATTATTCATGCAGGCGCGTTAGAGCAAATAGTAGAGAAATGCTTAGAACAATTTTCAAAACAAAACTCAGGTCTTAAATTTGAGACTAATGCAGTTGGTTCAAGAGAGGCTGCCAAACAGTTATTATCTGGAGAAAAATATGACATCATTGCTTTAGCTGACCAGGCATTATTTGCGGAATTGCTGGTGCCTGATCTGGTAGAAAACTACTTTGTTTTTGCTGCTGATCAAATTGTTATTGGCTATGATCGCTCATCAAAGGGCAGCCAGCAGATTACTCAAGAGAATTGGGTGGAAATCTTACTTAAGCCGCAAGTGAGCTTTGCTCGCTCCAACCATCATCTGGATCCCTGCGGCTATAGAACACTCATGGTTTGGCAATTGGCTGAAATAATTTATGACAAGCCAGGTCTGAGCACAATGTTGGAATCTGCTAGTATACCATACTCTGTTTACCCTAAATCATTAGATCTTGCAGGTGCTTTATTTAAGGGAAAGGTTGATTATGCCTTTCTGTATTCCTCGCAGGCTAAACAATTAGGGCTTCCCTATATTGTCCTGCCCTCGAAGATTAATCTATCTAGTCCCGCTTATGCCGATTTTTATGATCAGGCTGCTGTTTCTGTAGAAAGTGGAATTCCGGGGGAAAATGAAATTATCCATGGTAAACCTATTGAATTTGCTATTGGAATAGCTAGGAGTACGGACTATTTAGAATTTGCCAAATCGTTTATTGACCTATTAACTGGTGTGGAAGGCAACCTAATCCTGGAAGAGTGTGGTTTCATTCCATGTTAATTAGGCTATTAGCCTAGTGGTAAGTGTAACGCTTCTAACACATAGGAGGTTAACTTATGGAAATGAGAACGGTACGTAAGCTTAACCATTCATCAGAGCAACCCAGGTTAGTGAGTCTCTTGGAGATTGCTAAAACCTTTCTTCACATCGGGCTGGTGTCTTATAGCTTGGCTGCGCTAGGGGAAGCCAAAAAATCATTGGTCGACAAGAAAAACTGGCTAACAGATGAGGAATACTTAAAAGGCTTAGCTCTTTCACAACTCTTACCCGGGGCACCTTCAGTGAATCTAAACACATATATTGGCTATTTTCTAAGAGGTTTTCCAGGCGCATTCGTAGCTAGCATCTTTTTTGTGATTCCATGTTTTGTGGCTATGGTTCTTCTTGCCCACCTCTATTTAAATTTTAACGATGTTCCCCTAGTATCATCGTTATTTAAAGGAGTGGGGGCTTTAGTTGTCGGTCTCGTATTAAACACGATTATGGATCTTTGGAAAAAAGGGGTGAATACCCCACAGCTAACAATCTTGGCGGTTACAGGGTTTATAATGGTGTATTTCTTGAAGCTAAATATTACGACTCTTCTTTTCGTTGCAGGCGCGTTCAGCCTATTGTTTACTTTCTTTACTTATAAGTTTTCGCGTTGGAAAGCATTCATGGATCGTAGGTTTTGGATTGCGAAAAAGCCTTCTCCAAAAGCAGTGTCGGTAATTAGGTTTGAGTTCAGTAAGAAAAAGTACGCAATCATGTTAATCATGCTTGCTATTTTACTAACCGTCAATATGGCGATTAATTTTAGCAATCCCACCTTTCAAAAACTGGGGAACACTTTATTTGAAATTGGAGGATTGACCTTCGGTAGTGGCTACGTTATGCTGCCGTTCATTCAGGATGCTATGGTGAATCAATTTCACTTTGTCACCGACAAGGAATTTGGCGTTGCTCTGGCCTTAAGCTTACTAACGCCCGGTCCAGTCACAGTCATTTCCGCTTTTGTTGGCTATAAAGTAGCTGGTATCTTCGGAGCGGCCTTAGCAATGGCGAATATGTATTTGCCATCTTTTATCGTGGTATCTATAATTTCAGATCTTTATCGGCGAGCTGGTAATGTTGAACTATTCAAGATGGTAATTAGTGGAATTGTCGCGGCATTTTTCGGAACCCTTTGGGCAGTTCTTTTTAAATTGATGGGTAGTTCTATAGTCGACTTACCCACTTTTGGACTCGCCTTAGCTGCTTTTGGAGTACAGCGATTAACCAAAATTGATACTCTTTGGATTATAGTCATTGGTGCAGTAATCTCCTCGTTTATTTTCTAGGAGTTCCTTCTGAATCTAAGACTTAAATTTCAATGGGCTGTCATCTTTTCAGGTGACAGCCCATTAGCCAGATAATATTCTAGAAAATTACTCCTAAAGCGATAAGAATTAAGATTGCAATAGCAATAATACCTACACCGATTCCAGCACCGACGCCGCCACAGGCGGCAACTGGAGCAACTGGAGCAACTGGGGCAACTGGGGGACGGCAGCAAGCTCCACCCATTCCACCATAGCCCATTCCACCATAACCCATTCCACCATAACCCATTCCATACATAGCTATTTCCACCTTTCTAATTTAGAATACTATTCCCATTGCGATAAGCAGAAGAATAATTATGACAACTACAGCGATTCCCGCGCCAAAGCCATATCCTGTTCCACAAGCAACTCCATCTACACCACCATATGCCATTTGCATTTCCTCCTTTTCCTGAGATAATACACAATATGCAACAATTGTATAATGTGTAACTTTTTGGCAAATATAATGAACTACTTAGATTGTCTAGTTGCATTTTTTCAAATATATGTAATGTAGGGAACAATTTTAAGGCTTGTCTTGCGACAAGCCTTAAAATTGTTATTGTTTAGTTAAACAGACGGTCAAGTTACTCAGGAAGGAAAGTAGCACAATCTGTCATTTCCGTTGAACTAGCATTAGGAGATTGTACTTCGATTTTGTCTGCATGACAATGATCGCCTGAGCCATAATAATGGCAAGTGTTCACAACACATTTAATCCCGCCGTTTGGTTGAGGCATTTTTTTAGCTTGTCCTGACATGTAAAAACTCCTCCTTTAAATTTGAAATACAAATTATATAGTCTCCAGATTATCAAGTTCTATGAATCCCAGATTATGTAAGATGTATTGTGCTTTGGGGATGTTGTTTTAAAGATTATTGTCCTACAAAAAGCGGATGACTGTATGATATAATCTATCACCGAGGGGTGATTGATTACATGGATCAACAACAGATTATAAAAACACTCGCCAAAATACTTGAAGCTCAAAATGAGCTCGAGAAAAACCACAACTTGATAAGCAAGAAGTTAGACGAGATGAACAGTAAACAAGAAGCGCTGAGCAAGCAATTAGGCAAAATAGAACTTATCCTTGAAAGTGACCTATTTAAAAAAATTACTGACTTGAAAAATTCGCACGAAGAACAAAAAGAAACAACAAGAAGAGTCGATCCTCTGGTTGCATCGGGAAAGAAATTTAGACACTTTAATTAAAACTTACCAAGGCTTCACCTTTAGCTAAATAGCTATAGTTTGAAAAAGATCTTAGGATTAGTTGCTTCAAAACGGAAATTAGTAAATGGTGAAATTTTTCTTAAGGAAGCGGCTAATTCAATTGAAGCATGCGAGTACAATGGGATTTTATACATAATCTTGCTCCAAAGAAAAATTGAAACGATCTAAACACTGACCAATCGATTAATATTGAAACTCAGGTTTTTTGTTGGAGTTAAAATAATGTCCAACAAAAGGTATATTATGGTACATCTTTTTAATTATTACATAGCTGGAAGAATATTAACGCCGTGAGGGAAGATCTCTCTCGCAATGTTGTGAGATTCTTTCAAATAATCAAACAAATCACTGAAAAAAGCAAAAAAATTATATCCAATCATAGAAAAGTGATGTAAAATATATACATTGGGAAGCGGCAAGGACAAACTTTTTTCTTTAGGCGTTTCGGAATTTAATGAATATTCACACTTTAGGAAACAATCACTTTTGTCGTGCCGTATCTTGTAGGTGCTCTATATTCAATATTTAGTTGTTCCAGTAGTTCGTGAAGAAAGTACCAATTTATTTTTTCCGCAGTGGAATCATAGATCTAGTATTAAAGGAGTGATAATTAGTGTCTTGCGATTGTGAAAAAAAGTTAGCAGCAGAATTTAGTACGAATAAGGTTGATACATCTCTAATGGATGAGGTGATTGACAAGTTTAAGCGTGAAAATGGTAACCTCATTAGCGTGTTACAGGACGCTCAAGAGGCCTACGGATACCTACCACTCGATGTTTTAAAGATGATCGCGGATAGGACAGGCAATAAAAGAGCTAAAATATATGGCGTCGCAACGTTCTATTCACAGTTCAGATTAAAACCTCGCGGAAAATATATCATTCTTACTTGTCAAGGAACAGCCTGTCATGTTAACGGTTCTGATGCAATTGCGGAAGCTCTTTGTGAAGAATTAAACATTAAGGTGGGGGATTCCACTAGTGATTGGATGTTCTCGCTTGAAGAAGTTGCCTGTCTTGGATGTTGCAGTCTGGCTCCCGTAATTATGATCAATGGTGAAGCCTTTGGCAATTTGACTCCTAAGAGTGCCAGGAAAATTGTAAAAGATATTTACGCCTCGGAAAAGGGGGTTGCAGTTAATGAAGATTAGAATAGGATTTGGTAGCTGCGGGATTGCTGCCGGAGCAAAAAAGGTTACCGATAAATTCGGGCAAATACTTGCAGAAAAGAACTTGAGCATTGATGTTTCGGTTACTGGTTGCATTGGCATGTGTTATTATGAACCAATCGTAGACATTATTGATGATAAGGGTGTCTTCACGTATGCGAATGTCACACCAAATATGGTTGAAGAAATAATTGAACGACATATTGTTAATGGCGAACCAATCCAAGAGCATATTGTCTCAACAACTCAAGAACCTTATCCCCAGTTAAAAAATCAAGTTAGAATTGTACTGAAAAACTGCGGAATAATTAATCCTGAGAAGATTGAAGACTATACTGAAAATGATGGTTATAAAGCACTTAACAAAGTAGTCAACGAAATGACTCCCGAAACGGTTATTGATGAAATTAAAATTTCGGGACTCAGGGGTAGAGGGGGAGCAGGTTTCCCAACTTGGTTTAAATGGGATGCGGCCAAAAAATCCAAAGGATCGGAAAAATATGTCGTCTGTAACGCTGATGAGGGCGATCCAGGCGCGTTTATGGATAGAAGTGTTCTTGAGGGAGACCCTCATGCAGTGCTTGAAGGTATGATCATTGCCGGTTATGCAATGGAAGCTAATTATGGCTTTATTTATTGCCGTGCGGAATATCCGCTGGCTATTGAGAGACTCAAAATAGCGATTCAACAGGCTAGAGATAAAAACTACCTGGGTAAAAATATCCTTGGCTCAGGTTTTGACTTTGACATTGTCATTAAAACTGGGGCAGGGGCTTTTGTTTGTGGCGAAGAGACAGCTTTAATCGCCTCTCTGGAAGGAGAGCGAGGTATGCCAAGGCTAAAACCGCCATTCCCGGCTCAATCAGGATATTATGGTAAACCAACGAATATTAACAACGTAGAAACCTTCGCCAATGTGCCCTGGATCTTCCGAAATGGCGGAGCTGCCTTTGCTGCTTATGGAACCAAGACCAGTAAGGGTACCAAGGTATTTGCCTTGGCCGGCAAAATTAAAAACGGGGGACTTGTCGAAGTGCCAATGGGTATGACTTTAAGAGAAGTTATCTATGGCATAGGCGGGGGAATTAAGCAAGATAACGAATTTAAAGCGGTTCAAATGGGAGGACCCTCTGGGGGATGTATTCCACGTGCCCTCCTAGACACCCCAGTAGACTATGAATCAATTAATCAAACCGGTGCTATTATGGGATCGGGTGGTATGGTGGTCATGGATGAAGAGACCTGTATGGTTGATATGGCCAGATTTTTCCTAGACTTCACCGTTAAAGAATCATGTGGTAAATGCACTTACTGTAGAATCGGCACCAAGAGAATGCTTGAGATACTTGATAGAATATGCACAGGAGAGGGAGGGCTTGAGGATCTCGATACTCTTCAGACCCTATGTTCCAGCATTAGGGACGGATCACTCTGTGCACTTGGCGGAACAGCTCCTAATCCGGTTCTTACAACGATTCGCTATTTCAAAGACGAATATCTGGCCCATATTGAAGCCAAAAAGTGTCCAGCAAAACAATGTAAGCCTCTATTAACTTACACGATTATTGAAGAGTCTTGCAAAGGATGTACTTTATGTGCGCAGAAATGTCCTGCCCAAGCTATTACGGGTGAATTGAAAAAGGTTCATGAAATTGATCAGCAAAAGTGTATTAAATGCGGTAACTGTGTAACGGTATGTAAAACTAAGTCTATCGCTGTAGAATAGGAAGGGATGTGACATTGGTGGATATGATAAGAGTTAATATAAATTCTCGAGAATTAACCGGTCAAGCTGGAGATACCATTTTAACGATAGCACTTGCTAATGGAATAGAAATTCCGAACCTCTGTTATGATAATCGCTTGAAGATTTATGGTGCTTGTGGTGTCTGTGTTGTTGAAGTAGACGGAATACCCAAATTATTAAGAGCGTGCTCAACAACCGCTGTCGATGGCATGATCATCAGAACCGAAACTGAAAGAACGCAAGCCGCACGAAAAGTTGCCTTTGAATTATTAGCCTCAGACCATAGAGGAGACTGCAGACCTCCCTGTGTCACTGCCTGCCCGGCACATACCGATTGTCAGGGGTATGTAGGCTTAATCGCTAATGGTCAGTATGAGGAGGCCATCAAGCTCACAAAAGATGTTATCGCCCTACCCGCCAGTATTGGCAGAATATGCCCCCATCCTTGTGAAACTGAGTGTCGACGTCAAAATGTCGATAGTCCTGTCGCTATAGCTGAACTCAAACGATTCCTGGGAGACATTGACATCAGTAAGGGAACCTATGTTCCAGCATTAAAACCACAAAGCGGCAAAAAAGTTGCTATTATTGGAGCAGGTCCGGCAGGCATTTCTTGTGCTTATTTTCTTGCTCGCTATGGCCACCAGGTCGTTATTTATGAGAACCAGCCCTATGCTGGTGGTATGCTCCGCTATGGTATTCCTGAATACCGTCTGCCTAAAGAAATTCTGGATGCTGAAATCAATACTCTTACGAAAATGGGCGTGGAAATCAAATATAATGTCAAACTTGGTGAAGATATCAGCCTTCTCTACCTCAAGAAAATGTATGACGCTGTTTTCGTAGCCATCGGGGCTTGGGAAAGTTCAAGCATGGGCTGCGAAGGACAAGACATGGAAGGGGTTCTTGGCGGCATAGAGTTTTTAGGTAAGGTTACCAATTCAGAGCCTTTGTATATGGGCAACAAAGTGATCGTCGTTGGTGGCGGAAATACTGCTATGGACGTTGCCCGGACGGCTGTAAGGCTTGGAGCTGAGCATGTTCAAGTTATCTATAGAAGAACAAAGGATGAAATGCCTGCAGAAAAGATTGAGATTCTAGAAGCAGAAGAAGAAGGCGTTGAATTTACGTTCCTTGTAGCCCCTGTAGAAATTATTGGAGATGGCACTAGAGCAAAAGCTGTCAGATGTCAGAAAATGGCGCTTGGCGAACCCGATGCCTCCGGAAGAAGAAGTCCGAAACCAATTCCAGGCGAAGAAGTTACCTTTGAAGCAGACCTCATTCTATCGGCCATTGGACAGCAAGTTAATGCTCGGAGTATTAAGGAACTTGATGTCGCTAAACGAGGCAACATTAACGTTAACCCTAACACCTTTGAAACAAATATGGCAGGTGTCTTTGCTGGCGGCGAAGCTGCAACTGGTCCCAAAATCGCTATCGCTGCCATCGCTCAAGGAAATAATGCTGCCAAGGTGATTGATAGTTATTTAAATGGTCAAATCATTCCTGTTTCTGAACCTTCTTATATTACCCAAACTGATTTAACGGCGCAGGACTTTGTGCACATCGCCAAACAAGAGCGCCAACATGGTTTTGTTGTCGAAGAGCAAAAAAGAAAGATCAGCTTTAGTGCAATTTCAGAAACCTTTACTGAAGAAAGTGCTCTTAAAGAAGCTGCCAAATGTCTTGAGTGCGGCTGCCATGATTATTTCGAATGCAAGTTGATTAATTATTTTGGCAAGTACAATATTAATACCAAAGCAATCGTCGGAGAAGTTCATAAACGAGAAGAAGCTCAAACTCATCCGTTTATTATTCGAAATCCTGATAAGTGCATTTTATGTGGTCAATGCGTCAGAGCCTGTGAAGAAAGACTTGGAGTTACAGCTCTAGGGCTAGAAAAAAGAGGTTTCGATTCCAAGGTCATTCCAGAGTTTAATCTGCCACTTGAGGAAAGTTCGTGTATTTCATGCGGTCAATGTATTGATGTCTGCCCAACGGGAGCATGTATGGAAAAAGCCGCTGTACCAAAGCAGGTTCCTGTCGAATTTGATAATGTGAACTCGGTCTGTAATTATTGTGGTGTCGGCTGTAACATCATTCTCCAATCCAAAGGAAATCTTGTTTTCAAATCTCTCCCTGACAGAACGAAAGACGAAGGTGTCTTATGCGTTAACGGTAGATTTGGCATAGGCTTTGTCAACGATCAAAACAAGATTAAAACTTCTTTGGTCCGCAGAAAAGACAGTAGCCTTGAGGTTTCACTTGAAGAAGCTTTAACCCTGACCACGAAAAATCTCCAGTTAATTCAAGGACAATATGGCAATGACAGTATTGGAATCCTCGCCTCCCCAAGATTTACAAATGAAGAAGCGTTTATTCTGAAAAAAGTTGCCGCCAAATTGGGGACAACCTTCCTTGGCACAATGGCTGAGAAAGATATTTCAGGAACAGAAAGCGTTCTAGGCTACAATGCTTCTCCAAACAGCTATGATGAACTTTACAGTACTGATTTGATCATTTCAGTCGGTAATATTGCCGAAAATAATCCGGTTATGGGAGTGAAAATTAAGACTGCTGCCCAGAAAAAAGCCAAATTGGTCTCGATCAGTAATGGTACAACCAGAATGGCTGAATGTGCTGATGTTTCCCTTAACCTTGAAAATAACTTGGACTTCATTAAGTCCTTAGTTAAAGCACTCTTTGACGGTGGCTATGTAAACCAAGCTAATGTTGAAAAGAACGCTGTGAATCTAACTAATCTGAGCGATTATGTTAAGGACGCTCAAGCTTCTGAGGATGCCACTAAGCTCGCCAAAATGTACGGGGAAGCAAAAAAAGCAATCTTCGTTATCGATGACAGTATTGTCTCAGCGGATGCTATCAAACTGTTGGCAGATATTGCTGTAATTACAGGCAAGATTGGTAAGCCACATAGTGGAATTATCTTGATGCGCTCCAACTGTAATTCCCAAGGATTTATCGATATGGGCGTAAAAGTTCCTGGTATGCAGATTATAGAACAAATCAACGCTGGCAAAATCAAAGCCGCCTTAATCGTTGGTGAGGATCCGGCCGGAACTGACCCGACACTTGCTGAAGCTTTGAAGAAGCTTGATTTTGTGGTAACTCTTGATCTCTTTGAGACTGCTACAACCGCAATTTCGAACATTGTTATTCCGATTGGTAGTTTTGCAGAATCTGCTGGTACGTTTACGAGATCGGATCGCAAGATTCAAACGATTAACCCCGCTATTCAGCCGGTTAATCAAAACACCGTCTTTAGCACTTTGGCCAAGTTAGGGCAATATCTCGATATTAAGATTGAAACTATCAAGCAAGCAACTTTGATGTTATCTTCGGAAGTTCCAGAATACAGTGGTTTATATCTCCCACAAAGTCCTGATGCCGCTATCTACACTCCAAATAGCCGATCAAATCCTTGTGGTTATCAGGTACTTTGTACAGATGGTTATAATAAAGCAGATAAGAAAGCTGTTTTATGTATACCTGAAGGAAACAAAATGTTTGTAGATAAACAAGTTTTTGATACTATTCAAAAGAAATTCCATGTTTATCTCACGGAGAATGGGTTAAAATAAAAGTAATTTTTAACTAATTAGAAATTACAAAATAGTGAGTATTGTAGCAGTGTATTATTGTTAATACACTGCTATTCTCTGATGCTGAATAGCATAGGTGAGACTTGACGAAAGGTTGTTGATAGGGAGAATTAATTAAGCCTTTAATTAATCTATGGCGGGAGAGGAAACTATGGCACGAGACAAAGATCGACATACTTGGCGCGAAGGATATACAACCGGAAGTTGTGCTGCTGGTGCCGCTAAAGTGGCCTGCCTGCTGCTCCGAGGGGACAATGTACCTGAACAGGTAGATATTCCCCTTCCAAATTCTGCACGTTTAACGCTACCAATCCAGAGGGGAGAATCTGAATACCCACTGGCTAAAGCAACCATTCTCAAAGATGGAGGGGATGACGCGGACATAACACATGGACTTGAGATCCAAGCAATAGCGCGCTTCATTTCACCTCAAGGGGACATTCAGATCCGAGGCGGCCAGGGGGTTGGGACCGTCACAAAAAAAGGATTAGCAATAGAAGTTGGCAAAAGTGCTATTAATCCGGTACCGAGGCAAATGATCCTTGCAGCGGTAAGAGAGGTTTTCCCTCAAGAAGAACTCGAAATTATTATTGAGGTCCCGGCCGGAGAAGCCACTGCCTTACGTACCCTTAATCCCAGACTGGGGATTAAGGGAGGGATTTCTATCCTGGGGACGAGTGGGATTGTCCGGCCAATGTCTGAGGAAGCCTTTAAAACCTCTATTCTACCGGAATTAGATCAAGCCGTAGCCTATGGACATAAATCCATAGTTCTTACCCCCGGGCACTATGGATTTAGAGTCGCGACAGAGCGGTTTAAGGTCCCGGGCGAAGCAGTGATCCAGATGAGTAACTTTGTAGGCTTTCTCTTGGAAGAAGCAGCCTACCGAGGGATTGAGCAAGTTATATTACTTGGGCATATCGGGAAATTGATTAAAGTATCTGGAGGCATTTTTCATACGCATAATCGTGTAGCTGATGCCCGAATGGAAATCCTAGTGGCGCACGCTGCTCTAGCTGGGATTAAAATAGACACTTTAGCGCGTCTTGCCGAATTACCAACAACTGAAGGGGCCGCCTCGGAGCTCCTACTTCTGGGAGAACAAACGTTATTTCATCATTTGGCGCGTTTAGCTAGTGAACGGGCCCAGGCTTTCACCTTTGGACGCCTAGTTGTTGGTACGGTCATGACGTTATTGAATGGCCAACCGATTGGTTGGGATTCAGCAGCTCGCAAAATAGTCGAAGAGCAAGGTTGGAAGTGGTCAATTGAGCCCTAACTTTAATGCCTGGAAATTTCTAATGAAACATTCTAAGTATTTTTTAAAAAATTCCTTACTAAAGAAGGAATTGCATAAATAAAGGTCGAATATCTGACTATACGTCGAATGAAAGTATTTTCAATTAAATATGAATATTCTTAAGGTTCCTCTGCAATTGAGGATTTTAAAGGGGAAGTCGGCGAAAATCCGACGCGGTCCCGCCACTGTAAACAAGGAGTTCTCTTCAAAATTAAAGCTGGGAAGAGGAAGAGAACGATGACTTGAAGCCAGGAAACCTTGCCTTAAGAAACATCACTGACCTACGGGCGATAGGAAATGTGTGTGTTTATTAGGGTAAACCATACGAGCCGCTCGGGCTCGTTTTTTATTTACATACTATAATTTCGCTTACTTCCCAGTTGCACTCAACAATATAACAAAGAACGATGCTCTAACCTCGAAGGTCCTGTTCGAGTCTTGAACAAGCCATCAAACTTAGGAAGAGGGGAATGTATGTTACAGGTGATCGGTATCGGTCCTGGTAAGCCTGAATGGTTGCCACCGGCAATCACTGAACTTGTAAAGCACTGCGATGTCTTGATCGGAGGATCTAGAGCCCTCAAGCTCTTTCCCGATTTTTCGGGATATCAATCTTGTATAACCGGTAACCTTACCCCTAGTCTTGCTGTGATCAAGGATGCCCTGCTGGACAAAAAAATTGTTGGGGTTCTAGTCTCAGGTGATCCAGGATTCTTTAGTTTTTTGCCTATGCTGCGCAGGGAATTTCCGGAGGAGAGGATCGATGTCTACCCCGGAATCAGTTCACTGCAATTCGCCTTTGCCAGAGCCGGGCTTGCCTGGCAAGATGCGTCTTTTGTTAGTGTACATGGTCGAGAATTGTCCGTATTGCCCCGATTGTTAAGACGACCGACGGCGGTTTTAACTGGAGGTGAGAATACCCCCCAGAAAATTGCCCAATTCTATCTGGAACGGGGCGATAACCCTCTTATTTCTGTTGGTAATGCCCTGGGGTATCCTGAGGAAATCTGGCAAACAATGAACGCTGAACATTTGGCTCAGGAAACGAAGTTATTGAAAAATGCCATTGTCATCCTATATCCCACTTTAGAGCAAGAAGTCAAGCAAAGTACTGGATGTAGAATTGGGATTCCCGATCAAGAGTTCCTGCGCGGTAAGGTTCCCATGACGAAGGCTGAAATTCGAGTGCAGGTGCTTGCAAAAGCCCAGATTTCGTTATCTGACCGCGTGGTAGACATTGGCGCAGGTACTGGAAGTATCAGCATTGAAGCTGCAACCCTTGCCGCCGAAGGTGTTGTTTATGCTATTGAACATAATCCAGAAGCTCAAGAACTTATTCTTGCTAACCAAAAAAAATTTGGAATCTCCAATCTTCGTATGATTTCTGGGGCTGCACCTGATGTTTTTGGAGAAATTCCACCAGTTGATGTCTGTATCATTGGCGGTAGCAATGGGCGATTGGCGGAAATCCTAAAACAAGTACCACTCGTCGAGGGAGGAAGAGTGGTAATCACAGCGGTAACGATTGAAACCGTGGCTCAAGGGCTAAAACTGCTTACCGATCTTCACTATCAGGAAATCGATACCGTCTCTATTCAAGCGGTCCGCTGGAAGGCCGTTCAGTCCCTACACATGGCCCAAGCAATGAACCCGATCTTTATACTATCAGCACGAAAAGGAGAAAAAGCATGAATACAACGTGGGGAAAATTATATGGGATCGGGGTCGGCCCCGGTGATCCTCGTCTTTTAACTTTACTTGCCGTTGAAGTTTTGCAAACGGTTGATATCGTAGCCATACCTAAATCTAAGATGGAGCGAGAAAGCGTAGCTTGGGATATTGCTAAAGTTCACTGTCCGTCCAACGTCCGTCTGATTGAACTGGAAATGCCCATGACTTCAGATCAACAGGTTTTGGCAAAAGCTTGGCAAGATGGAGCCCAAACTCTCTTAGGTCAACTTAAACAAGGCAAATCTGTTGCTTTTATTACGCTGGGAGATCCTTCGCTCTATAGCACGTACAGTTACCTACTTAACATTCTCCAAGAAGAATTACCACAAGAGTGTATTGCAACCATTCCGGGAATAACGGCTATGGCTGCTGCCGCAGCGAGGATTAACTTGCCTCTGGCCACAGGGGATGAGCCTTTGCTTATTTTGCCGAGTACTGAGGATGTAGCGGAATACCTGGATTTTCCAAACTTAGTCTTGATGAAAGTATCTAGAAGACTTCCAGAAATGTTGACTCTTCTCGAAGAACGCGAGAAAAAAGCTGTCTTGTTGACGCGACTCGGTCAGTCTGGAGAGAAAATCCGTTGGGAGCCTAAACCGCTAGAATTTACATCTGACAAAGTCGATTATCTCAGCCTACTTCTTGTTAAAAAAGATTTGTTAGGGAGGAAAAACGATGAGTCAGAAAGCAACAATTAACGGGGAAGTTATTTTTGTTGGAGCTGGACCAGGAGATCCGGAGCTTATAACCGTGAAGGGATCCCGCGCGTTAGAGAGAGCAGACCGCGTGATTTATGCAGGATCTTTAGTCAACCCGGAGTTGCTCCGAATTTGTCGCCCAGGAACACCTATTCATGACAGCGCCCACCTCACGCTTGAAGAAGTAGTCACTTTGATGGATGAGGGGACTAAGAACGGCGAAACAATTGTGCGTCTTCATACTGGAGATCCCAGCATGTATGGAGCCATTAAAGAGCAATTCGACTACTTAGACAAGCAAAATATTCCTTATTCCGTCATTCCGGGGGTCAGTTCGGTGTTTTCAGCAGCTGCGGCAGTTCGGCGAGAATTCACGTTACCTGAAATCAGTCAAACTTTGATACTTACCCGCTTGGCCGGACGAACTCCTGTACCAGAGAAGGAAGCGCTTGCCAAATTAGCGAAACATCAAGCGAGTATGGCGATTTTCCTAAGTGTGCAGGATATAGGGTCAGTGGTTAAAGAGTTGCTGGAAGGTTATCCAGCCTCAACCCCCATTGCTGTCATCGCTAAAGCAAGTTGGCCGGATGAAGAGATTTTGCTGGGAACTCTGGAAACTATCGAAGAGAAAGTAAAAGCGGCAGGAATTCGGAAACAAGCGCAAATCCTGGTCGGAGATTTCTTAGATCCCGCAAACGGATATGCTCGCTCTAAGCTCTATGACCCGACCTTTACTCATGAATACCGTCAAGGGACAGCAACTTGAAAGTAGCACTTGTAGCGTTGACTGATCGTGGAATGGTTACAGCCCAGCGTATGAGCGAAGGGTTCCCGAACACAGTTAGGCGAGATTTTTTTATTCATGACAAAGCCCTTGCTCTTTCAAAAAACCATACAAGAAATGACACGCAAATTTTTCATAAATTAGGTGATATCGTTCCGAACCTCTGGCAGGAGTATTCTGTTCTCGTTTTTGTCATGGCTACAGGGATTGTGGTACGCCAAATCGCCTCACTGATCGAGTGCAAAGACCACGATCCTGCGGTACTCGTTTTAGACGAGGCAGGGAAGTTCATCATTCCCTTGCTTTCCGGACATTTAGGCGGTGCAAATGCTTGGGCTAATCATCTAGCCAGTCAAAGTGGAGCTTTAGCAGTTATTACCACTGCCACTGATGGCCGGGGATTGGTTGCCCCCGATGAATATGCTCGACGATATCATTGGCAAGTTGAACCTATAAACCATTTACCAGCTGTCAATCGCTTACTTTTAGAGCAAGGCACACTCAAAGTCTGGTCAAGTTACACTTTGCCACCGGAATATACTTGGTTAAATGATGAGCATTATCAGTTTCTGTCAGAAGATGAGAAGGAAAAAGCGAATGTCATTTTAAGTGCCTTTCCTGACCTAAATCCAAAAAAAGATTGCGTATATTTAATTCCTCCGGTCTTACGTGTTGGAGTTGGATGCCGACGGGGCATCTCCCCTAACGCTGTCTTAGAGGGGATTACAGCAGCAGTCGAACAAATCGGGGCCTCTCTCAAGGCAGTCGCAGGAATCTACAGTATTGACCTTAAATCCGACGAAGATGGTCTGATTGAAACAGCCCGGTACTTACGGGTTCCGTTTCAAACCTTTAGGGCAGAGGAACTCCAATCAGTCATTGAACAAGAACAGTTAAGTCGATCGAAGTTTGTATCAGAAAAGATAGGAGTGGACGGAGTATGCGAAGCAGCAAGCTTACTGGGAACCCAAATGGGACGGCTAGTTCTACCGAAAGTGAAAGGTCAGGGAGTAACCGTAGCAATCAGCATGGAAAACTTTTTGTCGTGGGCATCGGGCCCGGAGATCCTGACCATATGACCCAACGCGTTCAGACGGTTTGGAATGAAGTAGACTTTATCGTAGGCTATAAAACCTACATTGATCTCGTTCGGCCCTATTTATCCGATCAAAAGATCGTTTCCAATGGGATGCGTCAAGAGATTGACCGTTGTCGAGAAGCGATTCGTTTAGCTGCCGAAGGACACAGAGTGGCAGTAGTAAGTAGTGGAGATGCCGGAATTTATGGTATGGCTGGCATTGTTATTGAGTGTCTGGAACAAGAGGGTCTTTTAGACATTCCGCTGGAGATCATTCCTGGAATTACTGCCGCCACTGCGGCAGCATCCATGCTAGGGGCTCCTTTAATGCATGATTTTGCAGTAATTAGTTTAAGTGATCTTATGACGCCTTGGGAGGTCATTGAGAAACGCGTGCGTTTTGCGGCTGAAGCCGATTTTATCCTCGCGATTTATAACCCCAAAAGTAAAGGACGCACACAGCACATTGAGACTGTGCGCGAGATTCTCCTGCGTCACCGTCACCCTGAAACACCGGTCGGATTGGTCCGAGAGGCATTACGGGGCGAGGAGTCCAGCGTGCAAATGACCACACTTCAAGATTTCACCAATCAGACCATTGACATGCTCACAACCGTAATTATCGGCAACTCTCAAACCCGGATCATCGGTCCTTATATGCTAACTCCTCGAGGGTATAAGCTGTGAGGCTTTTGGTCTTAGCGGGAACTGAGGATGGGCGTGAATTAGCGAATGCCCTAAAACAGCGTGGCCACGATATTTTAGTGTCGACTCTGACCGCGTATGGCGCGGATTTAGCATTAGAACAGGGGCTTCAAGCTCGCTCTGGGGCTATGGATGCTCAGACTCTAACAGACCTTCTCCAGGGAAGTGCCTTTGATGCCCTGGTCGATGCAACCCATCCTTACGCAGTGCGGGTTAAAGAAATGGCCAAAACAGTCTGTGATAAACTATCGCTGCCCTACCTCCGTTGGCAGCGTTCTCCGCTTGATTTGGAGGTTCATCCTCTGATTCATTGGGCCGAGGATATTCCAACTGCTGCTCATATTGCTGCCCAACTCGCAGGTCAACGTATTCTCTTAACTACAGGAAGCAATGCTTTAGCAGAATGGGTATCTCTGTCTGCTTTAAAAGATAAAGTGCTCTTCATTCGCGTTCTGCCTACAGCCGAGGTCTTGGCACGCTGCGAATCTTTGGGGTTCAAGCCAAAGCAAATCATTGCCGCTCAAGGCCCTTTCTCCCAGGAATGGGACGAAGCAATGTTCAAACAATTAAATATCGAAGTCGTGGTTGCTAAAGAAAGTGGAAAAGTAGGAGGTACCCTCGAAAAGGTACAGGCTTGTCTCCGCTTAAACATCCCCTTGATTATCCTGAAACGTCCGGCAGAGGAGACTGACGAAAGCTCACTTCCCCAGTTCATAAAACATTTGGAGGCGATTTTATGAAATCAGAAATTATTTTATTAGGACACGGTAGTCGTCGTGCCGAAGCAAACCAAGGACTTTTAGTAGTCGCTCAAAAAGTAAGTCTTCTAATGGGGCAAACAGTAACACCTGCTTATATGGCGCACGATCAACCCAGTCTGCCAGAAGCAGTGCAGGCTAAGATTAAAGAAGGAGCATTAAAGATTGTTATCATGCCGCTCTTTCTTTTTCGAGGAGTCCATGTATCGGTAGATATTCATGAGGAATTACGAGAAATAAGGGAACAAAATCCGAACGTGGAAATTGTATTTACGGAAGAATTGGGAGCAGATGACGGCATCGCAAATTTGGCTTGCCTACGTATTAAGGAGGCTATGGGTGCATGACATCTTTTATCTTAGATCCGAGTCAAATCGAGACGGAAAGTATGCGCATCATACGAGCTGGACTGACTCGCCCCTGGTCTGAGGATGAATACCCAGTTGTAGAACGTTTAATTCATACGAGTGGGGATCCTTCCTTGGAACAAGCCATTGCCATTCATCCCCAAGCGATTGCTTGCGGACTCAAGGCGCTGAAAGAAGGCGCGAACGTTATTACAGATGTCGAGATGGTCCGAGCGGGTATCTCCAAAGAAAAACTAAAATCTTTGGGTGGAACTGTAGAAAGTTATTTGAATGCCCCTGGCGTTTCAGAACAGGCTAAAGCCTGGGGAATTACACGCTCAATGACAGCCTTTCGGATGCATCCCGAGCGTCTGCGCGGCGCGATCGTAGCAATCGGTAACGCGCCAACAGCACTGCTTGAAGTTTTGCGTTTAGCCGAAAATCAGGAAACTTGTCCGGCCTTAATTGTGGGAATACCCGTTGGTTTTGTGGGAGCGAAAGAGTCCAAAGATTTACTTTGGGAACGAGTCAACCTCCCGTCAATCACAGTATTAGGCACCCGAGGAGGAAGTCCACTCGCAGCGACAGTGGTCAATGCTTTAATTTATACCGCCATTTCGCAAATGCGTAGTTCGTAGTTCGAAAGCCGAATACTGAAAGTCAAACCACGATTATGCGAATATCGAATCGAACCACGAATATCGAAAATCGAACCACGAAAGGAGGGTGACATTCTTGTCTTCTGAAAAAAACTTGTCAGCAAGACTCATGATCCAAGGGACCTCTTCAAGTGTTGGGAAAAGTGTCCTGGCAGCTGCCTTTTGTCGGATTTTTTATCAGGAAGGTTATCTGGTTAGTCCTTTTAAAGCGCAGAATATGGCTCTTAACTCCTTTGTCACAGCAACTGGCGGAGAGATGGGGAGAGCACAGGTGGTACAGGCCCAAGCTGCAGGAGTTGACCCGGATGTTCGCATGAACCCGATTTTGCTTAAACCAAGTGGGCCTAGCGGTTCTCAAGTAATCATCATGGGGCAGTCCCAAGGGAACGTGACAGCCCTGCGTTACCACGGAGAATATCAAAGGATGACCTGGCCATCTGTTCAAGAGGCCCTCCACTCACTGCTTGACGAATACGAGATCTTAGTTATTGAAGGAGCAGGGAGTCCGGCGGAAGTCAATCTTAAATCAAATGATATTGTTAATATGCGAGTAGCTCTGGAGGCGAAGTCACCAGTCTTGCTTGTTGCTGATATTGACCGTGGCGGTGCCTTGGCTTCTGTTGTGGGGACCTTGGAATTGCTGGAACCCGAGGAGAGAGACTTGGTTAAAGGGATTATCTTTAATAAGTTTCGCGGCGAACTGGCCCTACTTCAACCTGCCTTAGATTTCATTGAAGAGCGAACAGGAATCCCAGTGGTAGGGGTTGTCCCTTATTTTAAAATCCGCATCCCGGATGAAGATTCGGTTGCCTTGAATGAGTCTACCGAGAGACCCTCTGTTTCGCTCCCTGATCAATTAGACGTTGCAGTGGTTCGGCTGCCTTACATTTCTAACTTTACGGACTTTGATGCGCTTCAAGACGAATCGGATGTCTCGGTCCGCTATGTCACCGAAATCGGTAATCTTGGCAAACCCGATCTTATTATTCTTCCGGGAAGTAAAAATACCCTTGCTGATTTGCGTTTTCTACATGAGAGCGGTTTTGGGGAGCAGATTTCTAAGCTCAGTGAAGAGGAAATTCCTCTTATCGGTATTTGCGGTGGTTACCAAATGATGGGACGTTCTGTGCTGGATCCGCTGCATACAGAATCTGAACTTGAAGAGGTAGCAGGACTTGGTATTCTTCCAATGGTAACGGAATTCTATCCCCAGAAACATACCGTCCAAAGTACAGGAACAATTCTGGCGAATCGAGACTTCTTTAAAGCTTGTACCGGGGAAACGGTTGTTGGCTATGAGATTCATATGGGGCGATCCACAATGGATGAGGGACATACGCCACTGTTTAATTTGACTTCCAATGGAGTATCTTATCCGGATGGCTTGCAAACCAGGAATTCCTTTGGAACCTACTTACATGGAATTTTTGACAATGACAGTTTACGGACGGAACTTTTGAAATGGCTTTGGCAGCGCCGAGGTCGTTGTAGACCGGTTGAAGCGTCAATTTCTCAGGCCTCACTTCGCGAAGCAGCCTTTAATGAGCTGGCAGATTTAGTACGGCAAAGTGTGGATCTTGAACGTGTTCGTGCTATTATGGGTTTAGATACCCAAGCAATTCATCTGGCTGAGACGGTGTAAGCAATGCCATCAATTAGTTTTCTCACCATCGCCGTCCTGATCGGGTTTCTACTCGACCAAATCATTGGAGACCCCCGTAGTTGGCCCCACCCGGTCGTAGGAATTGGCCAAGTCATTTCCTTTTTAGAGCGCCGACTCAATCTGGGATCCCCCCAGGCACGCCGACGGCATGGAGTTCTTCTAACCTGCCTTGTAGTCGGTGGAACTTATCTGATTACCTGGGCCGCTGTTTGGGGTGCGAATGCACTTCATCCCTTATTCGGTTTAGGCGTGAGCGCGTATTTTATTTTTTCAACTTTGGCAGGAAAATCCTTATTAGATGCAGGACAAAGTGTTATGCAACCATTAAAACTCGGTGATTTGAGCGAGGCCCGATTACGTCTTTCCTGGTTGGTTAGCCGCGACACAAGTAATCTATCCGTTGGAGAGATTGTACGAGGAACCGTCGAAACCCTCGCTGAAAACTTCGTTGATGGGATCTTATCTCCACTTTTTTATGCAGCCCTTGGCGGAGCCCCTTTAGCAATGGCTTTTAAAGCTGTTAGCACTTTGGATTCGATGGTTGGTTATCGTAATGAACAGTATGAAGATTTTGGCTGGTTCTCAGCCCGAACGGATGATTGGGCTAATTATGTCCCAGCACGGTTATCAGTTCCCATCTTACTCTTTGCCGGCTGGTTAACCAGGATGTCGGTACGTCACGCTTATCGGATGTGGAAACGGGATGCCTCAGGTCATCCGAGTCCAAACGGTGGGAATCCGGAAAGCGTCGTCGCTGGGTTACTTGGTATTCGTCTTGGTGGTATCAATATCTATCATGGCAAACCCCATCATCGGGCAGAGATGGGAGATGCCCTTCATCCCGTGGACGCCGCTGATATTGTGCGCTGTCGATTTCTGGTGCGAACGGCAACTTGGATATCCCTTTTGCCAGCTCTTTTGTTAACCTACGTGGCATGATTCGTGGTTCGAACTGCGAACTGCGAACTACAAACTACAAACTAATAACTACAAACTAATAACTACTAACTTCTAACTACTAACTTCTAACCACTAACCACGAACTACGAACTACGAACTACGAACCACGAACCACGAATAGGGGGAGATAGTATGAGGATTCCTCGGATTGTTGTAGCGGGAACGCATAGCGGAGTGGGTAAAACAACTCTAGCTACTGGTTTGATGGCGGCTTTGAAAAAGCGCGAACGGCCAATCCAGGGGTACAAGGTTGGGCCAGATTACATCGATCCTAGTTATCATGCGGCAGCTACGGGAGCAGCTTCCCGCAATCTTGACCGGTGGCTGCTGGGTGAACATCTACCTTCCGTCTTTGCTCAAAGTTCAAAGGAGCGTTGGGCAGTGATTGAAGGTGTAATGGGTCTATTTGATGGAATGAGCGGAACGGCTGGTTTCGGAAGTAGCGCTGATGTAGCAAAACTCCTGCGAGCTCCTGTTATACTCATTATCGATGCCTCCTCGATGTCCCGCAGCGTGGCTGCCTTAGTACACGGCTTTAATACCTTTGATCCAGAATTAAACCTTCAAGGGGTTATACTGAACAGAGTAAAATCTTCGGCCCAAGAAAAGATACTTAGAGAAGCCCTTAGTGATCTTAAGATTCCGATTCTCGGAGTTTTCCCTAAGGAAGTGGCCTTACAACTTCCAGAACGGCACCTAGGATTGGTCCCCGTGGGGGAGGGCGGACCACTGGGAGGCTTTATCGATACCCTTTCCCAACTAATAACTGACCACATCGATCTGGAACAAGTTGAAAGCATTATGCTTAACGCACCGGATCTTCAAGAATCTACTTTTTTAGAAGTGAAAACTAGCACGCGTTCTGTTCTGAGTTCTGAGATGAATCCTGCTTCTATTTCTGCTAAGCCGCTGAATCATGAAACGTTTCGTTTAGGTTTAGCGTTGGATGAGGCATTTCTTTTTTACTACCAAGATGCCTTAGACCTCGCAGAACGCTTGAAATTTATAATTGTACCGTTTAGCCCTTTACATGACCAGGCCCTTCCCCAAGATCTGGATGGTATTTTCCTAGGCGGAGGGTTTCCAGAACTTCATGTACAGCGCTTGAGTGAAAATCTTAGCTTCCTCGATTCTCTGCGCTCCTATGCGGCGAGTGGCAAACCGATCTATGCCGAATGTGGTGGGTACATGTATCTGGGACAATCCATAACGGATTTTGAAGGAAGAGACCTTAAATTGGCGGGTCTTATTCCCATGAAGGCAGAAATGACTAAACGCTTACAAGGCATTGGGTATCGACGCGGGGTATTTCGTGAGGATAATTTTTTAGGTCCTCGCGGGACAACGGTTCAAGGACATGAATTTCATTATTCACGTGTGACCTATGAGCAAGAATATCCTGCAGCTTATGAATTATTCAAAGGGGATCACTCCGATCGAATGGAGGGATATGCCCGGGATAATATCGTCGCCTCCTACCTTCACCTTCATTTTTCTGGACACCGGGAATTGCTTGAACACTGGTTTAAGTCTCGTTCTCAGGGAATTAAGTCATGATTACCGTTTATACCGGACAGGGTAAAGGTAAGACAACGTCAGCCATTGGCGAAGCCGTGCTAGCTTATTCTAGAGGAAAACAAGTTCTAATGGTCCAATTCCTCAAAGGGAGTACTTACAGTGGTGAACTATTGGGTCTTAATCGTTTAGGAATTCCTCTCGTTCAATTTGGAGTAGGATGTCGTTGGTCGGGGATGATCCGTACCGGTATGAAACACTGTACGGGGTGTGGGGAATGTTTTCGCCAAAATCGCAATCCGGAGATCGCTTTAGAGTTGGTTCAACAGGCCTTTGATTTCGTGGTAGACGAAGTTAAGGCAAACACCTATCAAGTGATTATTTTAGATGAGGTGAGCCATGCCCTAAACCATGGTTTTCTGAGCTTGGATCTATTGAAAGAACTGCTGTCAACACATTCCTCCCTGCACTGGATTCTAACGGGACGAGGGATGTCCGCTGACTTAGAGCCTTTAGTGGACAATTGGTGGGACTTAAACTTACTAAAACATCCTTTTGCTAAAGGGGTTAACAGTCGTAGGGGGATTGAATATTAATGGATTTCACTGTTGGGTTGGCCCGGTGTCCGGGGACATGTGGAGAATGGGTACAAGGAGCTCGCAAAGGAGTTCCATTTCTGGTGGATTGTCCCATTGACCGATTTTCGGAGGCCAGGGTGGCATTGAATATGCACGCCACAGGCTGGGATCTTCCTCCGAGTAAAACAAAAGCGCTCCAAGTCTTGCAATTGCTTAAAGACAACTTAGGTCTACCAGCATTAGGTGGTACGGTGAAATTTATCCAGCAGCTTCCGGAAGGGAAAGGAATGGCGAGCTCAACCGCTGACATTTCTGCCGTAGCAGCAGCCGCTCTAATTGCTCTTGGAAAAGATCCTGCTCCAGAGCGCTTAGCGCATTTTGCTTTACGGATTGAACCAAGTGACAGTGTCATGTTTCCAGGAATCACGGAAATTGAACATGTTCAGGGCCATAGCCATAACGTGTTGGGAGCTTCAGTCCCTGCTTTATTTCTCGCCTTAGACTGGGGGGGAACAATTGATACCAGGGTGTTTAATGCCCGCCCAGGTTTAGCGGAGCACTATCGGAGATATGAAGGTGAAATTCAGAGGGCGTATGGTTTGGCCCGTGAAGGAATAGAGCAAGCTGATTTGGGAAAATTAGCTGCAGCCGGGACAATCAGTGCCCGGTGCAATCTTGAGATAAATCCCAAATCGTTGTTTGAGCCCTTCTTGGCCTGGGTTCGTCAGAAAGGAGGGCTGGGGGTTGTTACTGCTCACAGTGGCACCCTGCTCGCTGGCGTATTTCCTCAGAACAGCTTTGCCAATCGGGAGCTACGTAAGAACCTACGACTTGAAGCACATCAACTGTTTAACCCTGTGTATCTCGATCTCTTTAACAGTCATTCCGGTGGAATCTTAGCCACAAAACTGAAATTATCTGAAAATGCGGGGTGAAACTATGCACGGTGGAAATCTGCGCAGAGCTCAAGAATTGTATGGCTTGGATTCGTTTATTGACCTTTCGGCAAATATTAATCCTTATGGGCCGCCGCCTGGGGTTTGGGCATCCTTGCAACAGGGAATGCCAGAGATTGTCCATTACCCAGACCCCGAGAGTCAAGCCTTAAGAAAGACTCTGGCTAGTCATATGAACCTACCGGCCGAAAGAATCATGGTCGGCAACGGTGCTGGTGAATTAATCTTTACAATCGTTCAAGCGTTAAAACCTAAAAAAGTTGTGATTCCAATTCCAACATTCAGTGAATACGAACGGGCAGCGCGTTCTGTCGGGTCTGAAGTGAGCTATATCCCGCTGGGCCCAGAAGGCTGGGCGAAGTTTAAGCGTGTTGCTGGTGAAAGTGAAAACGAAAACACACGTGATGAAGGTGGGGTAGACCGAAAATGGCGAGAATACCTTGAAGGGTGTGACTTACTCTTTCTTTGTTCCCCGCATAATCCGACAGGGAGAGTCCTGGAAAAAGACACCTTTGAACGAATCTTATATCTAACCAAAGAATTAGGCTGTCGGATTCTCTTCGATGAGTCGTTCCTTGATTTTCTTCCGGACGAGTTACGCAACTCTACTCGTGCCTATCTTGAGGCCAACGATCACCTTATTATCTTATACTCTTTAACTAAGTTTTACAGTTTACCGGGGTTGCGTTTGGGCACTGTCTTTGCTCATGAGTCTTTGCTTCACCTATTCGAGCAATACCGTGATCCTTGGTCTGTGAACGTTCTCGCTCAACATGCCGGAATCACTGCACTTCGGGATCTGAAGTATGCGGATGAGGTTCGGGAAAAATTGACAGAGAGCAGATCCTATTTTTATCGTGAATTCGCTCTATGCAATTTTCCCCATCTGCGACTTTGGCCAACCTCTGTTAATTTTGCTTTAATCGAAGTCTTGAATCATACCTCTAAAGAATTGATTGAACATCTGGGACGTCATGGGATACTGGTACGCGACTGTTCCAGCTTTGCAGGTCTGCCCGGTGATTTTATTCGGGTAGCGATTAAAGATATCTTCGTCATGGAACAGCTCATTGAAGGGTTGAAAGGATTCTATTTTTGATGTTCATGGCAACTTAACTCATTCGCAAGATGCGTTAGGTCACCATATCAATTACGGTTACGATGACTTAAACCGCCTAATCCATGTCCATGATCAGGCTACTATCGATACTTACTACAGATACGATGAAGACAATAACCTCATCTTAACAGATGCCCCATACCCCTGGGAAAACCCACGCCACTAATAAGTAGAAGAGCGGTTTACCATTTATGGTGGAACCGCTCTTCATTTTTGTTATATATTTATGCTCTTTTCGCAAATATTGTGGTTATAAAACAAACAATATGTATCTATTATGATAATGTGTTGCCCATCTTTATTAACTTTTTTAAATAGAAGGAAACACCGTACTCAAATCTACAGTTAAATCTGGAAATATTGATACGGTTATTTTTTCCTCTTCTGTGTATATTTCTGGCCTACCGTATCTACCGTTGCTTTGCAATAAGAATACACTTACAATCTTACCTTCTGGCTCTACAATCCAGTATTCTATAACTCCAGCGTTTTCATACTGATTAAACTTGGTAACCCTGTCAAGTTTAATCGAAGATGGAGAAATAATTTCAATTATCAAGTCGGGTATACCCTTACAGCCTTGTTTATCAATTTTAGATTTGTCACATACGACAGTAATGTCAGGCTCAAAAACTTTCTTTATGTCTTCGTCTTTCTTTTCGTCCCCCTTAGTTAACCTAACAGAGAATGGGGCTGCATAAACTTTACAAGGTTTTCCCTTTAAGTAGACTGAAATCTGAGTAGATAAATTCATTGATATCTCCTGATGCTCTGGTGAAGGGGTTGCTTGCATATAGAGAACACCATCAATAATTTCTACTCTTTCATCTTCAGGCCATGATAGGTAGTCTGCATACGTGTATTGTCTTTCTTCTTGGGGTACTAGCATAATAACACTCTCCTTTATTCGATATTGTAGTGTCTTCGCACGCCAGCCAAGTTTTCTTTGTTTGCCTATAAATTTGACGATATTATTATACCATGAAAAGGTAAATATTGCCGAATGAGAGAAGACCAGAACTAAACACACGGCCTGCAATCTATTTTTCTGAATGATTGGTTTTTTGTGACCCATCAAGAGATTCAAGGCACCCAGTATTTCCCACAGATCAATAATTTTGATGTTTTACCTGTTCAAATCAGTGCTACTCGACGCAACATGCTGGTGAGCCGTCATTTATTGTCGTTCCGCGTAAGTTCCAGGTACCTTCGCGGAACGACAAGTTCCGCCGAGTACTAACTTTAGCTCTTACTGCTTTCCTTCCGCCATCCTATAGCTCTCAGGGAGTTTCCTTAATGATAGCAGTGCCAATGGGCCGATGAGTGCACCTATTCCTAAAGAGGCAAAGGCAATACCCCAAGAATGTGTTTTATCAACTAAATACCCAAAAACACCGGGAGCTATTATTGTAACTCCAAAGCCCATCACCGACTGAATTCCTAAAGCCAGCCCTGTAACCTCTGAATCCACAAGTTCTGTTATCGCCGTTGAAAAAATCGGACTATCTCCGATGACTAAGAAACCATACAAAATGGCTATCGCTGAAGCCGCATAAATCGACCATTCACTCATCCATCCAATGATAAACGAACAAAAAATACTCCCGACTAAGAAAACTAGGATACTTTTTATTCTTCCTTTTCGATCAGAGAAAAATCCCCCCGTCCAAGTCGCAATACTCCCTATAATGACACTTAGTCCCCCTATGATATTGCCATACATCTGGGCGTCTTGAGTCGAATACCCATGAAATTTAAACATTGCTACCAAAAAAGGAGCGATCCATGGCCACATGGCGTAAAGTTCCCACATATGTCCCATATAACCTAAATTTAATAATAGATTGGGCCGAGACAAAACCTTTTTAACTTGGCCCCAACTCAATTCAACTTTGACAGCATTGAGGGGCACTTCACCCATCTGATAGACTAAAAAAGCCCCGAACAGTGCCCCCAGAGAAGTAATGGTAATCAGCGTAGCCCAACTGATGATTTTTACCAATATACCTGATAAAAGCAGTGAGGCCCCCGAACCGACAACAAGGGAACCAACATAAAAGCCTATTGCTTTTCCTCTAGATTCGGGTGGGAAAACTCCAGCAAGTAACCTCATACCGGGAACGTAAACTCCACCCATTCCTATCCCAGCAAGCGTTCTTAAAAGCAAAGCACTGTAAAATCCATTTGCACAAAAAGCAAAAAGCAAACTTGAAATTCCTGTAACGAGGGCTCCAAAGATAAAAATTTTCTGTGGGTTATGTCTATCACTTAATACACTAAAAAAGAAAACCGCGATGACATAACCTAACTGAAAGGTAGAGATTATAACGCCTGCCTGAAAGTTAGTTATATTCCACGCCTGTTTTAGCGGAGATAGAACAGCAGAAAAGTTATACCAGATTTGCATAACCATAAATTGTGCAACTGATAATGTCCATAAAAGTCTGTTTCGATTTAAGTACTCATCCATCTATTACGACTCCTATTAAACGTCTATCACCTAAGCGACAATCGCGATTTATTCACGTTATTTTGTAAGTGAGATCTATAATGGCTTATTATCCTATAGATCTCCTTTAAAGCCAGATGGTTCTTCACGACAAGGACCCGTACGTGCAATAGAAAATAAGCCACCCGGCAGATCAGGTGACCTATTTACAAGTATCTACTGTATTACTAGATTTACTTTCGTTTTTAAACTTGCCAAAACCGGCGATTTTCGAAGGGCAATATTCGCAATTTCCATTACTTGTATTTTACTCGCGGAAGTCTCCACCGTTAAAGTAATAACCGGATTTAAAATCCCGCCATCGCCCTCCTCGATCCCTAAAAACACCGCGGCATTTAAATCGGCTTCAATTGTGACATCTACATTCTCCAGCTTTATCCCTTGCTGGCTCGCTAACACTTGAAAGGTTATTGCAAAACATCCTCCTACAGCAGCTACTAAATATTCTACAGGGTTTGGGGCTTTATTCATTCCGCCCATAGGCTTTGGCTGATCCATTTCAAATGGGGTAAATTCCCTTATCCCCACTTGATTTTGTACGCCATCTACCCAGTGGATCTTCGCAACCCATTTTTTTATGGCTAGATTTTGGTCCACCTTCATTGCACTCATAGTTTGCGTTAACATGTTAAAGTCAATATTATTCATTGTAAGCTCATCTCCTCTCCTTTTAAAGGTTAGCATGTGGGAAGCTCCATGTATGTAAGGAGGCTTACCTTATTAACAAATATTACACTTTGTTAATCGAGTTTCGTCTAAGTAAATCCAGATTCTGTTGTTATCGATTCGAATGGTGTTTTCCTGCCGTAATTTATTTAGCAATAAGGTCACTGTTTCCCTGGTGGAAGCAATCATACCCGCTAAATCCCTATGCGTTATGGAAACCGGCAAAGGATACCAGTCTCCGTCACCTTCTAAAGGGTCAGCCAGTTTGCGAAGTAAGAAAATTAACCTTTCTTCCACTTTACCGTAGGCCACCTGTTCTAAAACCTCGATTACTTCTTGGTACCGCTCCGAAAAGAAATGTAATAGATTAATGGCCAAAGTAGGATTTTCGTTAACAATTGTTATAATTTCTTGTTTTGGTATTTTCACAATGGATAGATCCGTTAAAGCCTTACAAAATATAGTAGTTTCCTTGCTAGAGAAAGTATCTAAAAGATTTACAAACTCCCTTGGGGATACTAATCCCAGAATACACTCCTTTCCATCAATATGAAGCTTGTATACACTTGCATTGCCCGTCTCTACGAGATAAACAGATTGTATTAACATTCCAGGGGTAATAACGTGTTCCCCTTTTCCGAAAAAAACCCTTTCTCCTTTTTCCAGCATATCCCTCATAACATCCGTGGGAAACAAGCGAATGTTTTTTATAATATATAAGTTATTATTAAACACGGTCCAATTTCACCCCTCTCTTTCATGATTTAAACATAAAACAAAATGGCTATTTTCTTTTTAGAAGATTTTATTCGCTCCATTTCGCAGTAGTAAGTTTGACTAAACCAAAGACCCTCACTTGAGAGGGCCTTTGGTTTTTTTCTGTACATTTAGTTAGATAAGGAAAGGTACTATTTACTAGCCTCAGCCGGCACAACAATTGGGGATATGACACTGTCTTTAAGCAATTCCACACACTGGGCCGGATCCACGGTTGGAATCCCCAAGCATCGGGCAACGAGCTCGGTCAAGTCCATTTGTTGTACTTGCGTACCCATGGCGTGACAGGTGGCGTTGAACTGCGAGCCACAACCCGCACTGTTGGTGACCAACCATTCCGCCCCTGTCTGCTCAGCTTCCTGGACGCGCTTCATCCCGCTGTGGCCTACCGAAGCGAGCAAGTCGAAAGCTGAAACAAGACCGCAACACAAGCTTTGATACATCCTTTTTTCACGAGAAATTCACAACTTACAGATATTCGTTAGATCACGAGATGTATAAGTGAATAGTCTCTTTCTTTAGGCCAGAAGGAAACTAAATCTGCTGGTCTTTCTTTCTGTTTTTTTCGAAAGTATAAGTATAACTCATCCTTGACAGCATCTTAGGAACATCAAGGGTTTGTGTACAAGTTTGCACTAAGAAAACAACAACTTGTTGAAGGAAACAGGTACCAACAAAGGTTCAACACAGGTGCTGTTAACTACCAGTACCGAAGCGATAACAAGCTTAGGTCAGTTACGTTACCGGATGAAAATACCCTTTATTTTAACTACGATGAAAATGGTCGCTTATTCCAAATCCAGTATCCGGGGACGAATGTCAAGAAAACGATCCTTTATCAAGGGAATGGTTGGTGTACTCAAATACAAGACTCCCAATTTCCCGATAAAAACTATTATAACATAGTTATAATGCCGATGGGAGTATCTCCAAAGGTTACCTCATGGGCTGGCGTGCATGAGTATATGACAATTTTAACAGACTAAAAAGTTGGTCGAATACTCCCGTTGGCGGCAGCAAAGTAACAGAATATTATACCTATGACGCTATAGGAAACTTAACCAAGAAAGGGATTAAAACCTATTCCTACGATGAATCCAACCAAATAACCACTAATGGATTCACGTATACACGTATAATAGTAATGGAAATTTGACCAGTGACGGAACCAATAGCTACAAATACGATAACAGAGAACAGGTTAATTCAGGTGAATAAAATAGTAGGCGGCACCTTGGTTGCTACCTATTCGTATTACCACGATGGGTTGAGAAAAAGTAAAATTGTTGACGGAGTAACAACAAACTATAACTGGAACGCTTCCGGCAATCTAGTGTCGCTTCCTTAAACTATTTGTCACTGGAATTCCAGAATTCACTGTCAGTTAGAAGTTAGCATTTTGGAGTTGTCATTTATAGAATCATACTACAGTCGATTACGACCCTGATATCTAAAACTTGCTAAAACCGTGCATACTAAACAGTGGCATGATATTTTGATAATGCAAATAACGAAAGCTTTTGTATTATCGATTGGAATTGCTAAGTCGGTATAGATAGGCGGAGATATCATGGTTTGGTTTAGTCTTCTGGTTTTAAGCATCATGCAGGTGATACTTATTGGCAAGGTGATACTCTTGGAAAATCGAGACCCAGGGAAAACAGTTGCTTGGCTCTGTATGCTCGGTCTTCTCCCTATCTTAGGATTCATCTTATATGTAGTCTTCGGCAAAAAAACTCAGGGACAATTATTTCATAAGAAACATATCCCCGATAATCGATTGGCCAGAATGGTTCACCAGCAGCAAAGCGACTCCAATCAGGAAGATATTTTACCTCTAGCGAATAATGACTCAGAAAAAAAACTGGCCAGTCTGCTCTTGAACAATGGCTTCGCCTCCATGACTGTTCATAATCAAGTTGAGATTCTCTTAAACGGAGGAGAGAAATTTCAAGCGTTATTTAATGCCTTAGAAGGAGCTAAACATCACATCCATCTCAGCTACTATATCTTTAAAGACGATGAAATCGGCGCAGATGTTTTGAAAATTTTATCTCGTAAAGCAACAGATGGGGTAGAAATTCGCGTCCTGCTTGATGGAATGGGCTGTGTTTCAGTTTCTGGGGGTTTTGTCCGCAGTATGCGGCAAGCCGGGATTCAGGCTGAATGGTTTTTTCCGATTCGGTTTCCTTATTTAACATCTAAGCTCAACATCCGCTATCACCGCAAAATTGTAGTTGTTGATGGATGTATAGGTTTTATGGGGGGACTCAATATTGGGGATGAGTACTTGTCTCGCGACGCTAAACTAGGATTTTGGCGGGACACTCATCTAAAATTGGAAGGGGAAGCAGTCCATAGCCTGCAATCTATTTTTCTCAATGATTGGTTTTTTGTGACCCATCAAAAGATTAGAGGTACCCAGTATTTCCCCCAGATCAATGATTATGATGTTTTACCTGTTCAAATCAGTGCGAGCGGCCCAGATTCCAACTGGGCGTCGATTTTGCAGGGTTTCTTTAACGCAATTGCAATGGCTAAGCACAGCGTCTACATTGAAACACCCTATTTTGTCCCAGATCAAAGCCTGATTATGGCCTTAAAAACAGCAGCGCTGAGCGGTCTTGACGTGCGACTTATTGTTCAGGGCATCCCCGAGCATAAAGTGACGTTTTGGGCAATGCGCTCCTATTTTTTAGAATTACTTCAAGCAGGCGTAAAGATCTTTCAATACATGAAAGGAACCCTGCATGCTAAGATCTTCCTTATAGATAATCATCTCGCTTCTGTAGGATCTGCTAACATGGATAATAGGAGCTTTTTTATTGATTTCGAGATCTGCGCTTTTATATATGATCAGTCCTTGGCTGATCGCCTAAGATTAGATTTTGAGCAGGACTTTAAAGACAGTAGCGAGCTTGACCTGCAGGCCTTTCGATCCCGTCCTGCCTTGGAACGCTGGAAAGAATCAAGTGCCCGTTTGTTATCACCACTTTTATAGATTGGTTACTCAGTACCCTGTCCAGATACAGAATTCAAAAATGATACACTGTAGGAGGATGACATCTTTGTCTAATATGACATTATGCGATCCTCTTTTAGTTTGCCTTCATACTAAGGTTATGCAAGACAAAATTCTCGTTTTTAAAATTTCACCAATTAACCCCATCAGAAAAGGCGTTTCAGATACGTCTATAGAAATAGTAACGCCATACCTATCTTAAATGGACAATGTGATGGTTTCGTTACAATATGCAGAGATTAAGAGTATGCAGCGAGAAGGAAGGAGGCTGACGACGAGGTGGAGGCCGATTCGTCCTTTGATGAGATCTATGAACTATTATTTCCTTTGATCTACCGATTTGTTTCGATCCGCGTGCCTAAGTCGGATGTGGAAGATGTGGCAGCCGAAATTATTGTAAAAGCATGGCGAGGTTTACCTAGTATAGAAAGGAAAACCGCTCTGAAATCGTGGGCCTTAAAAATTGCTACCCATCAGATCGCCGATTATTATCGGAGCCATAAACGCATCCCAGTGATACCTTTAGAAGAAATACCTATGCCTCTGTCTCAGGAGTCCGATCAAAGTGAGTCATGGACAACCCTTCTCAGTGTTGGAGAGGCCTTGGCAAAGCTCTCCCCTCAACAGGTCAATGTTATCCAACTCCGCTTGATCGAAGGTTTTAGTGCTGGAGAAGTTGCCGAAATCTTAGGAACAACTCAACAGGCAGTAGACAGTCTTTTATACCGAGCGAAGAAAGGTTTCCGTAAAATCTACCAGGGAAACCCGGGCAAAGGAGGAAGAGGCTGATGAACAGGTTTACGAAGAGAACGGATCTCGAGTCCCTCTGGGAAGAGGATGGTGATTTAAAGCGAATGAAAGCTTTCTTCCATATAATCGACACTGCTCCAGAGGAGAATGAACAAATCAAGCAAAGTATCAAACAAAAGGCCCTTGAGAAAATCTCTCAAGAAGAAGCCTTAGATGTATTTCCTGTAACCGACAAGCCAGGAGTAGTTCAACGAATCCAGGCAAAATTAAGGGTAATGACTGGAATCGAACGCTGGAAAATCGGATTTTCGGTCGTCGGACTAGCTATCTTAATGATCATCGGGCAAAGTGCTCTGAATTCTTCATGGAACATTTTCCCTCATATGGGCAATAAGGCTGAATTAAGCCAATCCGTAGCTAGGGCTCCTCAGATGACTAATTCGATTGAAGCAGGCGGACCAGTTATGAAAGGAAAGCTTTACGATGGCTCAGCTCCGGACGCGGCAGCAGACCAGAAAACGGATTCCTCATTTAGCTCGGCGGCCCCTTCTGCTAAAAACGCAGCCATAGCACCCCTGCCTCCAGACCAAGCGGTTGTTCCACCTGCTGATGCCGGTATTCCCCGGAAAATCACCTACGATTTGACTTTAACTCTCGAAGTGGATTCCATCGATGATACTGTTGCCCAGATCACTCAGGAGGTTCAACAACTCGGTGGATATATTGCTGAATCCCAACAAAGTGGAGTGGATAGTCATTCATCTGCCCAGATGACATTAAAAATTCCAGCCGTTAAGCTTAATGGCTTACAGGATTCCTTTTCTGCATGGGGCAAAATTCTCGATCAACGTTTGCTTGCCAATGATATTACCAACCAATACTATGATTCCCAAGTTCGCTTGCAAACTTTAGAGGCTGAGGAGAAACGTTACCTCGAAATCTTAGATGAGGCCAAAACCGTAGATGACGTTCTTAAAGTAGAAAACGCGTTGGGCAATATTCGTCAACAAATAGAACAACTCAAAGGGCAGCTTAAACTCTGGAACAATCAAGTGGATTACTCCACCGTAAATCTTCAGCTCGTCACTCTTCAAAGCCCAAACGTCAATGTCATAAACCCATGGCAACCAATCTCCTGGAGCAAAACTTGGCAAGCGACCCAGGATGCCGTACTGAAAACCATTAGCAGTACTTGGAATGTCCTTAATTATCTGGTGGTCGGGGTGGGGTATGTATTACCCTTTCTACTCATCGGTGTTTTGGGGTGGTTAGTATACCGGGTGTGGCGGAAGTAAAATCTAACAGACATTTTAACCGTTCTCAGATTCCAGTCGGACCAGAAGGCAGAAAGCGTTACTTCAAAGAGACGTGAAACAGGGGCGTAGCGAAACTAAACTTTCGCTACGCCCAGTTCTTGTTTGCTTCATGCCTGGCCCTTAACAATACTATAACCCCTCTCATAGCAATTCTTTACTGAAAAGACAAATGTCTGTATAATGAATTATATGCTGTGAGATCAGAGATTAAGAGATAGAAGATAAAAGATAAGAGACATCAGTAATAGGGGGTAACCACTTGAAATTAACGCAGCGATCAAAGTCTATCCTTGGAATCATTGGGATTACAATCGGAGCCATCATTGCCGCCTACGGTGTTCAGGGTTTTATTGTCCCTTCTGGATTAGGCGGAGGTGGCGTCGGCGGAATAGCCTTGCTTCTTTACTATACATTCAAATTACCCATAGGTCTTGTGACCTTTCTCTTAAATATTCCTTTGCTTGTGCTAGGCTGGCGTGAAGTGAACAAACAGTTTGTTTTCAAAACCATCTGGGGCTTGGTGATATTTTCCACATCGCTGGACCTATTTAAAGGAGTTCAGCCTGTAGCCCTAAATGACATTTTTCTGGGGGCACTTTATGGAGGGGTTATCTCCGGGATTTCCTCAAGCCTTGTATTTCACTTCGGTGGCAGCTTAGGCGGTACAGATATTGTATCTAAAGTCATTCAGCGTAAATATGGAGTACCCATGGGAACATCTGCCCTTGCTATTAATGGTGTTATTATTATGATCTCTTGGGCAATACTTGGCTCCAAAGCAACACTTTACACATTAGTTACCTTGTTTGTATATGGTCGTATACTTGATTTAATACAGAGTGGAGTTCCGTCGAAAGCAATTACCATCATTTCTGACCAGTCCGAAATCTTAGTTGACCGGATTATGATTGATTTAGGTAGGGGGGCAACGTTTTTACATGGAAGAGGCGCGTACTCTAACGAACCAAAGAACGTAATCATCTGTGTCGTCAGTCTACCAGAAATAGGTCGCCTAAAACAAGCTGTGCGAGAAGTAGATCCTCTAGCCTTTATGATTGTCCAAAATGCCGGTGAAGTCCTCGGCAGAGGATTTGTTACAAACGAGTAGTTTATTTACTTTTATATATTTAGAACATGCAGGATTCTAATTTCCAAAAGATAATTTATCGATCGGAATTATAACGAAGGTTTAAATTCCATTCCAAAATTAAAACCAGCGAAGTTTGAAGCGGAGACCACAATATTTAACTCTGAGGAAAAACCCGCTACTTAATTTCACAATCCATCGTTTTGAGCTTACTTAAGGTGACCAAACGATAACCACTAGCTTGGAGAGAATCAATAATGGGACCCAACGCTTTAACTGTTTGAATACGCTGGTAACCACCATCGTGCAGAAGGACAATTGCACCAGGAAATACATTTTTCGTAACATTAGCCACGATTTGTTTTACCCCTGGGTTACGCCAATCCTTGCTATCCACACTCCAAAGGGCCACGACTTGCCCATTTCTTTTGATAGTAGCGAGTTGACGCTCAGATAAGAACCCGCCTGGGGGGCGGTAAAAATAAGTGTGGACACCGGTTACAGCAAAAACTTCTTGGTCTGTTTGATTCATTTCCTCAATTAAATGGCGTTGCTGATAATCATGGTTAAAGCTATGGTTTCCGATTTCATGTCCTTCGTTAACTAAGCGCTTTAACAGAGCCGGGTTAGATTGAGCCGCCTGCCCCAAAACAAAGAATGTCGCCTGAACTTTCTTTTCTTTAAGGATATCCAACACATCGGGCGTATCTGTCGGATCTGGTCCATCATCAAAGGTTAGTGCTACAACTTTTTCCTGAGTATGAGCCATATAATAGGTACCAGGAGTCCGAACCAGAGAGGGTGTTGACATTGAACGCTGAGTGATGGTGAGTAAACCTCCCACGGCAATTAGAAACAAAATCACTAAGGCAAGCTTAAAGCGAGTTAACACATAAATACGCACGTTATTCACCCCCAAAATCGGCTTCTATATATACCTATTGATGAACCATAGGTTCCATGCATAATCATACAAAAAGACGTTCTGTACGGCACGAATCGACCCCATTAAGAAGCTGTAGAAAAAGCTGGTATTGGATGCGTCAATTGAGAATAGGGAAGTGATAGCTTGAAAATTAAAATCGGGGTTGACGGCGGAGGCAGTAAAACAGAGATTGTCGCACTGGATCAAAAGGATCAAGTGCTACGCTGCCTGCGCAAACCAGCGAGCAATTACCATGCGGTCGGGATAGAGCAAGCTGTCCAGCATATTGTAGAGGGGATTCGTGATGCCTTACAAGGTGATACACTAGAAGGAATCGGAATCAGCCTTGCCGGTATTGACACCCCCGAAGACTGGAATATTATGGCCGACGGCCTGAAACAAAACTTAAAAGCCTTATCCCTGAAAACAGTCTCATCACAAGAGGTTCCTGTGGTCCTAGAGAACGATGCCTTTGGGGCTTTAATGTCCGTTCGAGGAAAATTCTCCGGAAATGTTTTAGCGTCTGGAACAGGGGCAGTTGCCTTAGGTGTAAACACTGAGGGTGAGGTTTTTCGCGTAGGCGGATGGGGACATCTCATCGGAGACCAAGGTAGTGGCTATGATATTGGACGTAAAGCTTTAGCTGCAGCGGTTGCATCCTACGATGGGTACGGTCCTAAAAGCCTATTAGAAACTAAGATTACTGAACATTTGGGATTAGCACAAGTGCCTGAGATCAGCTACTGGCTCTACCAACCTAACCGCACGAACAAAGAAGTGGCTGCTTTGGTTCCAGTAGTTGTTGAGACCGCTCGGATGGGAGACTATATCGCCAAATTAATTCTCGATGAGTCAGGCCAAGCTTTAGGTTTATTAACGAGAGCGCTACTGCGGAAAACTCATGGCTTAGAAGTGGGGTTAGTCGGAGGAATCAGACATATTCTCGGTTTTATTGAACCGTCTTTACTGGCCACTATTCAAGAAGAATTTCCTACTGTTCAAATACTTAAGCCGAACTATCCTCCATCCGTTGGGGCTGCTCTCTTAAGCATGGTTAGCCAAGTCCGACACATTGCATTTTAAATCGTCAGAATGAAACCTTTTTTAAATTATGAACAAGATGTCCTTTGGAAGGGAGCGATTTATTTTGGGTGTCCGTTTTGTGTTCGGTCGAGCTGGAAGTGGCAAGAGCACCCTATGCTTGGAAGAAATCCGTAGCGAACTTCGACTGAAACCATGGGGTGCACCACTGATTCTCCTCGTCCCCGAGCAGGCGACCTATCAGATGGAAGTGACTTTAGCCAATACACCTGATTTAGGCGGAAGTTTACGAGCCCAAGTCTTGAGCTTTCGACGACTGGGTTGGCGAGTGTTTTCTGAAACCGGGGGAGGGCAAAAAGTTCTAATCGGTGCGATTGGAAAACGGATGCTTCTGCGGCGAATCCTTTTAAAGCATCGTCTTCATTTAAAAGCGTTCGCCCGAACCTCTACCCGACCTGGTATGGCCGATCTCCTAGCTCAAACAATTGGAGAGTTTAAAATTTATCGCATTACTCCAAACGATTTACATAAAATTAAAAATTCGAATCAACTTTTATTGGATAAGCTTCAAGACATAGCTCTTATTTACGAAGAATTTCAAACAGCTTTAGGCCATGAAATCCGTGATCCGGATGATGAATTGTCGATTCTTGCAGAAAAGATACCTTACGCACCCGTTATCCAAGGGGCACGCTTATGGGTAGATGGCTTTACAGGATTTACCCCTCAAGAGTTAGACGTTCTAAAAATGATTATGATCACGGCCAATGAAGTTGTTATAACGTCTCCACTTGATCCAGTTTTACTTGCAGATGAGCGCCAGCTGGAAGCGGGACCCTTTAAAGTGGGCGAGGAGTTATTTGCAGGTCCTTGGCAGACTTATCAGGACCTGCAACGCCTTGTTGCCGAGACAGCTATCCATTTACACCCTCCCGTCTTACTTGAAAGTACGGAACGCTATAAACATCCCTGGCTCTGGCATTTAGAAAAGTATTTTTTTACATATCCGACCGTGGCTTACGGGGAGGTTCCTTCTCCCTCACCTATGTCCAATCTCGCTGGATTTTCGATTAATCCAGAAAATCCTCTGGGGGATGGGATTCGGATTTTTTCAGCCGTCAACCGAAGAGCTGAAGTGGAAGGTGTTGCGCGAGAACTGCGTCGTTTAGCCCGGGATGAGGGAATGTGCTGGAATGAGATGGCGGTCATGACTCGCGACCTCACTGGGTATCACGAGCTGATTACCCAGGTGTTTACGGCTTATGAGATCTCACATTTTCTTGATCACAAACGTTCTGTCCTGCATCATCCCTTAATTGAGCTGATTCAATCCTTACCGGAAGTGGCGGAGAGTCATTGGGCTTATGAACCACTTTTTCGCTGCCTGAAGACGGACTTTTTCCCACTTCAGCGAGATTCCATCGATTGTCTGGAAAACTACGTAATCGAACATGGAATACACGGAGAAGGCTGGAACAGGAACGTAGCCTGGAAATACCATCGTCAATGGTCATTAGGGCAAAACGAAGCCCAACTTGCTACCGAGATAAAGTTTCAAGCGAAGCTTAATTCCTCTAGACAGATTGTTTATGACTCGATAGCCCCATTTATTCAAAGGGTCCAACCCAGTAAAAAAGCTAACGGATTAACGGTACGGGAAGTTACCGAAGCTCTCTATGAATTCTTAGAAAGACTTGATGTTCCTGCAACCTTAAGGACATGGTCGCAAAAGGCTCAAGAAAGTGGAGAACTTAGCGAGGCCAAGCTACACGAACAAATCTGGGAAGCCGTTATTCAGGTCTTGGATGAAATAGTTGCTGGATTGGGAGAAGAATATTTAGAGCTTGAGGACTATACCTTAATTCTTGCTTCTGGAATAGAAGCGATCGAACTAGGGCTGATTCCCCCTGGGCTTGACCAGGTTTTGGTAGGCTCATTGGATCGTTCACGAAATCCTGAAGTGCGGGTTCTCTTTCTTGTAGGGGCTAATGAGGGCATTCTTCCTGCTCGACCTAACTCCGATGGCCTACTTGATGCCGAGGAAAGGGAACAATTAGAGGAGGCAGGAATCACTCTTGCCCCGAAAGGGAAAACTCAGACCTTTGAAGAGCAGTTCTTTATCTATACAGCACTCACTAGAGCTACCGAAAAACTTATTGTGTGTTATCCCCTGACAGATGAAGAGGGGAAAGGACTGGCGGTTTCACCTATAGTCACACGACTTAAGAACCTTTACCCGCTTACGGAGAGCTTCTTAGGAAATCAGGAAGACATTGAACGTATTAGTCAAGCAGATTTTGCCCTTCAAACCTATGCTGAACAGCTGCGCACAGTTCGTCAGGGAGAACCGCTTTCTCCCCTCTGGAAAGCTGCTGAAATGTGGCTGATTCAAGATCCTATCCACAAAAATCAAGTGCAACGGTTACAGTCCAGTCTTCAGGTTCAAAATCAAGAAGATAAGATTCAACGCCCGCTAGCACGACGTTTATACGGTAAACGCCTAAAGGCTAGCGTATCTCGTTTGGAACAATTTGCCAAGTGTCCTTTTGGACATTATGCCCGATACGGTCTGAAGTTGCGTGAGAGGCCCACATACCAGCTTTCCAGTCCGGATATGGGTGAATTCTTCCATACTCTCCTGCATGATTTTGCCATTCAATTACAGGAGCGGGGCTTAGATTGGGGAAAATTGACGAAGGAAGAATCGTGGGCACTTGTCAGTGAACTAGCGGAACAACTCGCCCCTAGTCTCCAACACGAGATCCTCCTAAGTAGCGCTCGCTACCGCTATTTAACTCATAAACTCAAACGCACCGTTCATCACGCTGTTAGAGTACTCGGCGAGCATGCTCGTCGAGGGGTATTTATCCCGATCCAGCTAGAAGTGGGTTTCGGCCCAACGGAAACCCTCCCTGGGGTAGACATCCCGTTGTCAGAGGACGATTCACTACTTCTATGTGGGCAAATCGACCGTGTCGATGCTGCCTTCTTAGACGGAAAGGTGTATTTGCGAATCCTCGATTACAAATCCCGCGAAATATCCCTAGCACTGGATTCAATTTATTATGGTTTAAACCTTCAATTACTCACTTATCTAGATGTCGCCTTACAAGGAGCTGAAGTCTTGCTTAATACGACTTCGGCTTTGCCCTCACTAGAAACAAGTTCAGAAAACGCAGATACCGAAGTAGCAGCAGGCAGGGACAACAACTTTATACTGCAGAAAACTCCCGCAGGTTTCCTGTACTTTCCTGTGCTGGAACCCCAGCTAGAGGAAAAAATCCCCCTCAGCTCGGAAGAGTTGGAACAGCACCGTGTCAAGGCCGTTAAAGTAAGTGGGTATTTATTAGCTAATCCACGTGTCTTAGAAGCCATGGATTCTTCCTTTTCTACCGGACAATCTGATTTACTCAGTATCAAATTAAAAAAAGACGGGACCTTCAAAAAAGGCTCGAATATCTTGACCGAAGATCAGTTTTCCCGGCTCAGAGACTACCTTCGGCAGTGGTTTCGCCAGACAGGTGAAGAGATATTAAATGGTGATATCTCGCTTTCCCCTTACCGACGAGGGAAGAACACTGGATGCCAGTATTGTGCTTATAAGCCTGTTTGCCACTTTGACCCCTATCTGCCAGAAAACCAATACCGAGACCTGCCAACTTTAAAGCAAGACGAAATCTGGAAGCGTCTCGATGGGGTGGAGGAGGAAAATCCATAAATCATCAAGCTCAGAATTGTCTTAAAGGACAAAAGCGGACTTAGTGAAGAACAGAAATTAAGATTTTGCGTCAGTCGTTTGTCACTAAGTCCCTCTTCCGATTCACAAGAATTCTAGGAACTGTCTCAATTATTTAGCCATTAAAGGAAAAAGAAGAATTAGATAAACAATATTTTAATGCGTTGGTTGAGAACTTCTCAACCAACGCATTTTCGCCTTCATTCCATGACCTTTTTCGGATCCCACCCGCTGTAACCCACTGAGCAGAGCCATGGTGCGATAAGTACTGTACTTTTTTAGTCCAGTGCTTTGTCTGCCAACTTCTTGTACTTCCTAGTTACATTATGGCTTAATGGAATCACTAATTTTATCTTTAGTAATGATACATCAAGGTATAAACCGGGGTGTTGCTTCATTATTAACTAAATTTATAGATGTGTTTGATAAGATTAAGGACGTGAGCTATAATGCGTGGGCTGATTTTCCTCGCTAAACTTATGCCAGAATTAACAAAACTCCGACGCAGTTCAGCATACAGCTTTTCATCCTTTCGCCTGATGAAGTCCCAAAGATCGTCTGCCTTGCGATAAAGCCCTTTGTCCTCAGCAATATAGATATGAGTAAGAGTGATGGCTACCATCCTTGAAAGATAGAGAAGCATGTACCGTCTAAGATTCACACATTGAATGTCATTGAAAACATCGTACGCTTCAATCATCATGCACGTCACCTTAATCTGCTGGTCAATCCGTTTGATCATAACCTGTGTGTTAACAGATTGACCAGGCCGACCAATTAAATAGTGATATGGAGAACAGTCCAAATAAACCAAGCTTTTTACATAGGGCAGAGGTAGATAGGCGACAAGGTTGTCCACATAAAAAGTATGTTTGGGCAGCTTAAGGCCACACTGTCGCAACAATTCCGTCCGGTAAAACATGGAGTGCATGAGCATAAGCTGGTCAAAGCGAAAACGATGCATACTATCCCATGAAATTACTTTGCCCTGTGGAAAAACATTACTGTAGCGCATGACTTTCTGCTTTCCGTTGTAGGAATATTCGTAAACATAGTTAGTGATAAGCAGGTCTACGGAGCCAATGCTGCGCAGCAACGTAAGCACAGATATATAGTCCGAAATATCCAGCCAGTCGTCGCTATCGACAACCTTGAAATAAGTCCCCGTGGCCACCTCTAGGCCGCGGTTGACTGCCGAACCATGGCCACCGTTTTCTTTCTGCTCAAGGCGGACAATTCCGGGAAAGAGACTACAGTATTCGCGGGCAATTTCCGCCGTGTTATCTGCGGAACCATCATCCACTACAATAACCTCTACATCCTGCCCGCCCAGCACTAACGTATCCAGGCAGTGGCGAAGATAGTCCTGCGAGTTATATGACGGTACGACAATTGATAAAAGTTTAATAGTATTCATCTCCAGATTATCTTCATTTTGTCCGTTTTAGTTTCAGTTTAGTGTTCTTTTGCCGATTCGTACACCACATTTTGCTGAGTGCTTCTCCATATTGACCGTGAAGGGCTTTAATGTAAAGGAACATGCCCAGAGGCAGGAGTGCAGCATACTGTATCAGATGCAACAACAAGCTCGCTGACAGTGCCGTGGTCTGATCAATTCCCAGACCCCCAAGGCCCAGAATTGTCCCGTATTCAAAAAGGCCGATGGCACCTGGTGTGGCCGGTATAAAATTGATTATATTGGTTGCGGCAAATACGGCAAGCGACATGCGAATGGACGCCACCCATGGGAAGCCGAAAGCCACAAGTCCAATCCAAGTCGACACGAGCAAGAGAATCCATGAAAGGACTACCCAAAACATCATTTTCACTGTGTCAAAATTTAGATATTCATCGATATAGCTGTGAAGACGTGGCAGCAAAAAGATTAGAATCACAAACAATATAAACACAGCAATACAAAGAAATGTAAGAATCCACAGGGCCTCTAACAAATTTTGGTCCTTAAAACCGGCAAATGGAACTGCGAGAATTGAAAGCATCATAATGGCAGCAAAATCTGCAAAGGCCGGAATAATCAGCAGTTTTGTTCGACGTATGGCACTGTACCCTGGCGGGAAAAAAGCCGCCCGCAGACCCTCACCGACATGGAACGGCAAAACCATGTTAGCAGCGTGTCCTAACCCCACAATTTGTAGGGCCGTCATTCTGTCCATGTCCCGGTCAATACCACGTGTATAGGCAAGTCCACGAACATAATTGGCATATGCATAGATTGCCACTGAAACCACAGTAAGGCTTAAATTGATGTTCGCACGGAAAAGTTGGCCTACATGCAAGCCTTTGAGTGCTCCGATCGAGTAATAAACAATGATCGCGGTGATGGCTATACCTATAAACAGCTTTAGTTTTGTATTAATGGGCATTCACTTACTCCCTTGGTTCAATAATTCTGTAGATTATATATCCGTTAATTAAATTTATAGACTTTACGAGCAATGTTATATAAGCCAATGGTAATTTTGTTGCCGGAATTTCCAGGTAGGTTTGCAACCATTCTCAAAAACCTACTGATCGCATGTCGGTACAGACCATTGTCGCTACTAATAAGGAAAGCCCAAAGTTCTTTCTCTTTCTCATTGTCTTCCTTTGTGCCGGAAATTCTCAAGAAAACTGTGCAAATTGTCATCATAATAGCTAAATGGCTAAGCATATAGCTGGACAACTTTTTACTTGATATGCTACCAGGGAGGTTATGACAACCTATCAATATGCGCGTTACCAGGAGTTGCTGGTCAATTCTTTTTAGCATTACGCTTTCATTGACAGATTGATCTTCCCGCCCGATAAAATAATGGTAAAGATCTACATCCAGATAGTAGATTGTTTTCACAAAAGGCAGTGGCTGGTAGGCAAAAATATTGTCTACATAAAAGGTGTGTTTTGGCAATACAAGACCACATTTGTGAAGCAGTTGTGTTTTGTAAATCAATGAATGCATTAGAAGATATTTCCACGGGGGGAACTTCCTCATCTCATCCCAAAAAAATATCTTATTGCAAGGAAAGACATTATTATAATTAATTACGTGCCTGGTCCCTTCCTGCAACTTTTCATAGACATAGTTGCAGACCATCATATCAGGAGCGGAGTTAGCACTTACTAAAGTTTTAAGAGTTTTCAGTACCTGAATCATACCCGGGCCATCGATCCAGTCATCTGAATCGACAACTTTAAAATAAAGACCGGAAGCGTTTTTTAAGCCAGCATTGACTGCTTCGCCATGTCCGCCGTTTTCTTGATGGATCACCCGTATTATATCAGGGTATCGCACGGCATATTTATCCGCGATTTTTCCGGTTTCGTCGGTAGAACCGTCATTTACAATAATAACTTCCGCATCATTGCCGCACGGAAGAAGTGAATCAATGCAGCGCTCAATATAAGCCGCTGAATTGTAGCATGGTATGGCAAATGTAATTATTCTCAATCTGTGTGCTCCGTTCTGCTGCTTTAATTGGCATAAAAAGTAATTAACTAAATTAATCACAATAGTAAGACGTCAACAAGCTCCAAGACCTTCTTAACTATAGCGTCCATGTTGTAATATTTGTACTCTGCAAGCCGGCCCATTAAGTGCAGTTGTGGAAATTCGTCCGTAAGCTTCCGATATCGCTCATAAAGGGTGAGATTTTCAAGCGTTTGGATCGGGTAATAGGGGGTCTCGCTGTCGGTACCCATATATGCCCGTGGATATTCTTTAACTATAGTAGTTCGTCCGTCTAGAGCTTGTCCGGTGAGGTGCTTGAATTCGGTTATCCGGGTATATTCTTGGTCAACAGGATAATTCACAGTCCCCTTGGACTGGTACCATGTGGTATTGAGGGTTTCAAAAACAAAATCCAAAGTCCGGTACGGCAGGCGTCCGTATCGGCAGTTAAACAGTTCGTCTGTCGCTCCAGAGTATAGTACAGTGCCGTTGAACGGGCAACCGTCAAAAAATATTTTTCCTGATTCCAGCCGGAGTAGTTTGTGTGCATCAGAATTAAGACGGAGCTCAATATTGGGATGATTTAACATGCGCTCGAAAAGTGAAGTATAGCTCTGGGCAGGGATACCTTGATAGGTATCCTGAAAGTAGCGGTTATCATAGGAGATAAATACAGGGACGCGCGCGGTAACCAAAGAATCGATTTCGTCGGGAGCCAGTCCCCATTGCTTTTGAGTGTAATAGCGAAATATGTTGTCATATATGAAATCTGCGATTTGTGCAAGTTCTGCATCGGGCTGTCGACGCAGATCCAATATGGGCACCTTGCTGCCAAAGCCATAGATGTCGATCAGTTTTTGCTCTATACGCCCTGCTTTGCTAGGCTCAAAGGCTAAATGGAGGGAATTAAGATTAAAAGGAATGGGCAGAAGCTGCCCGTAGATATTGCCAACTACCTCGTGAGAGTAATTCCGCCACTGTGTGAACCGGGATAGATAATCGAATACCCTTTTGCAGTTCGTATGAAAGATATGGGGACCATAGCGATGTACTAAAATTCCGTTTTCGTCCATAAAATCACAGGCATTCCCACCTATATAGTCATGCTTTTCAAGGATTAGTACTTTTTTACCTGCCCGTTCCGCCAGTTCACGCGCTATAACTGTGCCTGCCATGCCGCAGCCTACGACTAGACAATCATACATTTCGATTTTTTTCATGTTTATTCTACCTTACATCTTATATTATTATCATTTAACACAATGACTGCGAGTTATATACAAGAACCGGAATTATATCAAAACTTTACGCAAGCCTTTAATGTTGTTTTTCCTCCACTATTATAATCTCTTCAATGAAAAATTTGAAGACTCTTATTTTCTTCGTTTCCTTTCAATTATTAGATTCATTAGTTTGCTGTTTAACTTTTCTTATGTGGTACCAGGTAGATGCAATTAAAACTAATGTAAAAAAGGCAACACCAGTGTTCTTGCTCATAATTAATCCCAATCATATACCCTCTCTCTATATCCTTATATCTAACAAATTAGCATAGTTATCTTAAAAACAGCTTAAAAACAGCTTAAATTTCATACTAATCACCTGGCCTAATAGATTGATCGAAGGGACTACGGTTAATCTATTAGGCGTAAATACTTGGAGAAGAATGGGATATTAACCTCTAGCTTCAACAGTGATAAAAGAGAAAGAGAGTAATTAATTTTCCTTTGGTAACCGAATTGTAAAAGCGGTTTCTTTTCCCGGAATACTAGAGACTTTAATGGTGCCTTTATGCTTTTTAACAATCCAATTTGCAATAGAAAGACCAAGCCCTGTACCCTCTATACTTTTAGCTCTGGCCTTATCAATTCGATAAAAGCGCTCAAAGATTTTATCTAAATGTTGTTCTTCGATTCCTTCGCCGGTATCAGATACTAAAATATCTACATCATTACCGACAACCCACATTTTTAATCTAACTTCACCATTAATTGGAGTGTGTTTAATGGCATTGTCAACTAGAATAAGTATGAGTTGGCTTATTCTTTTTTCATCCCCATAAAAGTCCACTTCTGGCTCAACCTCAATCTTTAATTCAATACCTTTGTTGTTTGCCATAGGTATAAACGGCTTGACGACCTGATTAATAGCTCTGTCTAAGGAGAAATTACTTCTTTCAAGTAACTGTTGTTCAGAATCAACTCTGGCCAAGAACAATAAGTCTTCCACTAGTCTAGTCATATGAGACACTTCAATCTTTATATTTGTTAACCATTCTTCCTGTTCTTCTACGGTTTCTTTCGGATTGCCCATCACCAATTCAAGGTTTGTTTGGATTACTGCCAAGGGAGTGCGTAATTCGTGCGAGGCATCTGCTACAAAATCTTTTTGCCTTTGCCAAGACTTTCTAATCGGAATTAATGCTCTATTGGCTAAGTATAGGCTAGAGTAAAACGCTAATCCTAAGCAGATAAGACCAGTTATAAAAAGAGCTGCCAGTAAAAATTTAAGAACCATTAGTTCTCTATTTAGACCTACAGAAACGATCAGTAAACCTTGTTGTTGTTTTTGAGGGACTTTGAGAAAGGTAAAAGAGAGATCGTGCCAATCAAAATCCCCTTTACTACTTTTCTTTCTTAGAATCCCTTCAGCGAACTCACTTAGTTCCTTTGGACCGAAGTGTGGGTTCGTTGAAAAGGCTTGCGTAATTTCGCCAGATTCCTTTATCTTAATATAAAAATAATCTGCCTTATCAAACTGTTCCAGTTGTTGCGCTGAACTGGACTCAATGGCAGTTGCGATATTTTGTACTAATTGTTCCGATTGGTTGAAAATTTGATGTTCCATAAGAAAATAGGTACTTATGACAAATAGCATTAAGAGAATGGTCATAATTATAATGTTTGATAAGGTAAGCCTTAATCTCAAAGAATCGAATAGCTTATCGCCTTTAAATATATATTTTAGTCTCAACGAGCTAAACTTTTTAATCGCTTTAAACAATAACCTACACCCCGAATCGTTTCTATTGAACAATTTTTAAATGAAATAAAACTAATTTTTTTCCGTAAATAGTAGATATATACTTCAACATTAGATAACTCTACGTCAGAGTCTAATCCCCAAACCCGATCTAGGATTTGTTCCTTGGATATCACCTGAGAAGGATTACGCATGAAAAGTTCAAGTAATAACGATTCCTTATAGGTGAGCTTAACGTTATTCGTTCCGTCCGTTACCTCACAACCAAGAGGGTCAAGTACCAGGCCAAATACCTCAACTCTGTCCCCAGTTATTTTAACTCCTTTTCTTCTGGACAATGCTCTTATACGGGCCATCAATTCATCCGTCGAAAATGGTTTTATTAGGTAGTCATCGGCACCGGCATCAAGCCCATCGATTCGATCTTCGACGGAATCTTTGGCTGTTAATAGGATTATAGGAGTCATAATCCCTTTATTTCTAAGTTCCTTTAAAACCTCTACTCCCTCTTTATAAGGAAGCATCCTATCTAGAACAATTAAATCATATACACCAGTTTCGGCCATTGCTTGACCTGTCTCCCCGTCATAGGCTAGGTCAACACCGTAATTATTTTTTCTCAGAATATAAGCTAAGGGGCCTACTAACCTTTGTTCATCATCGACTAGTAATAACCTCATTAAAATCACCTCCTAATAATCTTAACCTACTTTTCTTTAAATTTCTTTAAAAAGTGGTTATCTTTTCTAAGGTAAATTAGATAGCATTCTGTATAGATAGGTAGTCATTCAATAACGAAATCACATATTTATAATCTGAGTAGGCCTTTACAACATTATGTTACTATCTCAAAATAGTAGCCCATTCCTATCTGAATCAGGAATGGGCTATACGCATCACTTGTTTAAACCATTCTTAAGTCAAACAAACCTATCGCTTCTGTTTTTATTCTTTTACTTTTAAGCGAGTGGTTAGGGAAAACCTACAAGTCTTAAGTTTATCATACTTATGGTTTCCCGGAGCATTATTAATTATCTTGCGCAAAATAAATTACCAGAATCTGAGGTAATTAATTTTCATGTATGGAAAAATGCACAGTTGGAAGTCGCTTGTAGCAAGAGCTCCGAGTTTGGATGAAAATTTAGAACAATTTTGTAGGACCAGCTTCGTCCGTAGGAACATATTCGTAGGGTATTACGAAAGAACAGGATGGATTTCCGAGACAAGTAAAATTAGAAAAATAAAAAACCCGGGGATACCGGGTTCTTTATCAAAGACTTTTAAGACTTTTAAGACTTTTAAACCTTTTAACATAAAGAGTTACAAAAACTTATTTGCTTTGAATAAATATCGGATTAGAATAGAACCACAGGTCAGCATAAGCCTTGTTCTCATTATTATCACCCATCAGACTGTCCACAAGGGGGTTGCCCTCTGCATCGGTTTCATTCAGTGTATTTGGTGCTAGATTTGTACCCCTCAGGCGGAAATACTGATTTTTCTCAACATTTTTCAAGTTATAAACAATTACGTTCCATCCGTTATCCTTTTTCCAGGACTTGCTGTCAAAGCTTGCGATTACCTTCGAGGATTCATTTGTATCTTTGGTGTATTCATCAGTACCGGGCTGAGCTTTACCGGTTACATCACCGGCAATCAGGTCTATGTGGCTAACAACGGGCTTATCTCCATTATTGTTTACTTCCGGGCTTTTGAAGCGGATTGTGATTTGGGCGTTGTCCCCCTTTTCAACTTCTAGGTCTTGCCCCATCACAGCTACGTTGTTTTTGCTGCTGATACTGAAATCAAGGGCATTGATCAGGTCGCCATGAACAGCAAAGGAGTTGCCGGAGCGTAGGCTTGCAACTACTGATTTGGGATCATCGCCTTTGAGCAAGGAGTAGGTCTTACAATATTCACCTGGCCAGAAATCGCCAGCTTCATTGTGAAAATCGGAGTTAACAAAGTTCCAGAAATGGCGGCCTTCACCGAGGAGTGCGTCCCAAAGACCTCCAACTTTAGCGATCATGTAGTCGGCACCGCCATATGTCCTAGCCTTGTAGGTATTGCTGCCAAAATTATTGCCAAAACCACCCCTGTTAGCTTCCTTCTGATGACCGGGCAGTCCTTCAAAGCCAAAGGCAACATCAGGAGCAGCGTTGTTAAAATCACGAATGTCAGCTATAGAATACTTTTGTTGCCGCGAAGGGTGGGCGAGAACAAAATAGCTGCTGTCGGGGTAGTTATCCTCCAGCCATTTTGCACCATCTACGGCACTTTGTGCGGTAGTATTGTCTTTAGTTAGCCCTTCGCTGGCCCTACTGGTGTCTTTGTCGTTTTGATCAAATATGTACTCAAACTTACTGATCGCAGTTGGCTCATCGGCTGCAATACCGACACTAGCATGCTCATGAGTAGGAACATTCCATTCAAGTCCCTGGAGCAGGATCTTGTCATTATATTGTTTTCTTGCTGCCTGAATAATCGGGTAAGAGTAATCCTTCAATGTTGCCCAGCGCCATAAATAATATTTGCTATCGGTACTCAATAAAGCGTTTGGAGTATCCATAGTAAATTGGCTTCCGTTTGCATCTCTGGAGAAAGCGCCCCCATGCTCGGAGTTAGTAAACCAATCCAGTCCATATTGAGTAAAAGCGTGATTCAGAACATCTGCCTCTGTTTTACTTCCGTCCGTCAGATAAGTATGATTGTGAAAATCTCCAGCCACCCATTTTCCATCTTTTGAAACATTAGAATTACTGTTAGCGAAAGCTAATGAGCCGGTAACGAGGCAAAAGGCCATAGTCGAAACTAGGGAAAATACCGTGAGTCTGTGGTTTCTTTTCATTAGTTAATTAATCCCCTTTCTTTATTACAACTCTTTTCCAAGTTTGGATAATAGTATTATAAAAGATGAATGTAAATTTAATATAAATATCATGTAAAAAATTGTTAAATAAATGTTAGTTTCTGTAAAGATAAAAATCTCAGGTGGCCTCATATATGTTTCTTGATGTTCTTTCAAACCCCTACGCGCACTCTCCCCAACAGGCTGATTACTCCACACCACCTGCGCAATCAACCCTTCCTTACCGAACCTTTTGCGGTACTTGATATGAAGCAGTAGGGCGGTGCCTTCTGCGTGCAATTAGCTAATGCTTCTAAACGCCTTTAAACTAGAGGCGTTAATTTTATGCCTGAAACGAAAGGGAGAAAAGAAACTGCAATTAGTGAGTACCACCATTCAAAGAATCTAATTATCAACGATTTTGTAAAGAAGGCTGATATAATTTTGCGCAAGAGAGATTTTTGCATTGATATTCACACAAGATGCGGTTATAATAAGAACATAGGTTCTGTAAACAAAATATACGTACTGGAGAATCGGCATAATAAAGGCCCAGTGTTCCGGAACAAACTCATACATATGGGAGGATGAACCGAGTGCATCAAGGGAAATTGGGCGATGTGTCGTTGTGTGGAGGTGTAATAGTGCCAAAAGTAACAGTTATTTGTTATCTTTCTTCCTTATTGTTCTATAGAATGGGCTATTCGAAAATGTTAGTCCTCAATTCGGGACATGCAAATACTTATAACTATACTATTTATGTATCTCAAGCAACGGCTTACTTTGTTTTAACAATCTTCTTAACTGTAATCGGATCTCTTTTATTTTACATTCAGACTAATAATAATCATAAAATTATTGAAATTAAAAGCATCAAATATAGAATTAAAGCAAGTAAACAATCGAATAATAGAAGGCTAGTGAGTACCTCTGAGGTAAAATCCCGATTATCACAGTCTGAGTATGGCGTTAATCTAGACAAGAGGATGTCCTCCTAAGATGAACAAGTCCGAAATTTCGAATGGTTGATCAGCATAGAGAATTTGAGCAATAACAAGTTAGGCAGATTATATTTTTAACTAAAAACAATAATTTGCCGATAATAACACCGAAATGGGCATATCACACAAGCCTGATTTCGGTGTTTTTTCTCTTATTCCAGAATAGCATTCGAAATTCTAAGCTGGCCAATAATCTTTATAAGCTAGATGTACTGTCAACCACGCGAAATTGGAAAACAAGTGCTCCCTGTTAGCTGGCCAGGTGCAGGTAATTTTTATTAATTGATATTCACCCAGAATCTAGTTATAATTAGGAATATAAGTTAGTAAAATTTATCCAATAAAAGTACTGCGACAAACACCGTATCAGTTCGGTCTGACTACGGTGTTTCTGACGTATGGGTGTTAACTCGTGGCTATGATATGACGCTAACGAGCTGCAAATCTTCAGAATCCCTGCTGAACAGAGATGTCTAAAATATGATCACTGCAAGTCAACGGAAACCATAAATGCTGAGCTGGTTTACAGGTTGAGACCCTTAATAGAAGGAGGTGCTCAGGGTGAGTAAACCCAAATGGACTGCGGAACAACGTGCCGCCATCACATTACGAGGCCAAGTCATGGTCGCCGCTGCGGCTGGTTCAGGCAAGACGGCGGTGCTTGTCGAACGGTTAATCCATCGCATCACACATCCTGAAGAACCCGAGGATGTGGATCGTTTTCTTGTTGTAACCTTTACTAAAGCGGCAGCGAATGAGATGCGAGAACGTATTGGTAAAGCCTTGGACGATGCTTTATTTCATGAACAAGAAACACGAGAAGTCAAGCGTCTCCTCCAGCAACGCGCCCTTCTGCATGGGGCAAGCATTACAACATTGCATTCTTTCTGCTTAGAGTTAATCCGCAAGTATTTCTACCAACTGGATCTTGATCCATCGTTTCGGGTTGCAGATCAAGCAGAAGCTGACCTTCTGCGCCAAGATGTAATTGAAGAACTCTTTGAAACGAGGTATGAATGTGCTGACCCGGACTTCTTGAAACTCGTCGATGCCTTCGGATCAGATCGTGATGATCAACCATTGATGGACCATATATTGCGTCTTTTCGAGTTTGCTTATAGTCAACCCTACCCGGCGGTTTGGTTAAGTGAACTTGATAGGGCTTATATATGGGATGATATTGATTCCTTGATGCAGAGCGTTTGGGGGCAAGCCATTCGCCAGGGACTACTCGACCTAGCGAGTGAAAGTATTCACTTACTAGAACGGGCAGAACAAATTGCTCAACTTCCAGGAGGTCCTAACCTTTATGCTGCGACCTTACAAGATGATCTGAACCGAGTTCAGTTATTAAATAGGGCTTTAATTGAAGGGAATTGGACTCAGGTCGAAGCACAGCTCCAAGCCGTTGTCAATTTTCCGAAGCTGCCGGCCATACGCTCTAAAACTAAGAAAAATTCTGTTGACAAAACCGACGAACTCTTCCAGAAGTCGTTCCAAGAAGAATGCAAGAAGTTAAGGGATGAGGCCAAAAAGAAACTTAATTCTTTAAATAAAGATGTTTTTGCTTTTCCTCTTGGAGAACAGCTTCCTGCCTTACGTGGAATGGGCACTATGGCCCACACACTTGGCAGTTTAGTGAGTGAATTTTCACAAGTCTATGGGACCGCAAAAGCACAACGTAACATCTTAGACTTTACCGACTTAGAGCATTTCGCCCTTCAATTACTGGAGGAAAACGGTGAGGCTTCTGTGATTGCTCAAGGATTAAAAAAATATTTTGCGGAAGTTTTGGTGGATGAGTATCAGGATATTAATCCTGTCCAAGAGCGTATCTTGCAACTGGTATCTAGGCAGGAGGAATCCCCCAATCTCTTTATGGTTGGAGATGTTAAGCAAAGTATTTATCGTTTTCGCATGGCCGACCCCAGCTTATTTCTCATCAAATATAGTACCCTGCCGCATTGGCACCCTGGAATGCCTGACAACACGACTCCTTCGGAGATCGTAATTGATCTGAATCGCAATTTCCGGAGTCGTCTTGAAGTAGTGGAGGGGGTTAACTTTTTATTCCGCCAGATTATGACCAAAGGGGCAGGGGAGATCCCCTATGATGATCAAGCAGCCTTACAATATGGCGCATCCTTTGTTTTGGGACAGGATCAAATTCACACGGCTGAAGGGCCGATAGAAATCCACCTCATTGACCCTAAAAGTATAAGAAACCAGCTGAACATTCCTTCCTTAGATGAGAATCCAGCAACTTTGCAGGCGAGGGAAGATCAAAGCGGAGAGAATGACCCAGAATCTGGCCCTACGGAAAGCGCCTCAGCTAATGACGATGAATTATCTTCTGGAACCGAAGAACTTATCTCCCCAGAAGATCTCGACAAGGCTCGAATCGAAGCGCGTCTTGTCAGTAAACGCATTCAGCACATGGTGCAAGGGGCTGAATTCCAAGTATATGATAAAGGCAATCAGAAATTTCGCCCAGTACGTTATTCGGATATTGTCATCTTAATGCGCTCATACTCAGCCGTGGCGCCTATCTACGTCGAAGAATTCCAAAGCGCCGATATCCCCGTTTATGCTGAAACGACCACAGGTTACTTCGGAGCCAGTGAAGTGGAAACGATGTTGTCTCTGCTCAAAATCATCGATAATCCACGCTTGGATATTTCTTTAGCTGCGGTCCTTCGCTCTCCACTTGTCAACCTCAATGGGAGTGAGTTAGGGAAAATCCGAATGATGCTCCCGGAAGGTGACTTCTATGAAGCGTTAACCCTTGCAGTCTGGGCTGGCATAGCCGATGAAGATTTGCAGTCAGAGAAAATCAATAATTTTAAACAAATCTTAGTTCTCTATGAAGAATCTCTAGCAATTCACTTGGAAAAAGCACGTGAAGTATTAGCCACAGCGCCAGGGATGAAGGATAAAATCACAGATTTCTGGGTCAAACTTCAAAGCTGGCGAACACGTTCCCGTTGTTCATCACTGGCTGATCTGCTTTGGTCTCTTTATGAAGAAACAGGGTATTTGGCATATGTCGGAACCCTACCAGCTGGGGTGCAACGTCAGGCTAACTTACGAGTACTCTATGATCGTGCCAGTCGCTTTGAGGCAACAAGGTACCGAGGATTGTTCCGTTTCCTACGCTTTCTGGAGCGGTTCCAAGGGCAAGGTAAAGATCTGGGGAATGCCCGCGCTTTGGGAGAAAACGAAGATGTCATTCGTCTAATCACGGTTCATGCCAGTAAGGGGTTGGAGTTCCCGATTGTGTTCGTGGTAGGTCTCGGTCGCACCTTCAACACCCAAAGCCTCAGAGGAAAGGTGCTCCTTCACTCAAAATTAGGCATAGGTATGCCCATCATTGATGTCGAAAACTATGTTCGCTATCCTTCTCTAATCCAGTACGCAGTTAAGCAACAATTGGCTCAAGAATCTTTGGCTGAAGAGTTACGCATTCTCTACGTCGCTCTAACTCGTGCTAAAGAACGATTGCTCCTCTATGGCAACCTAGATAACTTGGATAATACCCTTCACAAATGGCAACGTTCTGCCCAATGGGAAGGAGTCTCCTTGCCGGACGGGCAACTCCGGAGCGCCAAATGCTTTCTGGATTGGATCGGCCCAGCTTTAGCTCGCCATCCTGAACATTTCTTCGGTGAAGCAGAGGGACAGTCGGCCTTGTCTATTCCGGAGATTAATTCGCGGTGGGAAATCCATATTCATCGAAACTTAACATCGGTCAAGGACGAGAGCCTGGAAGATTGCACAGCGAATGACACCGCAGCTATGCTTGTTGAGAACATTGATGAACAGCTAAGTGATTCTACTGACGATAATACTGTCGAGCTATGGTTTACCGAAGTCAACCGACGACTAAGTTGGCAGTATCCACACCTCCATTCAGTTCGTCAGGTAGCAAAAACCAGTGTCAGTGAACTGAAACGTCAATACAACTGGCAGACAAACGAAGAGGCATCACTACTTTCAACGCTTTGGCAAAGCTCTGATTCGATGAAACGACCAAAATTTCTACAAATGGCTCAACCATTAACCGCGGCAGAACGAGGAACCGCTTTACACGCTGTGATGCAACACATTCCATTTAAAGAATGGGCGAATCCTTGGCCAACCTTGTCTCAGGCAGAACAGTTTAGTTACGTCATTGAATTTTTAAGTATGCTTGAACAGCGTGAAGTTATCAACGCAGAGCAAAAAAACAGTATCCAACCCTTACTGATTGTCCAGTTTCTGGGCACCACACTGGGACAACGGCTCTTTAGTTCAGAACAAATACTTCGAGAGGTTCCTTTTACCTTAACTGTTCCATCCGAGGCCCAAACAAATATCTTGGTTCAAGGCGTCATTGACGTTGTACTTATCAGCAAAAATGATCAACTGGAATTTCAAGCGGAAATTATCGACTATAAGACGGATTCGTTTGCTAAGGCAAGCCGAGAAAACAGTTCAGACACCGCAGATTACCAAGATAGTGAAACAAATCCTGAGCAGATCTTGCGCAACAGGTATGCCTTCCAACTTTCGCTATATGCCTTAGCAATAGAGAACCTCCTTAAAATAACGGTCACTCGTAGTACTCTTTATTCATTTAGCCTTGGCCGCGAAATTTCTATTCCCGATAAACTTCGCGGTGATATTCAAGTACCTAGTTATTCTTACTAAAACTATAAAAAGTTGCGATTTAACCGTTTTGTATTTTTTTATAATATTTTGTTATTTAAAAAGGATTTTTGATTTATATGGCGAATTAAACATTCAAGGTATCTTTGTGATTGTTGTAACTATCTTTAAACAAGGAGTAATGATGAAAGAGGTGTTGTAATGAGTCAAAGTAAAATCGGTGCCGTTTTGATAGTTGGCGCAGGAATCGCCGGTATCCAGTCTGCACTTGATTTAGCAGAGTCGGGATACTTAGTTCATTTGGTAGAAGAGTCGTCAGCTATTGGCGGAACTATGCCTATGTTGGATAAGACCTTCCCTACTAACGATTGCTCTATGTGTATTCTGTCCCCTAAATTAGTGGAATGCGGACGCCATCTTAATATTCGCATCTATACTAATTCTCAGGTCGTCAAGACAGAAGGTGAAGCAGGAAATTTCAAGGTAACAATCAAACAGAAAGCACGATACATTGATACCGAAAAATGTACAGGTTGTGGGTCGTGTGCTTCAGTATGTCCTGTAAAAGTCGATGATGAATTTAATCAGGGTATTGGAAAACGCAAGGCAGTTTTCAAACAGTATTCTCAAGCATTCCCTAATGCCTTTGCAATCGATGACAAGAATTGTTTGTTCCAAAAACATGGTACCATTAAAGGCAAGGACGTATGTAAAAAATGCGTTGAAGCCTGCCAAGCTGGAGCAATCGACCATGCCATGCAAGACAAAGAGATTGATGTTGAAGTTGGCTCAATGATTCTCAACCCTGGTTTCAAGGTCTTTGATGCTTCTAGGTTAGTATATTACGGTTATGGCAAGATCAAAAGTGTTGTTACCAGCCTTGAATTTGAGCGTCTTTTAAGTGCCTCGGGACCTTTTGATGGACATTTAGTCAGACCTTTTGACCAAAAAGAACCCCAGAAAATTGCCTGGATTCAATGTGTTGGTTCCAGAAACGCCAAAATCAATAATAATTATTGTTCTGGTGTTTGCTGCATGTACGCTATTAAAGAAGCGGTCATTGCCAAAGAACACAGCCATATTCCGGTAGATACTACAATCTTCTATATGGACATGAGAACCCATGGCAAAGACTTTGAAAAGTATTATGACAGCGCTAAGAATCAACATGGCGTAAAATTCATTCGTTCCCGTATTTACGAAGTAAATGAGGCGGAAGATGGTTCAGGTGATTCTGTTATCCGCTATTCTACCGAAGATGGCCAAATATTAAGTGAACAATATGATTTGGTAGTTCTGTCTGTAGGATTAGAAGCAGGAGACAGTTCCAAAGAATTATCCAAAATTTTAGACTTGAAAGTTAACAAATATGGTTTTGCTGAGCTCGAACCGCTAACTGGTGTGAATACTTCTAAAGAAGGTATTTTCGCAGCAGGTGTTTTTAGCGGGCCAAGAGACATCCCGGAAACAGTTATGCAAGCCAGCGCAGCTGCTAGTGCGGTTGCCTCCTTATTATCTGAAGAACGTGGAACCCTGGTCAGCGAAAAACAATATCCTCCAGAACTGGATGTTGCAGGAGATGTTATTCGCACCGGAGTATTTATTTGCCACTGCGGTGTCAATATCGGCAGTATTGTTGATGTACCGGCTGTTGTCGAATATGCCAAGACTCTGCCTACCGTCGTAATGGCTACTGAAAAAATCTATGCCTGTTCGCAGGATGCTCAGGCCTCGATGAAAGCTCTGATTGAAGAATACAAATTGAACAGAGTCGTCGTGTCTTCCTGTAGTCCACGAACCCATGAGCCTTTATTCCAGGAGACATTGAAAGAAGCTGGCCTGAACGCTCACTTATTTGACATGGCCAATATTCGTGACCAATGTTCCTGGGTTCATATGAATGAGCCCGAAAAAGCAACCGAAAAAGCCAAGGACCTCACGAGATTAGCTGTTGTCCGTGCTTCTATGCAACAGCCCGTTCAACCTGTATTTATGCCGATGAACCACGACGCGCTGGTAGTCGGAGGCGGGATCGCAGGAATGACGAGTGCCTTATCTCTGGCCGGTCAAGGATATCAGGTTCATTTAGTAGAAAAAGATCAGACTTTAGGCGGCGTAGCCCGGAGATTCTCCAAAGGATTCAGAGGAGAAGATATGAAGGCGTTTGTTGCTGATCTGATTGAAAAGGTCAACCAAGATCCCAAAATCAAAATCTATGTGGGTACTCAAATTAAAGATGTCGCAGGCTTCTTAGGCAGCTTTACGACGACTTTAGATAATGGCGAACAAATAGCCCATGGCGTCGCTGTTATTACAATTGGTGGTCAAGAATATCAGCCTAAGGAATATTTATACGGCCAAGACCCCCGTATAATGACCCAACTCCAATTAGACGAAGCTTTAGTCAACAACGATTCTAGAGTGGAAAAAGCTCAGAATTATGTCTTCGTTCAATGCGTGGGTTCACGTTGTGAAGAAAATCCTTATTGCAGCCGTACCTGCTGTACCAAATCCGTCAAGCTAGCTCTCAAAGTTAAAACTCAAAATCCTGCGGCCAAAGTATTCATTTTATATCGCGACATGCGTACCTATGGTTACTTTGAAGAGGACTATGAACTAGCCAGAAGAAGTGGCATAATCTTTGTACGCTTTAGTGAAAATGAAAAGCCTGTCGTTGCCAAAGAAGGCGAAACCCTGGTAGTGACCGTCAAAGATCACGTCTTAGGTTGCCCGATCGAGATTGAAGCAGATGTTATTTGCCTGGCTGCCGCCATTGTAGCTCCGGCAGACGGAGCTAAGCTTTCCCAATGGTTCAAAGTTCCCTTAAATAAGGAAGGCTTCTTCTTAGAAGCGCATATGAAATTAAGACCTGTTGATTTCAGTACTGATGGGGTATTTATGGCAGGTCTAGCTCATAGTCCTAAAAATACGGAAGAAGTAATAGCTCAGGCCAAAGCTGCTGCTGGACGAGCCGGTGTAGCCTTGTCTAAGGAAATGGTAGAATCTGCAGGATTAAATGCGTTCGTTGATAAACGCAAATGTACTGCTTGCGGTACTTGCGAAGCTGTATGTTCGGCTAAAGCCGTATCCGTCGATATGGTTAACCGTGTTGCGGTAGTTAATGACGCTCTGTGTAAAGGCTGTGGGGCATGCGCTTCAAGTTGCCGTTGCGGTGCCATCAATCTTAGAGGTTGTACTAATCAGCAAATAGCTGCGATGTTAAACACCTTCTAAATTGAAAGTGCCTCAATAATGATGGGAAGGTAGATGATTATGGGAGAAACTAAACCGTACGAACCTAAAATCGCTGCTTTTTTGTGTAACTGGTGTAGTTATGCAGGAGCGGATCTCGCTGGCGTAGGCAGATTTCAATATCCAGCAACGATACGAACGATTCGAGTTCCATGTTCTGGAAGAATTAACCCTCTCTATATCTTAAAAGCTATGGCTAATGGGGCTGACGGAGTATTAGTCTCTGGTTGCCACCCTGGGGATTGCCATTACATGAGCGGGAATTATGTGGCACGCAGGAAATTTGCGCTTATCGATTCTCTTTTAAAACATGTAGGTTTGGAAGAAGGTCGGGTTAATTTTTCATGGGTATCAGCAGCAGAAGGTGTTCGATTTGCTGAAGTAGTTAAAGGGGTTACTGAACGCGTTGCAGCGCTAGGACCTAATACCGGTGTATTTAAAGTAGACGGGGGGGGAACGGATGAATAGCATAATTGATGATATCCGAGAAACGGCACGTCAATTACTCGCTGAAGGTAAAGTGGACGTTGTAATAGGCTATGAAAAAGGTTCCTTGCCTTTAAAATCAACGCCTTGCTTTGTGCGTTCTCCTCAAGATGTCGATAAATTAATCTGGGATGAAACTTGTGAGAACAATCTGGCAACCTATGCAGCTCAGACTGCAGGAAAAAAAGCGATCATCGCTAAAGGATGCGATAGCCGGGCTTTAATGGTGCTATTGCAGGAAAATCAGTTAGTACGAGATGATTTATATATCATTGGCGTTTCCTGCCCAGGTGTCATAGATAAAAATAAAATTGAGGCTGAAACTGGTGAAATCATCGAAGCCACCATTACCAATGGAAAAGTATCCGTTAAAGGCATCGCTTGTGACAAAGAGTATAACTTTGCTGACGTAAAAGATGCTACTTGTCAGACCTGTCGTTATCCAAATCCGGTTATTCTGGATCTTAAAATTGGAGGATCGGTTGAAGTTCCTCAATCAGACTTTTCGGATGTCATTGCTCTGGAAAACAAGTCTGATGCCGAGCGTAAAGCTTACTTTAAAGAGCAAATGAGTAAATGTATCCGTTGTTATGCCTGCCGCAATGCCTGTCCTATGTGTTATTGTCAGGAATGTTTTGTGGATTGCAATGCTCCCAAGTGGCTTACAGGTGGAGTTGATACTGCGGAAAATCTACTTTTCCAAACTGGACGTGCGCTTCACTTAGCCGGTCGTTGTGTTGAGTGTGGTGCGTGTAGCCGAGCCTGTCCACAAGGCGTCGATATTCGAGCTTTGAGTCGGAAGGTTAATAAAGATGTTAAAGAAATGTATAACCATGAATCCGGCATCAGCGAAGATATCAAACCAGCTCTCAATGTATACAGCTCAGATGATCCAGAAACGTTCTTGGTAAAGGAGTGAGGTGAAGAAATGAAGATAAGTAAAGAGAAATTTGGCCAATCATTTGATGCTTTAACTGCTGAATACCAAGTCATTGCTCCAGTGAGTGAAGCAGGTGCGGTGAACTTCAAAGCAGCAAAGAGCTTCTCAGAAGTCAAGCAAGATTATCTGAATTCCAAACTTCCTCCTAAATCCCTCCTGTTCCCTCAACATGAAAAGCTCTTGTCTTATGTCAAAGATGGCAAGGATATCACTGTTAAGAACGAGCTGAAGGTTGGGAAAACTGTTTTATTTGGAATCAGACCCTGTGACGCTAAAGCGATGCTTCTTTTAGATAAAGTATTCAAAAACGATCAATATCGCGACCCTTATTATTTTGATCGTCGTGACAACTCGGTTATTATAGGGCTTGCTTGTAATAAAATTGCTCCAACCTGTTTTTGCTCCTCGATGGGCATTTCTCCTGCCTGCAGTGAAGGCTCCGATCTTTTATTAATTGATCTGGGAGATTCCTACAATGTTGAAGTAATCACTGAAAAAGGGAAAGAGTTATTAGCCAGTTTGGGAGAACTTGCCGAACTATCCGCCCAGGAACAAGCACTCGTTGACACTGTTAAAAGTGCTCAAACTACGAGTAAAGTTGATGTTTCAACGATTACAGCTAAACTTGATAAAATGTTTGACAATTCCTATTGGGACACTCTCCATGAAAAGTGCTTAGGCTGCAATGCGTGTTCTTTCTCTTGCCCTACCTGCCATTGCTTCGATATTTCTGAGGAAGTGATCAAGAATGAAGGTAGCAGAGTGAGAACGTGGGATGCTTGCATGGCGCCTCTCTTTACTTTGCATGGTTCCGGTCATAACCCTAGGGATAAGAAAAAATCGCGTTGGCGTCAACGGATGATGCACAAGTTTAACTATTTTGTCCATAACAATGGCGATATCGCGTGTGTAGGCTGCGGTCGCTGCATTAAAGGTTGCCCAGTTAATATGGATATCAGGCAAGCCATTGATGGGGTTAACAAAGCAGAAGTGGTGGTGGACTAATGGAACAGAATCCTTATCTCCCTATTACAATGAAACTCATCAAAAACATGTGTGAAACTGAAGATAAATTGATCAATACCTTTACACTGCAGTTTCAAAATAAACAAGATGAAGAAAACTTCAAATATATGCCTGGTCAGTTTGCTGAACTCAGTGCTTATGGTCACGGAGAAGCTCCTTTTGGAATTGCAACATCTCCAACTGAGCCTGGAATTATTAAGTTCTCTGTTGCTAAAGTGGGATGTGTGTCTAATGCCTTACACCTTATGGAAGAAGGAACTATGGTTGGGGTAAGAGGACCTATGGGGAACTTTTATCCGATGGAAGAGTTTAAAGGTAAAAACCTTGTCATTATCGGGGGAGGTTTTGCTTTTACTACTCTGCGCTCGATGGCAGTCTATATGCTCGATGAAAAACATCGCGCTGACTATGGTGACATTACCGTTATTTACGGTGCCAGAAATCCTGGATTGTTGCTTTACAAAGAAGAACTAGCTGAATGGGAAACGAATCCCAATATTAATCTGGTAACCACGATCGACAGACCTGCAGAAGGTTGGACTAAACACGTAGGCTTTATTCCTACCATCACAGAGCAAGTGGCTCCTTCATCTGTGAACACTTATGCTGTTGTGTGCGGACCCCCGGCCATGATTAAATATACTCTGCCAGTTTTAGAAAAACTAGGATTTCCTCCAGAGCGGATCTACACTTCTTTAGAAATGCGGATGAAGTGCGGCTTGGGAATCTGTGGTCGCTGTAATATCGGGCCGAAATATGTATGCAAAGATGGACCCGTCTTTTCTATGGCTCAATTGAAAGAACTACCGAGTGAATATTAATTTAAAGGCCGGAGGTGATAGTAAGAATGGCTGAAACCATAAGAGTTAAAAGTTTAGATCCAACTTTACGTGATGAAGTAGCAGGCATGTTAAATGGCTACGACTTTGCCAATTGCCTTACTTGTGGTATGTGTACTGCAGGGTGTGTCTATAGTGATCTCCACGAAAATCAGGACCCCCGTAAGTTCATTCGCAAAGTAGCCCTGGGTATGCGGGAAGAAGCGGAAAAAGATCCTTTCATCTGGAATTGTACCATGTGTGAACGTTGTACTGTGGAATGCCCAATGGGTGTAAATATTGCAGCCCTCACAAGGTCATTCCGCGGCAAAGATGATGCACCTGGCCATTTGCAGATTATTGCCGATGACCATATCCGCACAGGTAACCAGATGGGTGTCGATCAGATTGACTACATTGAGACTCTGGAATGGATTGAGGAATTATTACAGGAAGATCTGAAAGATCCTACTTACAAAATTCCTTTAGACGTGCCAAATGCCGATTTTATGTTTACTTTCAATGCTCGCGAGATTAAACATTACCCAAGTGATCTGCAAACGATTTTAAATATTTTCCATGCAGCTAAAGCAAACTTTACAATCAGTACCAAGCGCTGGGATGCTACAAATATTTGTTTGTTCACTGGGAAAGAGGATGAGTTCTGTGAGATTTCACGTCCACTCTTTGAAGAAGCCGAGCGGTTGAATTGTAAAGAAATCATCGTCACAGAATGTGGCCATGCTTTCCGCTCGACAAGAGTATTTGGGCGTAAATATTGGGAAAACAAGATACCTGTCCGACACATTGTTGAATTGTATGCGGATTGGATCAGAGATGGCGTAATAAAACTAGATAAGACCAGAAATACCGTCCCTGTGACCATGCATGATCCCTGTAATACGGTTCGTAAAGAAGGCGTCTATGAAGCGCAGCGCTACGTAATCGAAAACGCTGTTATGGATTATCGCGAAATGAATCCCAACCGAATGTATAACATTTGTTGTGGAGCTGGTGGGGGAGCTTTAGCTGTAGCTGCAACTAAAGGAATGCGGATGGTCAAAGCAAAACCTAAAGTTGATCAATTAGTGGCTACTGGTGCCAAATATGGATGCATACCATGCCATAACTGCATGGACCAGTTTGTAGACATGAATAAGCACTACAAACTAGGTATGAAAATGATGCATCTCAGTGCCTTAGTGGAAGTTGCTATGGGGTTGGTTGATGAGGCAGATATAGGTACTCATTAATTTCTCCTCTTTACCAGAAAAATTTACTTTGGGTTAACAAAAGAGAATTAGTTTTAAGTTTTCTCTAAATTAGGAAGCCCCTACGGCGAAAATCGCATCGTACGGGGCTTTTTCTTTTTTATTAAACCTTGAGTCAATAAACATGGCTGCTTAGTGTTTTCGCTATATCATATAATAATCATGGTCATATTGACTTGTTATAGACACAATGTTAATCTTCATTAGTAAGGATATAATAATGTGATATATAAACTCTCAGAATTTTAACCTATGTCCTTTCTAGCATAAAATATTGCCTCAAAAATCCAACAAACGTCATTAAGCTTAACGCTGAGAGGGTTGAGATCAGAAAATGAAGATGAAGTTAAAGCAAGACACAGGAGAAAGAGCTTATCCAATTTGGCTTTTAGTAAATCCAAAACACCCAACTGTTCGTCACAACATTTGGTCACCTATATTAGATGAGATACAGGATAGAGTATATAGAGAAATACAAACCAGAATAGATACCACTAATATTTTTATGCGGAACGCGGTTAGCGATTGCCGACTCGTTCCTAATACATTAAATTGGTGGGGATCAGAAGTAGCTCGGGAAATAGCAGAATTTAAGGAAATAGTATTAGAACATAAACCCAAGCTTCTAATTTCCTTTGGTGCATTTCCGTTTGAATTTGTGAGGCGTGTTTTCGAGATTAAACCTGAAAAAGGTCCTAAATATTGGGGTAATTCTAGGTTAAGCGATGAATTTGAACGATCCATTGAGAACTTTGATATCAACAAGATCAATCAAATTCCCTTACTTCGCCGAGTAATTGCGAGTGATAGTTATATAGAGGCTCAGAATTGTTTTGGGCGGAAAGACGGCGGGAATTACTATGCTAATGTTGGAGCAAAGATTGCCGAGAAGATTATTGAAAACAAGGATAGTCTTAATATATGGATTTAATAACCATGGTTCCAATAATACATAATACATAGCCAGAAACGATTTACTTTCGGGCCAATTTCTAATTTAATGATAGTTATGAGTTAAACCAAACAAATAAAGATTGGATGGGGAAAATGATGGCTTCTGAAACAAAACTACCTCCAGTGTTAGAAATTATACGCGGTAATATAGTTAAACACGGCAATCCGCTTGCTATGAAAGGTTCAGAGGTGGCTGCCTGGGCTCATGCTCTAAAATTACCTGAACATGGTGACTTGTTATTTTACACAGGGGGTGAATATCAACTTCTTCCTTTTATTGATTCGTTAGTGAGTACGATGACCCATATGGATCAAGGAAGTAAAGTATTTTCCTTGATGATGGGTGCAAGAAATATTATTAATAAAACTGGTATCAATGCCGAGAAGATTTATGCTTCTGTTCTGGCTAAAGACCGAGAACGATTTAATTCCATTTCTTATAAAGCAGCGATAATTCTGCAAAAGTTAGGTTATGACCTTTGTTACGCTGGCAAGAAAGAACTTTACAGTGGGGCATTGCTTTCTGAACTAGGCTTTTGTGAAGATATGGAATCTTATGCCCTAAGAGTAGCAGAGGTATTAAAACAGAGTAGGGCGAAGACTATTGTTTGTCTATCTCCTCATGCTGCAGAAGTATTTAAATTTGTGTATCCTAAACTAGTCAAGGACTTCCCCTATGAAATTCGGACGTTCGTGGATTTAGTATGGGAAAAAAGGCACAGACTTCCTGCCATCAAAACTGATAAAACTGTAGTAATCCATGACTCTTGTCGTTTGGCTCGTGAATTAGAGATCGATGAAGAGCTTAGAGATATTTTGCAAAGTGTCGGTGTCCCAGTGCGAGAGGCTATGTGCAATCGGCAATGGACAACTTGTTGTGGTGGTCCAAATAAACTTCTTTTCCCAGATGTCTCTCACACTGTAGCAACGCGCAGGGTAGAAGAGCTAGAGGAGACGGGAGCTGATCTAATCTTAACTTCATGTCCTTATTGCTTATCAGCTTTGCAGGGTGGACAAGGAAAAGATACTAAAACTGAAATAGAAGATTTGATCGAATTTTTATTTAGGGGGTTTGAAGCGTAATGGCCGATTTGCAGAAAGAATTCAATGACTATACAAAAAATCTTAATAAAGCGAGCAAAGACGAAAATATCAAGAAGGCCATTACTCGTGCGGTTAAATCTTATCGCGAGACGACTGCCGAAACTCTAAATCGCTTCCCTCACACTCCTGAAATGGCTGAAGAAGTACGGGGGATTAAGTCAAATTCTATAGCCCATAATTCCGAACTACTTAAACAAGCTATGGATTCCGTCGAACGAAATAAAGGAAAAGCCTTTTATGCTAAAGATAAACAAGAAGCGTTGGAAATGACAGCCAAAATTATTGGGACTGGCAAAACGATTGTTAAGGGAAAAAGTATGTTGGGGGAAGAACTTTCCTTAAGAGAATATCTAGAAGAAAAAGGCAATGAAGTCTGGGAGACCGACTTGGGGGAATTCATCTTACAACTTAATCACGAAAAACCAATGCACATTCTGTCGCCTTCCATTCATGTGCCTCGTGAGAAGGTGGCTGAACTATTTACTAAGTTCTTCAATAAAGAAGTACCCCCTGATATAGCCCAGGAAGTGGCAGTAGTAAGAGATTTCTTAAGAGAAAAGTATTTCACTGCTGATGTGGGTATAAGCGGTGCCAATGTAGTGGCTGCCGATACCGGGGCCATGGTTATTATCGAAAATGAGGGTAACGTCCGACTCTCGACCGGGGCACCACCAGTTCATATCGTTTTAGTTGGTATAGAAAAAATTGTGCCTACCTTTCAAGAAGCGATGAAAGTTACTGAGGTCACTTGGCGTTATGCTCAATATGGCGTACCTGGTTATGTTAATATTATCAGCGGACCAAGTAAAACTGGTGATATTGAAAAAGTCACAACGTATGGCGCTCATGGACCTAAAGAATTCTATGTAATTTTTGTTGACAACGGGCGTAGTGATATGGCCAAAGAAGAAGAATTTAGCGAGGCCCTGCATTGCCTGCGATGTGGGGGATGTATGTATGAATGCCCTGTCTTCCAAGTCACAGCCGGGCATTTTGGTCATGTTTATATGAGTGGTATTGGCGCGGTTTGGACTGCCTTCGTTGCCGGAGGGTTAGAAAAGGCAGCTCCACTAGTATTCACCTGTCTTCGCTGTGGACGGTGTGTCGAACGATGCCCGATGAAAATTAATGTTCCTTCTATGATACAAAAATTACGCGAAAGAGTCGTATGCGGGTAAAGAGGAACCTTAGTTAATAGTTAATAAGTGTCATTAAACAACTTAACCAGGGGATGTGTGAAAACTCAGTCTCCAAAATTTCAAGTGGTTACAACAATCAATAAGCGTCCTCATTTCACTATTAAAGTGGAGTGAGGACGCTTGTGTTTTGATGATATAGAAGCAAAAGTGGGGATGTGAAAAATATAGTAACAAGTTTTAGCACAGCCCTTTCTTAAGTTATACTATTTTGCATCTAAAGTATGGATGGGGATGAACGCCATGATATCAATTAAGTGGTAGCAGTGAACTTTGATCTTTATAAATGAGGAGCATAAAAAAGGATTATTTGGAAATGACGGAGAACAATTAAAATTGCTTGGTTTTATAGGCTTAATCCCTCATGCCTCTTTGGGGCCATAAGTTTTAGATACCTATTCTAATTGAATTTAGTCAGGAGGAAATCTCGTGGGGATTGAAATATTAGGTATCTCAGCAAGTCTCATACCTAATAGCAACACGGACCGATTGGTTTTACAAGTCCTGCAAACAAGTGGCTTAGATTATGAGTTTGTGAAACTCAGCCATTTAAACGTCGGACCATGCCGAGCTTGTAAAGCCTGCAAAGAAGATAATATTTGCAAAGCATCTGATAATTTTCCTGAACTCGCCATAAAATTACAAGCGGCAAAAGGATTAGTAATAGGGGGATATACACCCTCCGGAGTGCTCGATTCTTTTACTAAAACATTTTTAGAAAGGCTTCGATCGAGGCGACATTTAAACGGTTCAACTGAACAAAAATATGTCGTTACAATTATTTCAGGGTTGAGTAAGCAAACTAGAGAACTTGCACTTAAGGCAATAGGCAAAGAATTGTTAATGGAAAACATGCAGCCTGTAGCTCAATTAAATATTGAGGAAAATGTTCCTGACCTTACAATGGAAGATCAACCAGTATGGGAAATGGCTGGTCAATCAGGAAAATTGTTGGCTCAATTTATCACAGAGGAGATAGAATGTTGGCTGGATTACGAGTAAATATTACTGAGCTGTAAAGGAGAAAACTAAAAATGAAAAATGCTGTTGACTTAAAAAGCAAATTCGCCACGGGCGACTTTATTTACACCACAGAATTAGGTGCAATTGATGGTACGCTCCTGGAGGACAGGCTTACGCTGGCTCAAGACTATGAGGGATTAGATGCCATCAATGTTCACGATTGTCCCAATGCGAATTTGAGAATGAACTCGGTTATGGCGGCGAGTATTCTTAAACAACAATTGGGAATTGAGACTATTCCTCATTTCACCTGTAGGGACAGAAGCTTATTAGGGACACAAGCAGATTTGTTAGGCGCTCATGCTTTAGGGATTAGGAGTATTTTAGCAACTACCGGGGATGCTCCCAATCATGGACCCTATAAAGGGTCCAAAGGCGTTTATAATTATAATAGCTTTGAACTAATTAAACTGATTACTAATTTAAATTCTGGCAAAGATGCCAACGAAGTTGAAATCAAAGGATGCACCGACTTTACTATTGCAGCCACCGCAACCCCAGGGACAACGAACCTGACTGTAGAAATTGAACGAATGAAGAAAAAAATAGAAATGGGCGCTGATTTCTTTCAAACGCAGCCCATTTATGACGTGGCCAAGACGAGAGAGTTCTTAGCTGAAGCTAAAATGCTAGGTAAACCTATTCTTTTAGGAGTAATGCCTCTAATTAATTTAAAATTAGTCAAGTTTATTAATAATAAGATGGCGGGAGTCACGGTCCCGGATGAAATAATTAAGCAAATGGAAGAGGGAAAGAGTGGCTTAGAAATCGCTTTCGAGTTTGTTGCAGAATTCTCTAGAGACATTCAGGGCATTCATATCTACGGTATGGGGGATGTTCAAATGACCAATAAAATCATTGCATTTGCAAAGAACCTGCGCTAGTGATTAAACGCGAACTCCTCAATTATTTTGCCAGAGTTCTTGGGCAACCACAGGGAATAGATACTTCAGGCGGCTGCGCCTTTGTATTGCTCCTATGTTTCCTGACAGCCTCTTCGTCATATTCAACAGCTTCTCTTTCCACAAGGACGATGGCTCCGGTTGAACACTCTGGTAGACAGTCACCAAGACCGTCACAATAGCTTTCAGAGGCAAGACGAGCTTTTCCATCCACCAATTCTAAAGCCCCTTCATGACAGGCGCCGACACATAGGCCACAACCGTTACATTTTCCTTCATCTATCTTTATTATGTTTCGTTTCAAGATCATAACCCCTTTCCAACAATTTTATTTTCAGTTTAATTATAATACAACGTACGAATTAAACTAGTAGCCCTTTTGAAGTAATACATGGGCCCGCAACTGTTCAGGTGATGTTTGTTCTTAAGTACATGAGTACAATTTAGTGGAGTTCTTTGAGCGACCAAGTTAACTGTCAGCAAGTATCCCAGTGGAATATAATGCCATAGACCCATGGAAGGAGGGGTAAGAGATGGCATTGGGAGAAAGCAAGAGAGTGGAAGACATGAACTATTTTGAACTCCTGGCTTGGCTGGGCATTGGCAGTTCCCATCCGGGAGGTTTCCCCGCTACCAAACAAAATTTGGATGCTATTCAGATAAAGCCTGATGAATATGTTCTTGACGCCGGCTGTGGAAGCGGTCTTACAGCTTGTTACTTGGCTAAAACTATTGGCTGCCAAATCATGGGGCTAGATATCAGTTCTCAAATGATTGAAAAAGCAGGCCTGAGAGCTGAAAAAGAGGGAGTTTCTCATTTAGTTGAGTTTAAGGTAGCAGATGTTTGTGATTTACCTTTCCCCAGCAACCACTTTGATGTGGTCATGGCTGAGTCAATAACGGTGTTTTTAGATAAGGTTAAAGTTTACCAGGAGTTCTATCGAGTACTAAAACCTGAGGGCAGAGTTGCTGACCTAGAAATGGCTCTGCTCAGAGAATTGCCTGCTAATCTTAGAAGACAGTTGGAGGAGTGCTTCGGTCCCAGCACCAATCCCTTGCCTTTTGAAGAATGGCTCGATGCTATATCACAAGCTGGATTTCTGGATGTAGACATTAAGAATCCTCAACCATTGAGAACTAAAGGCAATTCGATCATGAACGAACTCAAAAAGGATTGGGTTTTAGTCAAAGACCTTACGGACAAAGTTAGAAAGCAGCCTGGCTTACTGGCTAGACTACAAAGAAATGCTGGTTTTATAAAGAAAAACCAAGGCTACTTTGGCTATGGTCTTATCTGTGGACGAAAACCAGTTCCCGAGAAATTGAGCTTTAAAGGTTGGCTACTGAAAGTATTATTCAGGAAGTAAGCATATCCAATCAAGATCAAAGACATTTGTGATGATCTTAAGATATAATTAACGAGCGTACTGTGGCAGGGTATAAAAATATTGTTGGGATTGAGAGAGGTTCGGCAATATAAACTAGAGAACATGAAAAGGGGTAAGAACATGGGGAAAGAACTATTAGAAGACATCATAAAAGCTGGCCAAGCTCTCAAAGGCATCATTAATAAGACGCCGCTCCAACGAAATGACATTCTCTCAGAAAAATACAATTGCAACCTATATCTAAAACGTGAAGATTTACAAGTTGTCCGTTCTTTTAAGATTCGGGGAGCTTACAACCTGATTCAAAGCATTCCCTCTAACCAACTAAGTAACGGTGTAGTCTGTGCCAGTGCCGGCAACCATGCTCAAGGAGTCGCCTATTCATGCCAAGCCTTGGGGATCTCAGGAAGAATATATATGCCTTCTACTACCCCAAAACAAAAGGTCTCCCAAGTTAAACGCTTTGGCAAAGAATTTGTTGAAGTCGTTCTGACTGGAGACACCTTTGACGATGCGTTTTATGAAGCTAAGACGCATTGTGAAGCAGAAAATAAATATTTCATTCATCCTTTTAATGATCTTCTTGTTATCGCAGGACAGGGTACGATTGCCATTGAAATCCTTAACGATTTAGAAGATCCGGTAGATTACGTTTTTGGAGCCATAGGAGGGGGTGGCATGATGTCGGGAGTTGGCACATACATCAAACGCCTGAGCCCCTCCACCAAAATTATTGGAGTAGAACCCCAAGGGGCCTGTTCTATGAAGCAGTCCCTTGATCGTAATGAAGTGGTAACTTTAGACAAAATTGATAAGTTTGTTGATGGAGCTGCCGTAAAGCGTGTTGGCGACCTAACCTTTGATATTTGTCAGGAGGTCTTAGATGATATCTTAGTCGTTAGTGAAGGAAAAGTCTGCACAACGATTTTAGAGATGTACAATGATAATGCGATTGTCGTAGAACCCGCGGGTGCTCTTCCGATCGCGGCTTTAGACGGCTATAGAGATCAAATCAAGGGTAAAACAATTGTTTGTATTATTAGCGGCGGAAATAATGATATTGAAAGGACTCCCGAGATTAAAGAACGTTCACTCCTTGATCAAGGACTCAAACATTATTTCATCATTAATTTCCCCCAGCGTCCTGGTGCACTTAAGGAATTTGTGGTCGATGTCTTGGGACCTAACGACGATATCACGCGGTTTGAGTACACGCAAGTTAACAATAAAGAGAACGGTCCGACCTTGGTAGGGATTGAGCTCACCGTGAAAGAGGATTACCAAACCCTCATTGAGAAAATGGATAAAAAAGGGATACAATATACCGTGATTAATGATAATCAAGAATTGTTTAATCTTCTGATCTAAGTCCTTAATTCTCATTGAACTTCAGAGAAATCACTGATGGCTTGGTGAATAGGAGGATACCAAGAATGTTTTAGACAGTTAAACAATATACTAGTGATAACTATACGTCGAATTAGGGGGAGACTATGTCTTGGGACATAAAAAAACGTAATTGGTCAGGCACCATCGTTACGGTTTCAACGGCAATCTTTGCTTTAGTCTCGATAATATCTGTCTATATCTCTGTCACCAGCTGGCAGACTCAACGTGAAGCAGCTCGCCCATATTTCACAATCAAAGAATCTCCTTCTATTCATCAAGCAAATGAACTTTGTTTCGAATTCGAATTCAAATTCAATAATGTAGGTACTCATCCGGCAACAAACCTTTCCAGTAAAACCATTGTCTTTAACGAAAACTTGTTAGAAGAACCTATTCTTATTGATGAATATACCGTGGTTAACGATATTCCCAGAGATACCACCACAAGTCTGCTCCTTAGCATAGAGAGCGCTGACTTCTTACAAGCCGATATCGCTCCACAGTTTCTCATCATTTATCTGAGTTATGCTGACCCAATCACTCACAAACTTTATAACCAAACCATTTATACCAAATGGTCCGGTGTTATTGCCCAAAAGCCTCAACCACTTATCCATGTTGAACTAAGCGAAAAGCAAAGCATTCTGAACTATTTAAAATTTCATCACCTTTTGAAGTCGCCAAAAAGTTGAGTCAGAATAGTTCTTAACAACTATTTTGACTCAACTGACTAGACAACCTTTATGAAGTTTTGAAGAATAGGAAACCTTAGCTAAAAAGAAATAGACTTTTGGCCACGATACTCGGCCAAAGAGTCTATTTCTTTTTATATTTACATTATAACCTTGTCTTTAATTTTATAATTCGTAAGCTACTTCGCCGTGTATGGCAGTGTCCAGTCCCAAACCCGCTTCTGGGGTGATGGTCGCCAATCCGGCAACTGCACCAGTCAGAACTCCGACCATGGTTGGTTTCTTTTCATGGATCCAGGAAATCTTTAATCTATTTGCTTTAATTAGCAATTCAATCCTTATGTTTTCTTTATGCTTTTCGGATATATATTTAGACTATTTTTATGGGATTTCAGGCTATAATAAGTCAGCATGAGGTTTATGTTTAAATTCGAGGGGGAACTTCAATATTTCCCAAAGGGTTAGTAGATCTTGAAAGCTACTTGTATCAAAAGGAGATGAATTGGTGTCAAAAGGAGTTAATATGATAATTTCATCTGCGAAAATCTTATTAGAAAAGAGATTATTGTAATGAAACTGTTGGAAAAGCTAATTTGCTCCTTATTCGGTTTGGATCTTACTTCAGAAACAGAACGTCAAGAGTGGGCTTTAGCCATTTTAGGTTTTAGTTTTCTTCATGAAATGGATTTTGAGGTATGTGATGAGTTGGAGAATATTGAAACTGCCGGAGAAACGAAAAGGCTTAAATAATCCAAAGATTCCGGTTTAGGGGGAAGAATAAATGTCTGATATGATTTTAGGTGGAATTGTGGCGCTTGGCTTATTAATCTATCTTTGTTTCTCACTGATGAACGCGGAGGAATTGTAATGAAAGGCATAGATCTTTTACAATTTGCAGTATATTTAATACTCCTAATCGGTTTAGCTATACCATTGGGCGGATATATGGCCAAAGTATACCAAGGTGAAAAGACATTTTTAGATAGACTTTTCAGTCCTATAGAAAAGGCCGTCTTCCGTGTATGTGCAATTGACCCTCAAGCAGAAATGAGTTGGTGGCAATATGCTGTATCTCTTTTAGCATTTAACTTTCTAGGATTTGTGGCTTTATTTATTCTTCAGCTTCTACAAGGTCACTTGCCTTTTAATCCACAGGGATTCAGTGTGTGCCTTGGGATTTGGCGTTTAATACAGCAGCTAGTTTTATCACCAATACCAATTGGCAAGCCTATGCGGGTGAATCGACGATGAGTTACTTTACCCAGATGACCGGGATGACGGTA
>NZ_MASS01000015.1 GCF_001707885.1 Desulfosporosinus cupriresistens | reverse complement strand
ATTGCTACAAGCGGGTTTGAAAAATGCAATTATGGTTGATCGGGCAGGCATTCTTTGCACTGGTGAACGTTGGATGAATCCGGCTCAGGAAGAGATGGCAGAGCTAACAAACCATGCAAAGCTCAACGGTTCTTTAACTGATGCACTGGTAGGAACTGATGTCTTCATTGGGGTCTCTGCTCCGGGTGTCCTGAACGGGAAAATGATAGCCACCATGAATTCTGAGGCGATCATTTTTGCTATGGCAAATCCGACGCCGGAAATATTCCCTGAAGAAGCCTTAACAGCAGGAGCGGCGGTTGTTGGTACTGGTCGTTCTGACTATCCTAATCAGGTAAACAATGTCTTGGTTTTCCCAGGTATCTTTAGAGGCACATTAGATGTCCGTGCTAAAGACATCAATGAAGAAATGAAACTTGCTGCCGCCTATGCGATCGCGGGAATCATTTCTGATGAAGAGTTAAATGCTGAATATATCATTCCAGGGGTCTTCGACCCACGGGTAGCCCCTAAAGTTGCTGCCGCAGTTGCTCAAGCCGCTATCAAATCGGGAGTGGCCCGTATACATGGGAACCCCGAGGAGATCTTTGAAAAGACGAGTCTCTTAGCGAGCCGTTAATTCTGCTTTATTTTTATCAACGAAAAAGAAGAGCACAACCTAAAAGTAGTATGTAATATGGACCCTGTGTCAAGGACAATTTAGAAAAAGAGCCTAAAATAAGAATACCCTCATGTCATAAATGTGACGTGAGGGTATTCTTCTAAGTATTTTTCTAAGTATTTTTCTAAGTATTCTTCTAAATTTTTATAGGATACTCACCAGAGCGCCAACACTACATATTTCTCCAAGACGGTGCCAACCTTGCAGCTTCCAAGACATACTCGAATTTTTCACGTTCAACTGGTTTATCCCAAAACAGGACGGTGCACATGCAATGTGCCGTCCACCTAGCGCTCATCTTTCCATTTTCCGTTCCCCCGACCCAAGCCCAGGACGCAGTATGACACGAGCACGAGGTCTTTACGTTAGCAGACCAGCAAACTTCCGTTAAAGCGACCGACCCCAGTACGGGGTAGTCCTCAGATGCTTCGCAATCAAAATCCTCTGAATTTGATTTGTGCCTTCATAAATTTGCGTGATCTTGGCATCCCTCATATAACGCTCAACCTTGTATTCCTTACAGTAGCCATACCCACCAAAAATTTGCACTGCATCCGTCGTCACCTTAACGGCAGTATCACTGGCATGCATCTTGGCCATCGAGGCCTCCTTGCTATAAGGAAGACCGGCCATTCTGAGAGAGGCGGCCTGATAAACTAGTAGTTTTGATGCTTCAATTTGGGTGGCCATATCTGCAAGCATGAATTGAATCCCTTGGAAGTTGCCAATGGGTTGTTTAAACTGTACCCTTTCCTGTGAATAGGCAAGTGCTGCTTCAAGAGCTGCTTCAGCTATCCCCAAAGCCTGTGCCCCAATCCCGATCCGTCCAGCGTCCAGAAGAAACATGGCAACTTTGAAACCTTGCCCTTCTTCTCCTAATAAATTCTCGACAGGCACACGAGCATCTTCAAAAATCAACTCACACGTTGCCGAGCCATGGAGACCCATTTTCTCTTCCCGTTTCCCAATTTTAAATCCCGGCGTATCCTTATCAACGAGGAAAGCGGAAACCCCATGTGCCCCTCTGTTGCGATCTGTAGAAGCCATGACCAAATAGATGTCCGCATAACCCGCATTCGAGATGAAACGCTTTTTGCCATTTAAGATATAATATTCCCCATCACGCCTTGCAGTTGTTTGCAAGCTAGACGCATCCGAACCAGCGTTAGCCTCAGTCAAAGCAAATGCCCCGATAAATTCTCCTCCGACGAGCTTGGTCAGATATTTCTGTTTTTGCTCCTCAGTCCCGAAGTAAAGAATCGGGAAACTTTCCACAGACGTATGGACCGTAATAACAGCCGTAGAAGCGCAACCTTTGGCGATTTCTTCAATAGCCAAGATATAAGATAAGAAATCAGCACCCATCCCCCCATATTCCTTTGGGATAGAAATACCCATCAATCCAAGCTTTCCCATCTTGCGGATGGTCTCTAAAGGAAACTCATGTGTCTCATCAGTGATCACTGCTTGAGGAATGATTTCCTTTTGAACAAAATCGCGTACCATTTTCTGCATCTTTAATTGGTCGTGGTTAAACTGAAAGTCCATACCTCGCCATCCCTTCTGCCTATATTCTCCGTAAACCTCATGCAGGAGTGAATACCCCTCTGAGCTGCCCCTATTTCAAAACACATAAGAACAAGAACATATGTCAAATATTTTCTTCTATACTTATCAAACTATTCTCGCTTATTTAACAAAAATCCTTCCTAATGTTCCAACTATTCTGTAATACTCCCTGAAGTACAGAATTTTACAAGTTCCAATCATCCTGTTCGATTCATAGTCGCCAGGCGGTACTTTGGTCGAGGCGCAAGAGGAGACAGTCTTTGCCTGCACATTCGTTGCAAACAATAACCGCCTCCGTCCTATACGAGCCCACCCATTCATTATTAATTCCGAACTTACTTTCAGACGGTGCACATGAAATGTGCCGTCTCTCCAACATTCCCCGTTCCCCAAGTGGAGATTATCGCCGTAGGCGGTTCTTTAAAAGAATACTATCGCCGAAGGATGAACCCCGCTCCCCAAAGCCGGGAGCTTTCACGGTTAGTTTGCTCTGCGTCGTAAGACCGAGCGCTGTGTCATACAAGTCCCTCTATTCCTCCCACCAAGGTTTTGCTGCCTTCTCTTTGTTCTCACTCGCATTTTTCAAACTCGTCCTGTTTGTCTCAAAAAATTTGCTCCTAACTACATCACTCTTAACCAAGTCGTTCCTAACCAAGTCGTCCCTAAACACTTCATCCCTAAACACTTCATCCCTAAACACTTCATCCCTAACCGGCTCCGGCTCCCAATCGATCAATGCTTCGGAATCCCCTGCTCCTAAGCATGGCAATCTATCATCATCCTTCTGATCCCAAGACCACTCAACATCCGAACTCTCTTCTGTATCCCACTTCGATCCACGAGTTCCCTGGAGTTTTCTTTCCGATCTCTCAGCCCAAAATGAATTCGACGCAGTTTCTCTTTCTTGGAAGCTTTCCTCCGGGCCCCAATCGAACTCACTACTGACATGATCGTCCGAGCCATAGCCCGCATAAGAAGGCTTAAAATACGATTGACGCCGTTTTCCTGACCAAGTGCCTGAAACTACTCCTTTAGCACCTCCGGCCCCAACTGCACCTGCTATCAACCCAATAATTGCACCTTCACCAAGGACTTGGATAAAGCCCCAGAGTCGGATCGGTAAAAATAGAGCCAGCAAAAGCGTCCCCACTGCAACATAGCCAATTCCGGTAGCCCCACCCATCCACCACAAACCGCTTTCTTTAGCTGAACGATATCCGCCTACAAGACAACTTGCCAAGAGCCCAATATCCAACAGAAGCGAAGTGCTTAGGCCTCCCAGACCCATAGCACCCCATACTATTCCTGCAAATAGAGTTAAGACCGTAACCATCAAGGCCGCAGTGATTCCTTTTAAGAGCCATGTACCCATTGCTATTCCCTTCCTTTTTCTAAATTCAATAACTCCGAACGCTCAAGTTATTGTGATTTTCTAAACTCTATCTATAAATACGTTGAACCTGTCCAATACATTCCGCATTATGCCAACATTATCCATTACCACTCTCGTTCTTCGGGAATATATTGTAGCATGACACGTGAAAGGGAGGAGTCCTAATGGATTATGTACGATATATTGTGCAAGCAGGTGATACCATTTTTAAAATCGCCAAAGCTTATCATGTCGAAATGGGAGAAATCATTCAACTCAATCATTTAAAGCATCCTGATCGCATTTATGCTGGTCAAGTTCTATTACTTCCTGTCCTGGAGACTCATGAACCGAGTCCCGAGGAAATTCCCGAACCGAACTTTACATATGCCCTGTGGCTCTACGAGGCTTATGCAGGAACGGATTCGGAATTAACCGCCATCACAACCTACCTTTATCAAGCTGTACTGCTTGACCGCCCGGAGTTCGATGCCTTATTACGGCCCATTGCTTATGACGAAATCCGGCATCTCGAAAAATTAGCCTTAGCTTTACGCCTTCTAGGGGTCGACCCCAGGTACGGTTCATTAAGTAGTGGCCATTGGGTCGATTGGCGTGCCCGTTTTATCAACTATACCAGTGAACTTTGTGCACTTCTTGACCTGAACATCGAGGACGAGGCCAAAGCACATCGGGAATATCTTGAACTGGCCCAAAAAATACCCATTCCAGAAATTCAATGTATTCTGATGGAAATAGCAGCCGATGAGGAACGTCATTACCATCTGTTCTGTCAAGCAAAGCAGCAATATTGTAGCGAATGCGCCCCCTGCCCAGCTCCGCCGCCTTGTTCTCCACCACCCATCTATACTCCGCTTGATGAGCACCCAGAAATACCGGGACCGCATGATGGAGGAAAAGGTTGAAAATTTCTTCTTTCCAGTTGGCGTTCATTCCGTTATACTAGAAATTGCGTAATCCACTGTGCCATCTTAACAGGGGTCGGAGCTCGGATGTCTCAGGCTAGAGGTCAGATGATATCATCTATCAGTAAAATCTGTTAAACTTCTGAAAGGCCATTGCGTATCCTACGCAATGGCCTTTCTTTTTATTTCCTTCCTTATTAATTTTACTAGTTATACATTAAGAACAGTAGGAGTGATTTGATGAAGCTAAACAAAAGCCGCTGGGCTGATTTTTCATTACTTTTAGTCGCCTTAGTTTGGGGATCGACCTTTGTCATCGTCAAATGGGCAATTGAGGATCTGCCCCCGTTTCCATTTCTAGCGATTCGCTTCGCCCTCGCCTTTATTAGCCTCTTGCCCTTTCTCTGGTTTCAAAAAACACATATCTCCACCAAAGAACTACTTAAAGGAGTACCCTTGGGGGTCTTTCTGTTCTCCGGGTACGCCTGGCAAACAGTCGGCCTGCAATATACGACCGCGTCCAACGCCGGTTTTATAACGGGACTTTCCATCGTCATTGTCCCGACACTAGTCACTATAACGACACGCAAGCTGCCGCATCCCAGTCTATTCCTAGGTATCCTGAGCGCTCTAGTAGGCTTGGCCTTGCTCTCCTTAGGTGATCATTTTCAGCTCAACAAGGGTGACCTCATGGTTCTTGTCTGTGCTTTAAGCTTTGCCCTCCATATTTTCTTTGTCGGGCGTTATGCCCCTCAGACAAATGCCACCGTTTTAGCCAGTGTCCAAATCCTTACCGTGAGCATTTTAAGTGGTATTTTCTCACTAATTTTACCTCAACCAGCAATTCACTTCACCTCAACTGCCTGGCTGGCCTTATTAGTGACTGCCGTTCCCGCGACCTCACTCGCTTTCTTTGTTCAAACCAAAATGCAGCAATTCACCACTTCAACCCATACTGCCCTCATTTTTTCTATGGAACCCGCATTTTCCGCAGTCACCGCCTTTTTCCTCGCCGGTGAAGTATTTACGCTGAAAGGACTGACTGGTGCAGGATTGGTTCTAGGGGGCATGTTAATCGCCGAGTTTACTGGATCGGGAAACGAAACACCGTCAAAATGAAAAACAAGTAAAAGGCTCCTCCTATCAAGAGACTGGTCGGAAAAATTACACCTTTGCGTCGAAGAGATAAGTACGGAATCATTGCAGCTCCTAAAGCAAGAAACGCACTCCACAATGCCAAGGCATCCAATTTCCATGGTGTAAGAGCAATGCCGATCGCTGGAATCACAGAACTCTGAAATACCATGGCTCCGGTCAAGTTTCCCATGGCCAGTGTGTCCTTGCCACGGCGAATCCAAAGGACACTATTAAACTTCTCTGGTAACTCTGTGGCAATCGGAGTAATAATTAAAGAGAGCACAAAGACCGGTATTCCAATTGACACTGCGATAGGCTGCACTGCGTTAACAAAACCCCGTGCTCCAAAAACAATGGCAATTAAGGCCAAAGCGATTTGCACTAAAATCATGACCAGCGACGGATTGTTGGTCCGTGTTGCCACATAAAGCGGAGCCAAATCTTCCTGCTTATGTCCCCCTTTACTCGCGCGTAAGGTAAGGAAGACATAAATTGCATAAGCAGCGAGAAGCGCTAATGCCGCTCCATTCTTAAGCAGTTGACTGGGCAAAAAAGACGCCAGAATGGCCATTGTATAAACAAACAAGAAAAACCCTAAGTCACGTTGAACGACTTTAGCATCCAACTGAAGGGGCAGATTTCTCCGCCGGAACAAGAGTGCCGTGAACCCTGTGATAAAAAAGGCAAGTGTTGCCAACATAAACGGCGCACCCAGAATAGCCCCGATGCCAATATCTGATCCTTCTGGGCCCACTCCCCCACTCAAAAAGGCCATAATAGGAACCATCGTTTCAGGTAAAGCCGTTCCGACAGCAGCAAGAATACTTCCAACAGCTCCGGCCCCTAACATGAGCTTTTGCCCCAACCATTCAATCCCATTGGTAAACGCTTCTGCCCCTATCAAAATGATACCTAAACTCACAATAAGTAAGCCTATATCTCTCAAACGTTTCTCTCCCTTCCTCTCGCAGATCACCTTAGACTTCCCTCTAGTTCCCCGCTCACTCTAAATATACGAGAGAGCTATTTTTTTATGTATGAAACTAGAACTCTTGAGTCAAGTTTGATTATGCTCGTTCAAAGAAGGTTCGCTTTTGTAAGCGCGAAGTTCCAGGCTGAGAGACGACGAGTTCAGAGGGGACAACGGGACTCTTTTTAGACGCAAGTGGAGACGGTTCACATGGAATGTGCCGTCTCCACAATTTTCTTAACAGTCTCTCGACCCAAGCACATCACACGCCTCATGATGGCGTGGACTTACTCCCATTTCGAACTCCTTTTTATACGAAGATACTACTACTTGATAAACTTCATTTAAGAACGATGATGATGGCGTAAAAGACTTGTATGGTGTCCCATTAAAAAACAGCCTTACTCTAAGGCAATATACCTTAAAGCAAGGCCACGATATTAAAAAATAATTTGCGCTTGACACTTTGTAATATTGGACCATGCCAGCCAATTGGAAAACCCTTACCGTATGCTTTTCTTATTTAGTATTTCCAGCGAACCTTGCTCCCATTGCAAAGGCTTTTTCACAATCCTTGGGAAATTCTTCTTTCCGCCTCTTGGCTTTATGAGCTTCATCGAACCCTGTCACAACATATTTAGAATAATCGTTAAACTGATAAGTGTCGGTAACATACAGCACTTCAGGACCCTCAGGGGCTCCAATAATACGCCCAATCATATTTTCGGTTCCCTTCAGAACAGGAATGTAGCCCCATTCTTGCATCGTTTTCTCATCTAAATTCATGGTGTAAATAAAGCCCACCGGTATCTTCTTCTTAAACAGGGAAGAATAGTTTTTATCATACACTAGGTACGGGAATGTCATCCGTTCCATGAATGACCTCATCTCACCCGTAACATTTCCGAAATAGATAGGCGAACCAAGGATAATCGCATCAGCATTATCAATTTTCTCTAGAATTGAGGTCAGGTCATCCTTAACCGCACATTTTCCGTAACTTTTTCCATCTTTCAATTTACAGGCAAAACAGCTAATACATCCTTTGAAATTGAGATCATAAAGATGGACGAGCTCAGTCTTAGCTCCTTGCGCAGCTGCACCCTCTAGTGCTTTATTTAATAAAGTTGCAGTATTCTCATTTTTTCTTGGGCTTCCATTAATAGCTAATACGTTCATAACTACCTCCCCATTGCATTCGTCGTTTGAAATGTTCTACTTGAGTATATATGACTTCATAGCAAAAGGTAAGTATGTACTTTTATGTAAGGTACTATGCAAAAGGAAAGTGCTATAGCAATGGAGTAACCACAAATGTAATTGCAAGCAGCATAAAGGAAACTTCAAAACTTCCGCCCTATGTTTCTCAATTCTTTCATAAGACGGTGCACATAAAATGTGCCGTCTCCCACGTTCCGTTCCTCGGACCCCAGCCCAGGACGCAGTGTGACACGAGCACGAGGTCTTTTCGTAAGCAGAACAGCAAACTTCCGTTTAAGCAACCGCCCCCCCAAAGACGGGGCAGCGCACAAGGTCCCTTCTCGCCGTCCTGCAAGAAGGTTAATACGTGCGAAGACCGTGTCTTCGGGCCAGCGGATGTGCGCTGCCGCCAATGCGCCAAGGATGGCGCTTTTGGCACGATAGTCTCCAGTGGAGATTATCGCCGTCGGCGGTTCTTTAAAAGAATACTATCGCCGAAGGATGAACCCCGCTCCCCATAGCCAGGAGCTTGAACGGTTAGTTTGCTCTGCGTCGTGAGCACCGAGCACTGTGTCACACAAGTCCCCTCACGCAAGTCCCAAAATCTCCTCAAATGCCTCGTGCAATTCTTTTACCCCAACGCCTGATTCAGCTGAAAAAGGAAGGATCAGTGAGACATCTGGAATATCTAACGCCTTGGCGATAACATTCAAATGTTTAAGCCACTGCCCACGTGCAATTTTGTCTACTTTGGTTGCCACAACCATGGTTGGAACTTCCTTCGAGCGTAACCACTGCTGCATTTCAATATCTTCGGTACTCGGCGCATGGCGGATATCTACGATTTGAATCACCGCCCGCAGCGACTCCCGCTTCTTAAGATACGTCTCCATCATCGGGCCCCATTGTGCATTTACCGTTTTGGCGACTTTGGCATAGCCATAACCTGGTAAATCGACAAGAAACCAAGCATCATTGACACTGTAGAAATTTAAAGTTTGCGTTTTTCCAGGTGTATTCCCAGTTCGCGCAAGGTTACGGCGCCCTAGAAATTTGTTAATTAGCGAAGATTTACCCACATTTGACCGCCCAGCCATCGCGATCTCTGGTAACCCACCGACAGGGTACTGTTCGTATTTTACAGCAGACGCAACATATTCTGCTTTCCGTATAACTATCAAGGTTTCACCATCTTTCTAGAAATTAGAGAGGAAAAGTCATTGACGCGATTCCACTAAAGCGCTCTCTAAGCTAAGAAACTTCCTCTGGGCTTTGGGGCGACGGGACTTGGAACGAAAAGTGAAAGGCACCATTTGCGCCTTGACGCAAATTCGCCTTGGCCTTTGCATAAAAAACGGATAGACAGATGCCCTGATACTGGGCATCTGTCTAATTAATTCATAACCCAACGCCATGCAACCGGTCGAAGGTGCAATGTAGCCTCTTCTTAATCGTTCATCCGCGCTTACGACTTCCACACAGGCGCTTCCTCTGGTCTTGAATCTGTAACTGGTATTCCTTCTTTAGTATAGACGGAATGTCCCGGAACTGAAACATCCTCTCCGGGAACTTCATCCGAATGGGCCAGCGGCAAGAGAGCAAGTTTGAGCACGTCTTCAATCCGACTGACAAAGTGGAATTCCAGCAATTTACGAACATTCTCCGGCACATCTTCCAGATCCTTGCGATTTTCCTCTGGAAGGAGCACGACTTTACTTCCAGCCCGATGAGCTGCCAAGACTTTTTCTTTTACGCCACCGATGGGCAAAACGTTGCCACGCAAGGTTATTTCACCAGTCATGGCGAGATCTGCGCGCACTGCTCGCTTGGACAGGGCGGAGGCCATCGCCGTTGCCATGGTTACTCCAGCGGAAGGACCATCTTTAGGAATAGCGCCTTCCGGGACATGAATGTGAAGGTCTGTGCGATCATAAAAGTCTTCTTCTATTCCCAGTTCAAGAGCATAGGCGCGAATAAAGGTCCAAGCCGCTTGGGCGGATTCTTTCATCACATCTCCCAATTGGCCAGTTAGCGTCAGTCTTCCTTTTCCTGGCAACGGTGTTACCTCAACGGTTAAGACCACTCCGCCGACTTCCGTGAACGCCAATCCCGTTACAGCGCCGATTTCAGGAGCCTTCGCCGCTACTTGGAAGTGATAACGAGGCGCACCCAGCGCTTTCTCAAGATCTTCAATTGTCAAAGTATGCGGTTCCCATTCCTTTTTCACCCAGAGGATGGCTATTTTACGACAAAGATTAGCCACCTCCCGTTCGAGGCTCCGTACTCCCGATTCTCGCGTATATCCCTGAACCAGCTTGAGAAGAACCTCGTCATCCATGGTTACGACATCTGGTTTAAGTCCATGTGATTCCATCTGCTTTGGTACGAGGTAACGCTTAGCAATATTAACCTTCTCATCTTCTGTATACCCGCTGAGGGTGATGACCTCCATCCGATCCAAGAGCGGACGAGGAATCGTGTGCAGTGTATTAGCGGTCAACACGAAAAGCGTTTGCGATAGATCAAAAGGAACTTCCATGTAATGATCCGTAAAGGTGCTATTTTGTTCCGGATCTAGAACCTCTAGTAAGGCGGAAGCGGGATCCCCCCGGAAATCTGACGTCATCTTATCTATCTCATCCAGAAGAAAAACTGAATTGCGTGTCCCTGCCGTCCGAACCCCCTGAATAATCCGTCCGGGTAATGCCCCGATATATGTGCGGCGATGCCCTCTGATCTCAGCCTCATCTCGTAACCCGCCCAAGGACATACGTACGAATTTGCGATCTAATGACCGGGCAATGGATTTAGCTAAGGATGTTTTGCCAACTCCCGGCGGACCTACTAAACATAGAATCGGACTTTTCATTTTGGGGGTCAGTTTGCGAATCGCCAAAAACTCCAGAATCCGTTCCTTGATTTTCTCTAAACCGTAGTGATCCTCGTTTAAAATATCTTCAGCCTTTTGTAAGTCAATCTTATCCTTCGATGCCTTTCCCCAAGGAAGGGCGAGAATCCAGTCTAGATAAGTACGCACAACCGTACCCTCAGCTGAGGAGGGAGGCATTTTTTCAAGGCGTTCAATTTCTTTGAGTGCTTTTTGCTCAACCTCTTTAGGGCACTTAGCTTTAGCTACTTTTTCTCGGTATTCCTCTGCCTCAACCAGACGCTCATCTTTATCCCCAAGTTCTTTCTGGATGGCTTTCATTTGTTCCCGTAAATAGTATTCCTTTTGTGCTTTATCCATTTGCTTGCGTACTCGTTGACCAATCCGTCGTTCCAATTCCATGATCTCGATTTCACGCATTATAAGTTCTGTCAAACGTTCCAAACGCGCCTCAATCACCATAGCTTCCAGAATCGTTTGCTTATCGGGCACTTTAAGGTTAAGGTGGGAAGCCACGATATCGGCTAATTGGCCTGGTTCCTCCACCGCTAAAACCGTTCCTAAGGTTTCTACAGGGACGCGTTTACTAAGTTTGGCATACTCTTCAAACTGATGAGTCATGCCGCGAATTAATGTTTCTAATTCCGTCGTAAGGGCTCTCTTTTCCTCAGACAATTCTTCGACGCGTACCTTGAAATACTTGTCTTTCTCTAAGAATTCGAGTACCCGCCCCCGCGAAATACCTTCAACCAAGACACGCATGGTGCCTCCGGGAAGTTTTAAGAGTTGCTTGATTTCTGCTACCGTACCCATGGAATACAGATCGTCTGGGTTTGGTGAATCAATCTCTGTCTCCTTTTGGGAAGCCAAAAGAATAATTCGATCACTGAGCATGGCCTCCTCAATGGCAGCCATGGAGCGTTCTCTACCTACATCCAGATGAATGACCATGTACGGGAAAACTAAAATTCCACGTAACGGGAGTAACGGTAATTCACGTTCTTTTGTCACTAATATCCCCCCTATTGAAAAAATAAACGAGAATCAGTCGTACACCAAACCATTATTCGCAAAAAAGACACACTAGAGCTAGTGTGCCAAACTTATCTTGAACTATTCTAACATGTTTTGCCCCGTTCAGGCAAATTCAGGGCTACGTTGTTTACGACTTTGTTAAGAGCTAAATCCAGGCAATTTAAAACTTCTTCAATTGGGGGACGAATCTCGGTTTTTTCAAGTTTAATATCTGAGGCAATGGATAATTCTAAAACTTGAGAGAGTTCTTCGACTGGTATAACTTCGATCTCTCCGTTTAATTCCGCAAAGCGTTCCTGCCAGTTTTCTTTAGGTATCAGTACCCTTTGGCATCCGGCCTGCTTCGCTGCTTCAATCTTAGCTGCCACACCACCCACGGGTTTGACACGTCCTCTAATAGAAAGTTCCCCAGTCATAGCTATGTAATTATCCACCTTTTGCTGGCGAATTGCAGAGACGATTGCCGTTGCAATAGCAATCCCGGCGGATGGTCCATCGACAGGCCCGCCGCCTGGAAAATTCACGTGCAGGTCGAAGTTCCGAGGTTCGATTCCCATTTGCCGCCTTAGAACGGTCAAGACATTTTCCACAGAACTGCGGGCCATGCTCTTACGGCGTGTTTTCTTGCCTTCACTCCCTTGTTCTTCTTCCTCGACGATTCCTGTCACCAATAGCACACCTGTGCCCGAAGCTACAGGCAGGGCAGTTACTTCCAACTCTAGAAGCATTCCCATATTGGGTCCGTATACGGCCAGACCATTAACTACTCCCATGCTGGCTTCGGTCGGTATTTTTCTATCGGGTCGCGGCACATATTGCCCGGTTGCGACGACCCATTCGACAATATCCACGTCGACCTGCGTTAACTGATCCGTTAAAGCCACTCCGGCTGCTAACTGGACCATATTAACGGCCTCGCGGCCATTAGCGGCAAACTGTTTGATGACCTCAATCGCAGCCGGGGTAATGGGCATTTCCATCTTTGCCGCGGCCACTTGAGCGATTTCTGCGATTTCATCGGGAAGCAAGCCTCGAAAGTAGACCTCCATGCAGCGGGAACGAATCGCTGGCGGAATTTCTTCTGGACTGCGTGTCGTTGCCCCCACAAGGCGAAAATCTGCGGGCAGGCCGTTTTGAAAAATATCATGAATGTGTTGAGGAATATTGGGATCTTCAGAACTATAATAGGCACTTTCAAGAATTACTTTGCGATCCTCTAAAACCTTTAAAAGTTTGTTAATTTGAATTGGATGAAGTTCACCAATTTCATCAATAAATAGCAGCCCGCCATGTGCTTTGGTAACTGCCCCTTGTTTTGGTTGAGGAATTCCCGCTAAGCCCATGGCTCCGGCCCCTTGGTATATCGGATCATGCACTGAACCAATCAAAGGATCGGCGATCCCTCGCTCATCAAAGCGGGCAGTTGCTCCATCAATTTCAGTGAAGTGAGCGTTTTCCTTAAATGGAGACAGAAAATTCTTTTTAGCTTCTTCTAAGATTAACCGGGCTGCAGCAGTTTTACCCACACCAGGAGCTCCATAGATCAGCACATGTTGTGGGTTCGGACCACATAAAGCAGCTCGCAATGCTTTGATTCCCTCTTTTTGCCCGATAATCTCATCAAAATGAACCGGACGTGTTTTTTCGGACAAAGGAGTCGTTAAAGCAATTCTTCGCATAGTTTGTAACTTTTCAAGTTCCTTACGTGACTCTCGTTCAATCGAGACCTTATTTCCCTGTTGAGTCTTGAGCATACCCCAAAAATAGAGCCCGATAACAACGGCGAAAACCAACTGGACAACCATGACTATTCCACTCAGACCATTCATCATGTACTCATTTCCTCCCTGCAATATCTCTTGTGTTAGTATTGCCACAAGGTGGAAAATAAAACATCGAAATGGCAAAGTACAATAAAAACACCAGAGTAACTCAACAGCTACTCCGGTGTTTTATATTTTTAGGACACTTATTTAGATGAAGTCCAACTAAACTCAAACCTCGCCTAAGCAGATTCTTCCTTCTTGTTGCCTTTTTTGACTTTATCCGTCATAACGAGCAACGGTTCTTCTTTCTTCAAGACTACCTCATGAGTAATGACACATTTCATGACATCATTGCGTGAAGGTAGGTCGTACATTACATTGAGCATGAGCTCCTCGACAATAGCCCTCAGACCGCGTGCTCCGGTATTCCGGCGAATCGCTTCCGTAGCAATCGCGGCGAGTGCCGCCTCTTTAAACTCCAAGGTTACACCGTCAAGCTCCATCAACTTTTGATATTGCTTAACCAGGGCATTCTTGGGTTCGGTTAAGATACGAACCAACGCTGCTTCATCCAATGCCTCAAGGGTTACAATTACGGGCAGACGTCCAACAAACTCAGGGATTAGCCCAAATTTTTGCAGGTCTGACGGTAAAATTTCTTTCAGAACTTCGCCGATCTTCCGATCCGCTTTGTTTTGAATGTTGGCGCCGAAACCCATGGTCTTTTGTCCCGATCGGTTTTGAATAATTTTTTCAATTCCGTCAAAGGCTCCGCCGACAATAAACAAGATGTTGGTGGTATCCAACTGGATAAATTCCTGATGAGGATGCTTACGACCACCTTGCGGGGGCACACTAGCAACTGTCCCTTCAAGAATCTTCAACAAGGCCTGCTGAACCCCTTCTCCAGATACATCACGTGTAATGGAAGGGTTTTCAGACTTACGAGCGATCTTATCGATTTCGTCGATATATACAATACCTTTTTCCGCTTTTTCGACATCATAATCAGCTGCTTGAATCAATTTGAGTAGGATATTCTCTACGTCCTCGCCAACATAACCCGCTTCTGTGAGTGAAGTGGCATCCGCAATAGCAAAGGGAACATTAAGAACTTTAGCTAGAGTCGAGGCCAACAAAGTCTTTCCTGAACCTGTGGGTCCCAGCATAACGATGTTTGACTTTTGCAATTCAACATCATCAATTTTCATGCCCAGGTTGATCCGTTTGTAATGGTTGTATACTGCGACAGAAAGTGACTTCTTCGCTTGTTCTTGACCAATAACATATTGATCAATAATTGCCCGAATTTCTTTCGGTTTCAGTATATCCCCGATTTCAACACCCAAGTCGTCAGTTAACTCTTCTTCAATAATCTCGTTGCAGAGTTCAATACATTCATCACAAATGTAAACGCCTGGACCGGCAACCAACTTCTTGACTTGCTCCTGAGTCTTACCGCAAAATGAACACTTTAGTTGATTTTTGTCGTCAGTGTACTTTGCCATCCTCTCACCTCTATACCTCAGAATTTCCCTCACGCCGTTGTCTTATGCGTTCTGCTCTACTAAAAAGTTGACTGTCTTCTCACTAATCAAACTTTGTTTATAGAACCCGAGCTCCCCACGCGCAATGAGGGACTGTTTGAGCAATTGGGCATCTTGTTTATATTGCTCACCAAGTTTTTGAATCTCTTCGTTTACTTCGTCTTCCGTGACCCCAATTCCTTCTGCTTTGGCAACAGCTTCTAAAACTAAATCGGTTTTGACACTTTCCACGGCTTGAGGACGTAGGCGTTCCTTCATAACTTCCTCAGTCGAATTAGTATACATGAAATACTGTTCAAGTGTCATGCCCTGCTGAGCGATATTGCGACTTAAGTCATCCACCATTACTTTAATTCTTTCAGTAACCATCACTTCAGGAATTTCGACGCTAGCATTGTCAACTACTTTAGAGACGACCGTCTTAAGTTGATTCGTTTTGGCCAGTGATTCACTATGCATCAATAATTTATTCCGCAAATCGGCTTTCAATTCATCCAGTGTCTCAAATTCACTGACATCTTTGGCAAATTCATCATCGAGCACCGACAATTCTTTGCGTTGGATTTTCTTAATGTCTGTTTTAAAGACTGCTTCTTGCCCTGCCAGCTCTGCACTATGATATTCAGCGGGGAAGGTAACGTTGACATCAACATGTTGTCCAAGTTCAGCTCCGATTAAACCTTCTTCAAAACCTGGAATAAAGGTACCCGAACCAATAACTAATTCATAACCTGCTGCTTTGCCGCCTACAAAAGGGACACCATCTTTTAAGCCTTCAAAGTCAATGGTAACGGTATCCTCGTTTTCCACTGTACCAGTTTCAAGCGTTATAAGGCGAGCATGTTGTTGTTGTTTGTTTTTCAGTTCTTCCATAACTTGCTCTTCCGTTACGCTAGCTGCATCTTGTTCAATGTGAAGACCTTTATATTCTCCCAATTCGACTTCAGGCTTAACCATGACTTTCGCTTTGAAAACGAGGTCCTTGCCCTCTTCGATTTGTACCAAGTCTACTTCAGGACGATCCACTGGCTCGATGCCACTTTCGACAACAGCATCAGCATAAGCAGGTCCAATCAATTGATCCAATGCTTCATCATAAAGGGCTTCCTTCCCTAGATGAAGTTCAACCATACGGCGGGGTGCTTTACCTTTACGAAACCCTGGAACATTAACTTTCTTCGCTAAATTCTTCGCAGCTTGGTTTACAGCAACGACAAATTTTTCCGCTTCAACGGTCACTTCTAAAGCGACAATATTCTTTTCTGTTTTTTCAACTGTAACTGACATATATTCTCCCCCTTAAAACACTATTTACTCTATGTGCAAGGCAGCTGCGGGACACTTCGATAGTCTTACCGATTTTTTAAGACTACAAACCCCTACTTAAGCCAAATACATCAAAGAAACTCGCTGTACCAAATCGTATAATAACCTAAAATCTACCTAAAGGGGGAACATTTCGTTCCCCCTTTTACGAGTCAACGTTTTAATTTACAACGTTTAGCACTAAATCTAACAAATTTACTAGCCAATTATACCAGACTTATTCTCCGTAATCAAATTCAAAAATCCGCTCAAGCTTCTCTTTACTGATCCACACCAACATTGTCTTGTTCCCAAGTCGCTCATTATTGCGATTTTTTCCTGCAGGGTGATAAACACGCATAATCATTTTCTGTAGCCAAACAATCCCTCGGTTTCTCAGGGTATCCGGTAAATCCTGTACTTTAAACCCAAATCGTTTAACCCCCCGATGAAATAACGTTTGGGCTACAAAAACCTTTATGTTGTCATAAGTCCGCTCTTGAACCACATAACGAGCCAAACCCGGCAAAGATTCACGGACTTGGTGCATGACTTTGAGTGCAGTCTGCTGCATATCACCCTTTGCTTGCAACCGAATATTATCCAAATGGATTTCAGCCACCAGGTCCCCTTTTTCAGCTAATAGTTGCCCATCCTCAGCATACAGCTTCGGCCCATCATACATACTCTTTTCTAAACGAAAAATATTGACGGCATCAATTCGTTCAACACCGTGTCTCTTCGCATAGTAATGCTCCCACTTTTCCCAGACTCGAAACGTTAATCTTTTCCCTAGCTTCCAATCTGGAAATTCCAAAGGAACAAGGGGCAGCTTCAGTTCCTGAACTATCTGTTTACACAACCGCTCCAAGGCTAAGATAGAGTTTTTTCGAGCACCGAATTCCCCGCCGCTGTCATGCAGAACTACAATCGTTCCTTCATTAGTATTCTTTAGAATTCGCTTTGTGATTTCTTCCGGTGTGCGCCGTGCTTCCCAGTCGTGTCCTTCGGCATTCCAGGACACTGCTCGCATCTTGTGCCGCTTAAGCCACCACCATGTCATAAGATTAAAGGTCCCCCAAGGTGGGCGCATCCATGTTATTTTATCCTCCAAAAGCCGTTCTACAATACGGACGCTTTCCGTCCATTCCCTAGAAGTTTTCCAAGGAGAGGCAAACCAAGCATAGCGGTGGTTAAGCGAGTGCACCCCGATTTGATGTCCTTCATCTTTGATCTGCCGAATGAGTTCCGGAAACTCTTTGGCCTTTTCCGCAACCACAAAAAACGTAGCACATACCTGATGCTTTCTTAAAACCTCGAGAACCTGTGGGGTAAATTCCGGATCGGGCCCATCATCAAAGGTCAGAGCAACGCCCGGACTAAATTGACGTTTCCAACTCCCGATTCCTAAGCGGTGCAGAAGCAAATCGGGAATGACTGTATATAAAGCCAGTAACCCCAGAACGAAACTCAAAAGCACATATCCCAAGCTCATGCTTTTCTCCTCATATTCATATTCGTAGCACCACAGAGTCAACAGCACTTTTGTAAAGAGAACACCTGACCCTAACCAATCCTTTGTGTGTTCTGAGACTTCTCTAGCAGCTGCAACATGCCCTCAACGGCATGTTCCGCTGCCCGACCAGTCACGGCTTTTGCAGCTGCTCGGCGCATCCATTCTAGATCCTGCGGATGTTGCAGAAGGGAGAAGATTATGTTTTCCAATTCTTCTTCATTCTTGGCCACCCGACCAGCTCCGATCCCTTCTAGATAAATCGCGTTTTCTTCTTCCTGGCCGGGTATAGGCTTGAATATGACCAAAGGCACCCGTTTGGTCAACGCCTCAGCAACTGTTAAGCCACCGGCCTTCGTAATAATCATATCCGCAGCACTCATTAATTCCTCGACATTCTTGACAAATCCAAATCGAGCGACTGGATTTCTCCCTTCCTCCAGCACAGAATCGAGAGCTTTATATAGTTTTTCGTCTCGTCCACAAACGATAATACTTTGCACGGGGACAGTCGTCTCGGCTAGTATCTTACAGATCCATTTTGCCCCACCCAAAACGCCATAAGCTCCCCCCATGATTAGAACCGTTGGAAGATGAGGTTTTAACTCTAATTTATTTAAGATTTCCTGGTGATCCAATTGCCATTCAAACTTCGGGCTCACTGGAATCCCCGTAACTATAATCGCATTAGGCTTAATCCCTCGGGACACCAACCCGTTGTAAACACTCTGACACCCTACAATATATAGGTCAACTCCTGGGTGAATCCATTGACTGTGTACTGCGTAATCTGTCACGATAGTAACTAGAGGGACATTTAAAATCCCTTTTAGCCTCTGTTGCGCCAAAACTCCCGCTACCGTCGGATAAGTACAAATTACGAGATCTGGTTGTAACGCTTGAATAAATTTCACAAACTCACGTCGTCCCAAACCGTTTAAAAAGCGTTGGAATAAGGAATCCGGGGGAATTTTGGACGTTCGGTAGTAAAACTTGCCCCATAATTTTGGTGTATGCTTGATTAGCTCAATGTAGGTACTCTTAATAACGGAATTGAACGTCTTACTAAGGAATGCCCCAAAATCCAAATGCGTAATTTCTACGTTCGGCCTCTGGGCACGTAACGCTTCAATAATTGCTTCAGCCGCTCGCACATGACCGGCGCCAAACGACGCCGAAAAGATCAACACACTCAATTGTTCCACGTACAAACCTCCTTAATTAGAAATTCTGCCCCCTAAAGAGTAAAAGATACCTCCCGTCTAAAGCAATGCCACGGCCATTTTCATAAATCTAGGTGTTTTCTATGCGTTTACTATGGCCTATATTTTCTTCTAACACTCAATTTAATCTTAATGGTAGTGGTGCTATTTGACGACTATTATAGCGCGAAATAAGTAATTCACCAAATATTAGGGAATAACTCTCATCATTTGGGGGAAAATAACTTTCACTGAAGTTGTTTAATTTTTTGCTGAACGAAAAGTTATACTTTCTGACTAATCTAATAAAGGAGAACGTACATGATCATTGTTGTGATCAGAACAATAATTCTATATACGCTGGTCATCGTTGCCCTTCGTCTTATGGGAAAAAGAGAAATTGGTCAATTACAGCCGTTCGAACTGGTCGTTATTCTCATGATCTCTGACCTTGCTGTTATACCGAGTGAGAATGTTGGCATCCCACTCCTCAGTGGTATCGTTCCTATCCTAGTTCTTCTCTTAGCAAGTGTAACTTTGGCTTGGGTTACCCTAAAAAGTGAGAAAGCAAGATCTATTGTTTGTGGTACACCAAGTATCTTGATCGAACGCGGCAAAATCTTAGAGGCAGAGCTGAAAAAAAATCGTTATAACCTTACCGATTTGTTGGAAGAGCTGCGCATCAAAAACATTCCGAACATCGCTGATGTCGAGTTTGCTGTTCTAGAAACCAACGGACAACTGAGCGTTTTTCCCAAATCACAGAAGAGGCCAACAAACCCTGAAGATTTCCATATAACAACCAAGTACGAAGGATTACCTCTAACCATTATTATGGATGGTAAACTTAATAGTAAGAGCCTACAGCAGGCCAACAAAGACCTTAACTGGTTAACAGGGGAACTCAAAAAGCAATCAATTGATAAAGTCGAAAATGTCCTCATAGCAAGCCTTGATTCTTCCGGGACACTCTTTGTGCAAGCAAAGCAATGATTTAATAATTAAACATAGAACCATATTATGGAGAGTGAGGTGAAACCCGATGCGCACTGTTTATATCATTGTCATCATTGTCATCTTACTATTAGGAGGATCCTTAATATCCTATCGGTATCTTCAGTCAACAACCCAAACTTTGGGGGTTGAGCTTGAGTCAGTCGAAAAATCTATCTCTACAGAGAAATGGGAGATAGCTGAAAAGGATCTAAACACAACCCTAGAATGCTGGGATAAAAATAAAATCTTGTGGACTGTTCTCCTCGATCATCAAGAAATCGACGCCATAGACATCGGCATAAACCGTTTAGACAAATTCATTAAAACACAGAATATTTCCCTTTCCCTTGGCGAAGTGTCGTCCTTGAAGCTTCGGCTCGATCATATTGCGGATACAGAGAAGCTCAATTTGCAAAACATCCTATAAATTCCGTAGTCGGATGCTTTAAATGTTAAAACCACATTTTTTGATCATCCTGTTAGCTGTCTACCTCTTTTCCTTTACGATGCGCCACATAATTTAAGACGAGGATAGATGCCAAACAAAACAAATAAGCAAGTACAAACTTCAAAACCGCACCTACTTTCTTCCGCTAATTTGGAATTCAGTATAGTACCTTCCATCTTCTCTTAGTAATATCCTTAATGACACATTCTAGCGGTACCTTCGTCCCATGCTTCGTTTATTACAGTATTTAACGAAAGATATACAATTAAACATTAGGGCGGATAGAAACAAAGATATAAACGCTCCTTTTGCGGTTTCCTAACCCCGATTTCCTACGCAAAAAAAGTCTGGAAATTAAAAAGAACCATGCAAAATAGCATGGCCAAGAAATAAAAATTTTGTGCATCATCCACTCTAATGGGTAAGGCACAAAATCGTTTAAATTCAGATATGGTGCGGGAGACAGGACTTGAACCTGCACGGTTGCCCGCTGGAACCTAAATCCAGTGCGTCTGCCAGTTCCGCCACTCCCGCAATAATTGTAGCACCGAAAAACATAATATCACACTTTTCCCGATATTACAAGCTATTATTTTTTATTGGCTGGGGTGGCTGGATTCGAACCAACGAATGCCAGAGTCAAAGTCTGGTGCCTTACCGCTTGGCGACACCCCAACATCGGAATATGTGCGACCCAATTAATATAACCACAAAACAATTTAATTATTATCTTCTTTTTGGTTATGAAAAATGCCTCTTAGCTCATGCTCTGTAGTAGCCAAAAATATTCTACGATTAAGATCAGCAAATCAATTCCAACCAAAGCCAATAGATTTTTGAACCAGTCCTGAGGGTATTGCCAGTAATAATAAAGGATATTAAACACAACAAGGAAAGCTGAACAGATGCCCCAACGGGTATAAAGTCCCATATCCTGCGAAAATAAATGAACGAACCATAAGACAGGGAAGAAAATAAATACGCTCATAAAGGTGATCATTGTGTATCCAATTAAGCGGCGCAGATCATTATCATCCGGCTTAGCTTTGCTCACCATTCTCCACCTCATCCTCTGTCAGGTTCTTATATTATTATATCATGTTTTCTTCCTTTGGAGATAAAGATAAAGGAAACTACTATATTTTTCACATCCCCACTTTTGCTTCTATATCATCAAAACACAAGCGTCCTCACTCCACTTTAATAGTGAAATGAGGACGCTTATTGATTGTTATAACCACTTGAAATTTTGGAGACTGAGTTTTCACACATCCCCTACTTTATTTTTACGTTCGTAAAATCCTATTATTTAATTATCTCGGTTATTCTCTGCTTTGTCCCCGTTGTTTTTCTCATTTTCTGCCCGTTCGCTCCGATCCGCTGTATCACGCTCAGATGATCGAGTAACGCTTGGTGCTGTTTGTGATTTAACTGAAGCAGCAGTCACATGAGTAAGCGCTTGAGTCTGGGGAGATTGGTTTTGTATTACTTTATGAGACTTCTCTTGATTTTCAATCTTTTCTTGCTCTGATTTGGAGTTTTCGACAACCTTTTGATCGTCATTATCTTCTTGCTCTTGGTCTTCAATATGAATCTTGCCCTTTTGATTTAGAGACTTTTTAAAGTTTTCCAAAGCAACTTTGGCCTGCTTTTTCAAGATTTCATTATCCGTTGCTGGTGTAGTTGTTGACGTAGTTGTTGACGTAGTTGTTGACATAGTCTCATCGGTGACCTTTGCATCTTGCTTTTGTATCTTTTGAACAGCCTTGTCCATGGAACGTACCACATTGAGCGCCAGTTTTTGAGCAGCTTGGGCAGGAAGTTTATCGAGCAAATTACTCAAAACTTGAATGTTGTTTGAATTAACATTTACAAGGGCTTTAGCAAGACTCTCAGCTGTATCAGAGGTAGGATCTTTAACTTGCTCGAGGAAATCCTGCGCTTTGGTGATTTTGTCCGTGTACTCATTTAAGCAGTTCTGGGCTGCTTCAGGATCTTGGGCCTTCATCAACTTCTGGGCCTCTGCCAATTTTGCCAGAGCATGTCGTTCATTTAATTCAGCCTTATGTGCCGGGTCAAAAGTCAAAGCCAGCTCGAGTTTTTCGATTAAATCGGTGATCCAATTACTAGGAGACACTGTATTACCATTAGCGTCAACTACAGGCGTCACATTAGTTTTTGCTGTGGAGATTGCCGCTGCTCGGTTTGTTACCCTTTGTTCGAAGGCTACTTTTGCGGTCACATCTGCTACTGCAGCTACTGCTTTATCCGCTACTGCTTTTAAATCTTCCGCTTTAGTTACCTGGGCTAGTGTATTTAATGGCCCAGTTTCATAGGCTGACACTGCTGCTTCTGCCTGAAGTACAGTCGTTGCTATGGCAATTTTTGCAGCACGGTTAGTTACCCTTTCTTCGAAAGCTGTTCTTGCAGTCACATCGTCTAATTCCGCTACTGCTTTATCCGCTGCTACTTTTAAACTATTAGCTTTAGCTATTTTTGCTAACGTAGTTATTGGCGCAGCTTCATATGCTGCTACTGCGTCCTCTGCCTGAAGCACGGATGCCGTTGTATCCGTAGTATCAGTTACCGATGCCGTTGTAGTTGGGATTGCCGTATCCGCCAAAGTTAGTGATGTACTAAGAGGGAGTGTCAAGAGGGCAACTGTTATGGCGACTGCGATTTTTTTCTTCATGTTTTCATTTCTCCTCTTTCTTTGATTAGTTTTTTTGATTAACATAATGCCTGTGTTTTTTTAACAAAGACTCTTCGGGCTTTTTCTTACTTTCAGAAAGTATAAACTTACGTTATATACTTTCTAAGCATAAGTGCAACTAAGGTGGTCGCCTTCGCCAAGACTGCAAGAAGGCGCTAATACGTGCGAAGACAGTGTCTGCAAGAAGGGTTAATACGTGCGAAGACAGTGTCTTCGTGGGCGCCAGCCAAGTTTTCTTTATACCCTTTACAGAATAACTTTACGAGCCCCAGAAACTTTTTGAGGGGGTCTTGGTAAATTTGCAGCCTACTTATATTTGCTCTATACTTCAGTTTTGACGTCCTCAGGTTTAAAGAAACTTGGCTGGCGCCCGGTATATAACGTAAGTTCATACTTTCTGAAAGTACAAGAAAAAAATCCTTCCCTAACCATTCTTGGAGAGAATGATCGGGAAGGATTACTTAATTTAATTTGTCATTGATTGAGGTTAACACTATTTTACGTGTCGTTTATTGAGAATGTATCCTGTGCCCCAGAATATGATTAGCGCAACAATACCCAAAACCAGCCAAATCCAGGTTTCGCGAGCAACGCCCAAAAATACGAGTGCAGTTCCAACATAATAAGGAATCATCGATAGAGCGGCAGTCCATAGGTAAGTCCAGAGTTTCATTGAGGGCATTGCGCCAGCTATGTAATTTACGGCAAACGCTGGGATAGGCAGTAAGCGGGCTACCAATAATCCCAGTGACCCTTTTCCCTTGATCCAATTATCTACAGTATTAAAACGTTCCGGGGAAATTAGCCGTTTCATCAGCATTTGCCCATAGACACGCACAATAATAAAGATTGCCAAGGCACTAAGTGTTGAACCCAACCACGCGAAAAAGATGCCTTCATAGATACCGTAGATCTTGAGGTATAAAACCACCAATCCCTCAGATGGGATTGGGGTCATGCAAATAGCCGCCATCAAGAAGATAGCAAAAACAACACCCCACAGTCCCCATGCCCGGATAAACACAGAAATCTCGTTACGTCTATCAAAGTAGAAAAACGCTGCAATAAGTAAGACGAAGGTAGTGATAAGTACTCCCGTCCAAGCGTACTTGCTTATATTTCGTTTGGCCTCAATAATCCCAGTCATCGGTCATTCTCCCCTTTTAATTAGCTGATTAAGGAACCTGTAGTGTATCGTCCCCCAAGTTACGTTTGGTTATTTATTAATGATCTTATTATAACCTATACTCGATTAAACCGTACCTGAGGTTCAATGTTAAGAAAAAGCAGAACGATTAAAAATAGAGGCTGCTAAGCAGCACCCAGTTGATGCTCTGCGGTATGAGTAAGTTAGAAAGCATCTTCGAATAATGCAATAATCCGCTAGGTTGATGCCCTGAAACATCAGTCCAGCGGATTTTTTGTCACGGCCGTCACCGTTTGCATCACAGCGGCAACTTTAATCTCTACCGTGGTTTGACTGTAGTGGATGCCCCCCTGCCCTAGAAGGATTGTATTGGTGTAGGAGGAGGAGGCTTCCATTTCGCTTCGTGTTTATGATCCCATTGACACTGGTATCGGGCTAAATAATTTTTTCATCAAAGGACTTTTGCATAAAGAGCTGCCTGCGTACGACCACTAAAACCGAGTTTTGCAAGAACCTGGCTAACATGTTTCTTAACTGTACACTCTGAAATGAATAATTGCTGAGCGATGTCCTTGTTCGTTAAACCTGTTCCAAGTGCTCTAAGTACCTCATGTTCTCTTGGCGTTAACAAATCCACAACTTCTATTTTTGATTGCTTCATAATGAGTTCCATTATTGCAGGATCGTAATATTTCCGACCCTTGCTGACTAAGCGTATGGCAGAAACAATTTCTTCGGGCATTGCATCTTTTAAAATATATCCATCGATTCCCAGATCGCTAGCGCGCCTGAAATCCTCTGAGTTAAATGAAGCAGTTAACACTACCCATTTACATTCGTAACCTTGCTTTTTGGTCTCTGACAAGATATCTAATCCGCTTTCATCCTTAAGTACTAAATCCAAAATAATGATATCTGGTTCGGATCGTCTAATGACATCTAAAGCTTCCATAACAGAAGAAGCTTGTCCTACAAACTCAAACTCCTCTTCTTGCTCCAAGATTGCAATGAGTCCCAGTCTTGATAACGGAAAATCATCTATAGATATAATCCTCACAAAACTAACCCCCCAAGCCACAAATGCTTCCTAAGGCAATCTATACGATCTAGGATGTCGACCACTTTTTTTAGAATACCTTTGTATCAATTATTGTTTATTTTCTGACCTTTTTCGTCACACAAATGAACACCTTTAACTTAATCGAAAGCGTCCCCTTGCCTTATACAAGCGGAGTACTCGAAAGTAACGAATGAGGTATATGAATTACACTAAAGAACCAGTTATTACTTTTTCTCGTTTCAAGCCAAAATAATTGGGGCGATTTCTCGCCCTTACGCAGAATCATTCGTGTAAGAAGTACACTTCACAATTTAACGCATATGACTTGAATAAAGTGCAGCCTGAGTTCTACAACTGAAATCAAGCTTAGCTAAAATCCGGCTTACATGCTTTTTAACCGTATATTCCGTAATGTATAACTGCTCTGCAATATCTTTATTACTTAAACCCGCCCCAAGTGCCGCTAGCACTTCCTGCTCTCTTATTGTTAGCTGTTCCACATGTTGATTTTGTTTTTTTAGAACCCATTCAATAACTGCTGGGTCATAGTATTTTTTCCCTCGTGTTACTGATCGAATCGCATTGACGATTTCTTCTGGCATAGCATCTTTTAAAATATATCCATCAATACCCAAGTCATAAGCAATCATAAAATCTTCTGGTTTATTTGAAAATGTCAACACCACATACTTACAGCCGATATTAATTTTTTTCATTTCTGTTATAATTTCTAATCCGGATCCGTCCTTGAGCCTTAAATCTAAAATAGCAACATCCGGGCGTGATTTGGAAATAACATCTTTTGCTTCATTAACTGAAGTAGCTTGGCCCACAAATTCAAAACCATCTTCTGCCCTCAAAATTGCTCTAAGTCCCTGTCTCAATAACGGAAAGTCATCTACACATACATACCTCACACACATCGACCCTCCTAAGGACTATTTGACTTCATCACGTTTTTGCCCATTCCCACCTTCTATTTCTAACAATCATTCGCCGTCCTGTGTCTTCACCACAATATTGGAAAAATTTAATCTCCTCAGTGAGAGCTGAATATGATATTTTCTATCTTGGACTATCTTGCTGTCATGCCTCCTTTTGGCGCGGTCTCTAATGATTTTAGGCCGTAGCCTATAGTTAAACTCCTTGTCCAAGACCTGAAAAATTAGATTAAGCTCTAAGCTCTATTATCTAATTTTCCGTGATTTTAATCTTCGCGCGATGGAATAACTTCGTGATAGCCTAATAGGCACTGTTTTGGTAGGCTTGAGTCTACTATCATGTGATCATTAAGACAGATAACTCTATACTTTAGAACCACTCCAACCATTATGAACAAACATCAAAAAAGCCACCGCTCAGGCAGTGACTTCAAACTTCAAGTTATGTAAATAATTGAATAATTAATGAACAATTCCACGTACACTTGCATAGAGTGCCGCCTGGGTACGGCAACCTAGTCCCAGCTTCCCGAGAACTTGGCTAACATGTTTTTTCACCGTATACTCTGTAATGAATAGATGTTTGGCGATATCTTTATTATTTAAGCCCTTACCTAACGATGCCAGTACTTCTAGCTCTCTAGGCGTTAACTGTTCGATATTCTCAAGTTTTTCTTTCTTCAGTACAATTTCCATGATGGATGGATCATAATACTTTCTGCCTTTACTAACCAGCCGAATAGCGCTGACTATTTCTTCAGGCATTGCATCTTTTAAAATATATCCATCTACATTAAACTCGGATGCCCGCTTAAAATCATCCGGGTCTGACGAAGAAGTTAAAATAATAATCTTACACTTATCGCATAAATCTTTAATTTCTGAGACAATATCAAAACCGCACTCATCCTTTAGCTTTAAGTCAATAATAACAATATCTGGTTTTAACCTAAAAATAACGTCGCGTGCCTCTATGATACTGGAAGCTTGCCCAACTAACTCAAACTCCTCTTCTAATTCCAAAACTGCCATTAGACCCTGTCTCGCTATTGGGAAATCATCAATCGACACTAAGGTCATGAAACTACCTCCTCAAACGTCTTTACAGTGGTGATCTTTGTTTGCTCATTAGGTACAATGATTTTTATCCGAGTCCCTCGACCCATATGACTTTCAATCGATGAAATCGCATTCATTGAATGAGCTAAACAGGTGATGTTGGTTAACCCCAAACCGTGCTGTTCCCCGGCGCTATTTACCGGTTCAAAACCAATACCATCATCTATGATCGTTAAATGTAATTCGGATCGTTTATTCATAAGTTCAATACTTAAATTTTTACAATGACCATGTTCCACGGCATTGCTTGCCGCTTCACAAATAATTCGATATAAAGCTCGAGCGTGTTGTCTCTCAATGTTGGCAAATTCCTCTTTGATTAGTAAGGAGACAGAAATCCCATGCAGTTTGGCAACTATATCAAGATAGCGTTTTATCTGACGCTCGAACCACTGTTCGTTAGGAGTTTTTTTGAGGACGTGGATTATTGAACGCAGCTCACTGAGGGCTTGATTAACCGTGCTTGCAATGAGCTGGAGTTGTTCCTTATCTTTTTCATCCACTTTAGCGGATCGCATTAAGACAGACGTAGCACAAACAGCGCTAAAAAGTCGTCCAGAAATGAGATCATGAATTTCATCACCTATTCGTTTTTGCTCCATTTCGATCATCGATTTAGCCGTCATGTTTTCTGTATGTACCCTCTCATAAATGATTGCACTCCATTCTGCAACAACTCTAACGTTTTGTAGGAGTCTGGCCTTAGACTCGTCATTTGCGGTAGAGTCCCAAAATATTCCTATAAATCCATAAAAGTTTGTTTTTGTTTTAACTGGGGCTAAATAGTACCATGAATGTACGAGGCGAACGAATGTAGCTTCCTCTTCATTTCGAAGATCATTCCAAGCTTTCCCTAGTTCATTAGCAATCTTTTCTTCGAGTAGTTTGTTGTAAGGTGTCATTTGTATAGAGCCTTTAATTCCTTCTTGGGGAGATAACCATACGAAAGTTGAATCAACTCCCGTTATTGTAGAAATATGCTCACACAATTTACTTGTCATATCAAAAAAATTACTCGAAGCCTTTTGAAAGTCGATTGAATGATAGAACTCAATGAGTTTATCAACTGACAACTCTGGTTTAACATTCGATTTATTAAGAATTATGTTATTTGCGCGCGTATTGTTTACTTCTATCCACATGCCAATAATAATTTCAGCCAATATATAGAGGATAATGGGCTTTTCCATTTTGTTGATCAAAGGAATCGCTTGTTGTGGCCATAGGTGATTCGCTGTAAAAATAAAACAACAGAGATAGCTTATCAGATTTATCTCCCTATTTATCATCTTTCTCACCTCATTCAGAATCATCCACTTATATTTGAATTCGCTGAATCCGGGTTGCAAATTCAGTAGTACTCAAACTTAAATCCTCACTCCATGCGATCTGCAAAAAGCCGCTTTACTGCCTAACATTAGCCTCCTGACTGAACCAAACTTAACCAAACCGAACCAAACTAAACTGGACTTCGCCACCACCTAATCGCCATTCTGGCGAACATTAAAGGCACACTCAAATATGAGTGTGCCGGGTTCACGTTTGACTCCTTGCAATTTAACGTGACCAATTCTAACTGCAAATCATTGTCTCACACATGCCATTTAATCAATGCTCACCACGAGTTGGGAAAGTTATTAAAATTCTTTTATATAACTGAGTATATTATACTATAGTATAATACTTTACCTCAACCAATTATTTCCTTCATTATTTTCTGATTTTCGATTTTCTTAATATAATTACAACATTTTCCTTAATTTTAGCGCGAATTTTATGTTGTTTCGTCATTTTTGTAGAATAGCATTCTTAAATACTCGCTATAAGTACAATTTTTGCAGCGTGTTCGACTGCATTCCTTCATAGAATTGCCTTAGAGAATTGCCTTAGAGATATTTACGCATCAAAAAACACCAGGAATAAATTCCTGGTGTCGTTTTTGCGTTATGGGGTGGGTGATGGGGCTTGAACCCACGAATGCCGGAGCCACAACCCGGTGCGTTAACCACTTCGCCACACCCACCATAATGATTTTTAAGTGGTGCGCCTGGAGAGACTCGAACCCCCGACAACCTGCTTAGAAGGCAGATGCTCTATCCAACTGAGCTACAGGCGCATTCAAGAATTACGATTGTCAACTCAGGTTACCCATTTAACCGAAGAAGATCTTGGGAAAATCATGGTCGGGGCAGAGGGATTCGAACCCCCGGCCTCCTGCTCCCAAGGCAGGCGCGCTAGCCAAGCTGCGCTATGCCCCGATTGGTGACTTGATTAGTATAGCTCATCTTCGCCCATTCGTCAAGAAAAATTTCAAAAGTTTTTTTGAGCGATTCGAGGACATTTTTATCAACCAAAAAAACCACAATTCCTTTTAAAATTCCCTTTAAGCCACTACCTTTTAGCTCTCTTTGTACTAGTCAGAAAGTATAACTTTTTGTTTCATACTGCAAGAAGGTTTAACCCGTGCGAAGACAGTGTCTTCGTGGGCGCCAGCCAAGTTTTCTTTAAGAGCTTGTAGAATCGGAATCGCTTGTCGAAATGCCTGAGCTCTGTGGCTTAATTTATTTTTTTCAGTCAAGGTCAGCTGAGCCATAGTTCGTTCATACTCTGGTAGATAAAAGATTGGGTCATAACCGAATCCATCTTGTCCACGACGTTGCCTTAAGATTTGCCCTTCAACAACACCCTCTGTAAGATATTCTTTCCCAGAAGACGTTGCCATAACCAACGCACAGCGAAAACGCGCCGTCCTTTTGTCATCCGAGGTAGTTTCTAAGAGATGGAGTAGTTTGTCATTGTTACGTTCATCATCTTTAGGCTCACCGGCAAAGCGCGCAGAATAAACGCCTGGTGCACCATCTAAAGCATCTACTTCTAAACCGGAATCGTCGGCAAGAGCAATTAACCCTGTTTTCTTGACTGCTGCTCTAGCTTTAAGTGCAGCGTTGTCTGCGAAGGTTCTTCCGGTTTCCTCCACATCCTCCCAATCAGGAATATCCGCTAATGAAAGTACTTCAATCCCCTCATCCATAAGCAATTCTTGAAGTTCTCGGACTTTCCCCTGGTTTTGAGTCGCCAGTACTATCTTCATGAATTTGTTTCCACCGCCGATTTCTGTACCTCCATCAAAGCGCGAATCCCTTTTTCGGCAAGTTGCAAAAACGTATCCAAATCTGCACGGTCAAAGGGGATTTCTTCTGTGTGCCTTGGATTTCCACAAACTTTCCGGCACCGGTCATAACGATATTCATATCTACGTCCGCTTGTGAATCTTCTTCATACGCTAAATCCAGCACCGCTTGTCCTTGAACCTTCCCCACTGAGATGGCCGCAAGCGTATCCTGAATTGGGTTCGTTCTAATAAGTTTCTTTTCCAATAAATATTGAACAGCGTCAACCAAGGCAACGTAAGCTCCTGTGATAGCAGCGGTACGCGTTCCACCATCCGCTTGGAGCACATCGCAATCCAACCAAATTGTGCGTTCGCCAAGTTTCTTCAGATCAACCACAGATCGCAGGGCACGCCCAATTAAGCGTTGAATCTCCATCGTACGACCGGTTAGCTTTCCTTTGGTTGCCTCTCGTTGCGTCCGTGACTGTGTTGCCCGAGGAATCATTGCATACTCTGCTGTAACCCACCCTTTACCCGACCCCTTTTGAAAAGGAGGTACTTTTTCCTCAACACTGGCTGTACATAAAACCCGTGTCTCACCAATTTGGATGAGAACTGAGCCCTCAGGTATATTAGTAAACTGCCGTGAAATTTTAACAGGACGTAATTCATCATAAGACCGACCATTAGAACGTTGCATATTATAACCTGACCTTTCTTCGCGCAAGTACTTATTACTAATCTCAGTTTACCAGAATAGCAAGAAAAATGCCAATTACTTCCTCAACATATAGGAAGCTAGCTATTTGGGATTGCGCCCTCCACAAAAATCCACAGTACGGCTAGGTATTGTTTCCTCTCCCACAATTCCGGCAATAGTATAAAGCTGGGCAATGGGGTCGAACCGGAATTCCTTAAGCAAGTGAAAGCCTTTGATTTCACTAGTCCGCCGAATATGAATCCGTGGACCTGTGCAGGGATAAAGCATTTGCCCGACCCGTATATGCCCATCATCAGCAAAACAAATAGGCAAGTCGGCATTAATTAAATCCAGAACACGTTGTTCCACTAAATCTAAATCAATATCTGGTTTTTCCGGTAATTCTAAAACAAAACCGTGTTTAATGTCGCTATGGACTTCAGGTTTATCCAAGCCCATCTCCTCAAGAATCATCGAGGTGATGTCCTCAGCGCTGTGTGCCTTGCGTCGATACTTAATCGAATCAAACACAATATCTACAATACTCTGCGGCTCTGGCCCAAACACTGTCGGACGAGTTACAATCACTTCTTCCCCTACTCCAATCAGTACTTCAGCGTTAACCTCAAGCTGAGAATAAACGAGGTCAAAGTGTTCAACGACCACGCGATGACCACTCGCTATTGCTTTTTGAATAGCTTCAGCAATTCTCCAAGGTTGTGTAAACGCCGACTCGAAACGGACATCTAAATGGTAAGTATGATAACGAAAATGTCCACGCTCCGCATCCTCCATCAAAGGCAAGGGTCTAATATTAATTCCATCGTCATCATTAGTCAATTCTAACCCTGGAAACATCCCTCGAATCAACAACGACTTCCCAGCTCCGGCATCTCCCACAAACCCTATCAGTTTGTCCTCAGGACTTAAATAACGTTGTTGAATATTCGTTCCTAAAAATAGAAGACGTCGCTTCCCACGTGGAGCAAAGTAGACCGCCTGCATCAAATGCTCATGAACAAACATGGTCAAAGCCCTCCCTCCCTCAAAAACCTTTTTATTATCTATACCTCAAAGGGCGTCTAGCCTTCTTAAAGAAAATGCAAAGCAAATTTACGTCAATAGACGAAAACAGCCCTATAGTACCCCCCGTCATACTCCCCCCGTCAACCCAAGCCCAGAGGAAGTTTCTTAGCTTAGAGAGCACTTTAGTGGAATTGCGTCAATGAGCGCAGACAATAAGGCGTTAAGAAACGCAACGGTTCACATACAGAACACCCCAGAGGTTTTGCGTTTTAGCCTTAGTGACAAGCAAATAGCAATGTAACGTGTGCGAACGGGCTAAGACACTTCCTCCCTCATAAACGATTAACGACGAAAATAATAAACAGGATTATGGGCTGATGAATTAAATAAATGCCCAATGAATTTCGACTTAACCACTTAGTCAGGTTAGAATTCAGCCGAAACGAAAATAGAGACTTCGTTCTCTGAGCGTAAAAACGTCGATATGCAAGAATCCCTAAAATGGTCACCGCAAAATACGGAAAAAGGGGATAATAATCTAGAGAACTAAACCCGTCATTCATTAGCCCAAATGGAATAAAGAGACCCGTTCCTACTGCCAGTCCGTTGAACCACAATCCAAGCAGGACGATAGGAACGACAAGTACCCAAAGCGTTCGTGAAGATAAGCGAGAAACGAGAGGGGATAAGATCATCGTCACACCTAAAAAATGTAGAATCCCAAAGCGGACATACTCTTCTTTCATAAACAGATAAGTTACAACTGTGATGACCATTCCCCAGAACAGCACTTTCAGTCCCCGCCTAACTGAGGATTTGCTAAAACCACTAGAAAGCCCCGATATAAAAATAAAGAGCAGAGCAGAAGTCTTTCCAATGACAAACCAAAACGGATCCTGATAGTCAATATCGACCCCAGCAAACTCCTTTAGGTCATAAACAAGATGAAATACCACCATCAGCCCGATCGCCAGCGCCCTTAAAACATCAATTTCTTCATAACGCTGGCTCAATATCCCCCTATTTAGTGAGTGCCACCTATCCATCTTCATTATCCTCTTCCATCTCTAAAACATATATCCTTATGCATCATCCCATTTAAACGTTTGCATTATACTCTTAACCGTCGACTTACTGACACCCCATCTCCAAATGGCAAGACAGTCGTAGAAAATTCCGGATTCTGGCAAAGGTCCTGTAAAAATAAACGCAATCCCCCCACCATACGGTCATACTTAGATGCAAAGGTGGTTCCCGGAACCACCCACCCACGAAAAAGCACATTGTCCACCACTAATACTCCCCCTGGGGCAATTAAGGGATAAATAAGGCTCAAGTAATCCAAATATTCCCCTTTGGCCGCATCGATGAAAACAAAATCGAACACTGAATCCAAGGTCGGAAGAATCTTACGAGCATCCCCCTCTAAAGCCGTGATACAATCTTGAAGTCCTGCACGCTCAAAATATTTAACGGCCCGCGCGCGACGATCTTTATTCATATCAATCGTCGTAACATGCCCTCCAGTCTGTTCTGCAGCACGCCCCAACCAAATCGTAGAATACCCAATCGCTGTCCCAATCTCTAAAACAGACTGCGCTTTGCCCATATGTACAAGTAAGTTAAGGAAATTCCCAACCATTGGCGTCACTACCGGTATAGTTTCTTTAAGGGCCTGCTCCTCCATTTCTCGAAGCAGCGGGTCCCGTTCTCCCAACAATGTTTCCAGATAGCGTTCCATTTCAAAAGGGTAAAACAAAGCCAATCTCCCCTTTTTCTCAGATCTAATTCCAAAATCAACAGTTTCACTACAACTTTACCACAAATAGTTTTGAAACGCATTTAACGCATTTAAACCATAATAATTATAACATCCGTTATATTCTTCCTCGGCTAACGCAAAAAATCCCTACTGTGCTTTATCTGATATTGATAAGGCACAGTAGAGACACGGGAAAAGAAGATAAGGTTACGACGTATGAGAATCAAGAAGCGTCCCTCCACTATCCCAGAACAAGACGGTGCACATGAAATGTGCCGTCCTCCTAAACTCCGTCTTCCGTTCCTCAACACAAGTCCCCTCTAATCCCGCAACCCCATTTGGGCTAATGAAGTTGCCGAATTAGCCACATCTTCTGAGGCTGCTCCGATCTGGCCAGCCGTCAAGGCTAAGGCATCAATCTGCTGAGCGATTCCTTGAACTTGTTGAATACTGGCATTAATTGCAGACATGATTTCTCCAAAACGACCTACGACTTCTCCTGCCTCTGCCGCGGCAATCTGCATGGCCTCAGTCGTTTGAGCAATGGATTGATTCACCGCAATCGTATTTTGCTTCGTGATCGCAATCAGTCCGCTAATCTCCTTGACCGATTGTTCAGAATGGGTTGCGAGCTTCTTAACTTCCTCGGCGACGACCCCAAAGCCTCGACCACTTTCTCCAGCGCGTGCTGCTTCAATGGCGGCATTTAAGGCCAAGAGATTGGTTTGTGAGGCGATTTCCTTGATCACATCCGTAACCGAGGCAATTCGCGCCGAGCTTTTATCCAATTCGGTCATTTTCCCTTGCATCTCAGCTGTCATATGTGCGAGACGCAAAATTGTCTCTGAGATCATTTGAATCTTCTGAGCGCCCTCTTGCGCCAAGGCATCCACCTGGCGAGAGAATTGGGCCGCTTCAGATGCATTATTCGAAATCTGCGCTGTTGCTTCATTCATCTCCGACGCTGAAGCCGCTGTTTCTTCCGAGGTTGCCGCCAACGCTTGACTGGCTTCACTCACCCTGCGCTGTAAACCGTCGATCTCATTTAAAGCCTTCTCTAATTCGGCCTTCTTATCGATTTCAGTCATGTAGGACTGAATATAACTAGCCATAACAACTTGCTGGTCAAAACTCAAAAGTCTCTGAATGGCTAAACTGGCCCGGATGGCCTGCTCTGTTTTCTTACGATAGTGTTTAAAAATCCGTGGTATAATCTCGTCACATAAGACCTGATTAGCACTCAGATAGTAAGACGGTGGCAAGTTGATGCGATTATGAACCTCGCCAATCGTAACTCGCCACTGCATGAACTCTTCGTCAATCTTTTCTGGGAAAAGAGATAACAAGTATTTCTTCATGGTGATTTTCAACATGTCCACTGTAGAATATCGGTCGATAATGGCTTTTAGTCCTGATAAGGTTGTAACGTGAGCATAAAAATTCCGGACAATCTCCTCTGCATTTTGCTCGATCACAGGTCGAATTTCTTTAAGCAGAGCCAACTGTTCTGCGTCTATTCTTAATAAGCCAACAGCTTCGTCTAAGTCAAACTGATGTAACTGAATCATCGGAGCTCATCCCTTCTCTATCAATAAATCTTGCAATGTCTTAAGTCGCCCTCTCAAGCAATGGTTTAAAATAATTCTATTTTAATAATTTTATTGTTATCATTCGATTATTTATAGCGAAAATCCTGCAATATAATTTAAAAGATCAAGTTTTTATCCAAACAGACCAAAAGAGAGCCTAAAACCTTGGCTCTCTTTTCACTAATTATTTAGCATATTTCAATACACTGCTGCATTTATTTACTGTTTTACGGATATTGACCCCTAACACTTGTCAATATGTACATGCTCCATCCTTCAGCCGGCTCGGCGGCGTTCACCACATTGAGCGTAGGCTTGGAAGAAACGATCATGATCTGTTGTCAACTGTTCCACCGATCCATCCGACAAAACTTCATAAATTTTAACCTCTCCCCCTCCCTTCGTCCACTCGTGACAACATTCTCTGCAATAATACCGTTCACGGCCAATTCGGCCAACCTCACGCGCTCCACATAACGGGCAAGTATTCATACTTTAGCCAACTCCTATCAAGGATTTCCAGTATTATCTACATTATACCGTAAATTCTTAAACTGTTGCTAAAGATTTTGTGAAGCTTTTGTGTCTATTTTTAGGTCGGAAAATATAAAAATCTTATGTGAATTCGTATTATTATACTGCTACACAAACCCACTTTAATGTCACTCTATCGATTAAAAGAAATTCAAAAACTTGATTGGACATGAAACCGTTCGTAATTATTTATGATGTAATTATGCAAATTCCTCAATTGCAAATTGTCATAATGGAGTAATGTCTATAATCCTCGAAAAAAAGAAAAATTTATTTTTAAAAGTAGAAAAACAAGCAGGATTTTTAATAATATAAGAAGAACACGTCGTAATACCAAATTTGCTATCTCTCAAATTCTAATTATTTATGAAGAAGTTCTGAGATAGAATTGATTCTTATGTTGAGAGGGAGCGTATAATGTTTAAATTTAGACGTCATTTTTCTGACAGCGTTACGCAGATGGCCATAGACAAAGATGAACTAGACAAGTTAACTGAATGTCTGAATCACTGCGACCTCGGAAAACCGCTTGAGCCGGACCTCTCTCCCTCTAGCTCACTTAGCGGTATTGTCAAAGTCATCAACGGAATCATCGAAACACGGCAAAATGCTGTCGCCAGTACTATGCTCGACATTAATGGAGCAGTTGGACAAATGACCGGTATGACCTCTATTCGAGAAATGCTCCAACGCATTCAGGAACAGACGCCACAAATTGCTAATATGTCCGCACAGGCCCAAGAAATGGGCGCAGCCGCCGGTGAAACTGCCTCATCCGCAGCCAATGCAGCGTCTTTTGTCGAACAATCCTTGAGTATGGCCTCCTCTGGGGTGGAAAAGATCAAACAAGCCATTGACTTTGTTGAACGCTCCTTTGCCCAATTCGAACAAGTGAGCCTCCAGGTACAAGCTGTTTTAGATTCCATGGGCGAGATCGAACAGATTGTCGGCGTCATTGCAGGCGTTGCGGATCAGACAAACCTTTTGGCTTTAAACGCGGCCATCGAAGCCGCTCGAGCGGGAGAGCAGGGACGTGGGTTTGCAGTCGTTGCCGACGAAGTACGCAAGCTAGCCGAACACACGAAGATGTCTGTCACTGACATCCGACAGAAGACTGGGCATTTGAATCAGAATTCTAGCCGTACTGCGAGTGACATCCTTTCCCTCTCTCACATGATGCTGGAAGGAAAATCCGTCATGCAGGCTGCGGGGCAAGAGGTGGAGCAAATCTTAAACCACGTCGAAACGATCGCGGAGGAAATTCAACAAATTGCTGCCGGAAGCGAAGAACAAAGTGCCGTTATCGAAGAATTTGCTCAAATCATTAGCTCGGTGAGCGAATCTGCCAATACAACTGAAATCGTTGCCAACCAAACGGGCGAGGGGATTTATTCTATCAGCCAACAACTCGGAGAAATCAGAACCCGCCAAATCCAGAGTGTGCCTGTCATAAACACTTCACAGGCTCTCGAGCTTTCTAAGACAGATCACCTCCTCTGGACTTGGCGAATCTATAATATGCTTTTGGGGTATGAGCAAGTTGATGCAAATAACGTGGGTACTCACCATGACTGTCGCTTAGGACAATGGGTCGATGGTCCGAATTCTACCCTATTACGAACAAACCCAACCTTCTTGAAACTTGCGTCACCTCACGAACGCGTGCATGAATTAGCACGCCAAGCTGCCCACGCGTACAGTCAAGGTAACGTTGAAGAAGCCGCCTACCTCCTGTCTGAGATGTCCCAGGCATCTCAAGAGGTTGTCGGAATCCTCAACGAGCTACAACAGCTTATTTGATTTCTCTATAAATACTCTTTACTACTTCTATAAGATTAACAAAGCACATAGTCAGACCGTGAAAAAGGGGCTGTGCTAAAACTTGTTACTATATTTTTCACATCCCCACTTTTGCTTCTATATCATCAAAACACAAGCGTCCTCACTCCACTTTAATAGTGAAATGAGGACGCTTATGATTGTTGTAACCACTTGAAATTTTGGAGACTGAGTTTTCACACATCCCCTTTCCTTACTTCCCTGAACTTAATAGAAAATTTTCTCCGAAAAAGATTTACCCCTTATTCGCACAGGACGTTCGTGGTAGAGCATCACGATGAACCGTCCCTTTTCCCTCAGTCTCTTTCCATATAATCATCTAATAGATCCAAGAAGACTGTGACCCCTAATAAATCTGCGCTACCACCGGGACTAATCTTTCGTCGAGAGAAGTCTTTATCCATTTCATGGATCGCTTTTATTCCTTGGGACGTTTTTACTCCGCCTATGGAAATAATTTGCTTAGCCTTTTCTTGAATTTCTTTTAATGTGTCAATAGAGTGTCTATATAAAATAGTGGAGTCTTCACAATACTGCATAATCGCCAAAAGAGTTTGCACTAATCTTTGGTTTTTACCTAAATCTTGGTTCCTCTTATAAAAACCTAGCGAAAAATCAAAAACCGTGGGCAGTCCTCTTTGAACTTCTCCACGAATTCCTTCTACTTTATGGTGCAAAAAGAGCCTTTCTCCGTGTGTTAAGAAGAGTTCATCAGCATTTTTAAACTCATGATACCTTGAGCTCAACTCCCGCTCTACCAAACCCGAGGTCATATCTTTTATGATGCTTTGTAAAGCTGAGAAGCGAGCTCCGCTATGAAGTGCTTTGCCTGCAGCAGCACAGCAAACACCTAACAAAAAAAACATTCCTTTATGGGTATTGACCCCTAAAGTCTTGCGAAACATTTGTTGTTCGCCCAATTGTCCAATCTGCCTTATTTGAGTGAAAATTTCTTGGGGTGTACTGGAGGTGAACCCCGCCTCTGTGCAATGAATTAAGGGACTAATTAGGGTGGTGGCGCTATCCAAGAAAGTGAAGTAATCCATATCTTGATGAGCGCCACTTGAGGCTCTGGAAACCAATCCGGGCGATGGATGGCAGGATGCCTCATAGAGCATTGCTTGCACAGCAAAACTCGCTATCTTAATACATTGATCATTTGCGCTAGTGTTTAGTCTGGTGTTCGCTACCATAAACATTTTCCCTATATTCCCTATATTTTTCTTTAATATATCCGACGACCTCATGTTTGCTATGTCGTTTCGCCCTAACGCAATTATGGGCATACTCCTCACATAGATAACATTTTCTCCTTGGATACCCCAGTTCCTGCCTGCCTATACTTTTCCCCTCTAAATCATACACATCTAGGTCTAAACATCTCCCAAGGGTATGTTTTTCTTCAAGATCAATCGCTATCCTCTTCAAAACCAAAATGTCTTCTTTAACGGCAACATAAAGAATCGGGCCTTCTGCTCCTTGAAGTAGTAACTTGCTACAAACTTTGTCGCTTAAAATAGTACAAATTAGAGAGCTCATATCCTCAATCATCTGGGTTGTCATCTCATTTGTTTTTTCAAGTCCCGGATAGTTTACTCTCATAACTAATAGTGGGGTATTATACCGTTTTAGTAATTTGCCGATTAAGCTAACTCTTTTTTCCCTAGCTAAAAGTAATTCATCGGCTGTGTATTCTTTCATCATTTAGTGCGAGGAGCAACTACTTTTCAGCTTCTCCACGATCTCCCTTCCTAAGCGTGTGTTTAAAAACTCCAGAGTAACGTCAGGCAGAAGGTTTTTAAGATCATCGAGCTCCCCTTGTTTTATTAGAGCTCTAACCCTAGAAGCGCTTATGGCAACATCCTTAAACCTTTTCCTTCCAATAACGTGCACCTCTACGCCATAAGTAGGAAGGACCTTCTTCAGAGCCTCATTGTAGGTCTCAGTAATTTGGCAATAAGGTTCATACCCCACATATCTCTTCGTAATATTTAAGATTTTACAGAAATACTGGCCAAAGATTGAGGAGTCTAACTCCACATAAGCCTTTAACCTTGCACCCTTTTCCCGCAAAAAGTAGGAAGGGAAAGTGGCTGAAGATATTATATACTCTCCACTTGGTAACACCTTAACATTTTTTAAGTGCGAAACGCCTTTACTAACCAGCTCATATCGCGTTTTAAAGGGAAATAGTGATCGATCTTCCTCGACAACAAACACGAGTACCTCTTTATTGTTTTTAGCCGCTTCTTCAATTAAATAGGCGTGTCCTAGGGTGAAAGGGTTGCAATTCATTACTAACGCCGCTTTTTCTCCGCCCCCTAGATTATACTTTTCTTTCATATCCTCTAAGGCTTTGTAGATATCATAAACGCCATTTTCTAAGAGGGCTACCTCTTCATTACTATGGATAAGTTTGAAATTAAGAGCCAAAAAAACATGAGTACTTGCTGGTTTTGAGAAAATAAAGCTGTGGAATATACCTTGACTGAACAGTTTATCGATCAGAGCAGAAATTAAGATGGAGGCTATTCCTTCTCCTCTATGCTCCTCAATTATGGCAAAGCATTTTAAAACATTTTTTGCTTTAGAACAGGTTGCAATAATTGAAGCTTCCTGCGAAACTCCATCTCTTATTACTATAGTATAGTCCACATCCTGATCTAAACTTAAATTAAAACCTCGTAGAAAGGTTTCTACCTCGTCTCTTGCTTTGCGATCTTTAAGATTTACCCATTCAGGGATGACTCCATACATTACTATTCTCCTCTACCATCCTCACAACATCTATAACACTACCATCTCGGTATTCCACCACAGCCACGATCTTATCGGAGGTTTTAATGGCCTTAGGCACTCCTGTAATCTTTTCGGCCATCATTTTCAATTCTTCAATAGTCATGAGCGGCAGGCCCGTTTTCCTTAGTTTTTCAATTAAATCTACTCTTCTAGGATTGACAGCAATTCCGCGTTCAGTCACAACAACATCAATGCTTTCTCCTGGAGTTGTAATCGTCGTCACTTTATCTTTGATTATTGGAAGCCTGGCTTTCATTAGATTAGTAACGACAATGGAGAGTTTGGCCCCTGCAGCGGTATCACTATGCCCACCCGAGCCGCCCATGATTACTCCGTCTGAGCCTGTCGTAACATTGACGTTAAAGGCGATGTCAATTTCAGTGGCTCCCAGGATCATGATATCTAAGTTGTTAACCACCGCTCCCTTAGTGTGAGGATTCCCATACATGGAAGCAGACATAAATTGGTGCCGTTTATTATTTCTATACGATTCTATTGCTTCTAGATCAAAGCATTGAACATCAAAGAGGGCTTGAAATAATCCTTCTTCCAGCATCTCCACAAGATAACCCGTAATTCCACCGGCAGCGAAGCTTCCAACTACACCTTCCCGTTTCATAATATTTTTAAGCTCTGCTGCGACTGCGAGAGAGGTTCCACCTGCGCCTGTTTGAAAGGACATTCCATTTCTAATCAAACCCGAAGCCTGGATTACCTGAGCAGCCATTCTTGCGATCATAAGAGCCACAGGATCCTTCGTAATCTTCGTTGTGCCTGAAACAATACCCCTAGGGTCTCCGATGGATTCAACCTGAACCACGTAATCGATAAAAACTTGGCTAATTTCAATTGGGCAGGCTGGGTAGGACACTAAATTATCGGTTATAACTACCGTTTTATCGGCGTACTCGGCATCTGAAACAGCATAACCTAAGGCTCCACAGGCCGATTTACCCTCCACTCCATTGATGTTGCCGTAGGTATCTGCCGTAGGCGCTGCAATGAAAGCCACGTCGATATGCAAATCTCCACTTTCTATGGCCCTAGGTCTTCCGCCATGAGTCTGCATTATAGCAGGCTTTTTTAATTCCCCTCGTGATATGGCCTCCGGCACAGGCCCTGACATATAGTTCGCTACAATTCCAGTGACCACTCCATTTTTTATGTGCTCTACAAGGGGCGCATGGACTGGAAAGATAGAGCTGGCCGCGATCGTAAGATTTTTTATGCCTCGTCTAGCCAAGGCCTCCACCACCCTATTTAAGATATAATCTCCATTTCTTAAATGGTGATGGAACGAAATTGTCATACCATCCATTATGTTTAATATATCTAAAGCCTGATCTAAACTTGCTAAAATTTTTTGCTCACTGGGGATGACACTGGTCAGTTTCACAGCTTTCCTGGTCTTAATCCTTTCATTAATATAAGTGCCTTGAAACGGCTTAACTTCTCCATACCCCTCTATGTAAGCCGGAAGTTCTCTGCCTAAAATCGTTTTGATCATTTTTATAGATTTCAGTATGCTTCCCCCTATCTCTCCATAAGTCCTAGTCTTTGTCCAAGCTCCACTATCGTTCTCGCCCGATTGATAACCGGCGCATCAATCATTTTACCATCTAAAGAAAAGACTCCTTTGCCTTCTTTTTCAGCTTCTTCCATGGCAGCCAAAACCCTCAAGGCATGTTTTAATTCGGCCCCCGTCGGGGCAAACACAGCATGAATGATCTCAATTTGCCTGGGGTTTATGGCTGATTTTCCGGTTAGCCCCAAGCTTTTAGCCCTAGCTGTGTCCTTGGTAAGTCCCTCATAATCGTTCGTATCTGTAAACGGAGTATCAATAGCATCTACCCTTAAAGCCCGGCACACTGTTGCGACCTTATTCCGAGCATAAAAGATTTCCTCTCCCTCTTTTGTTCTCGTAATTCCCAGATCTGCGGTCAAGTCTTCTCCACCCAGTAAAACCCCTACCATTCGTTGGGAGGCCTTGATCACCTCATAAACTGTTTCTAAGCCCAAAGCAGTTTCAATCAGAGCAATTATTTTAATGCTACCGACTAAGTAGCCTTCTTCTTCTTCAATTTTAGCCAACATAGTATCAACCAGCTTTATTTCCTCTACATCCGCTTTCGGAATCAACAATGTATCCGGTTTAACTCTAGCAATCATATCCACATCTTGCGGCCCAAATTCTGTATCCAAGGGATTGACTCTAACCACCACTTCAACCTGTGAGTAGTCTATATATTTGATAGCATCTCTTACCAAAATCCTGGCACTATCTTTTTCTGTTAAACTTACTGCGTCCTCTAAATCTAAAATAATAGCGTCCGCTCCAAGGATCGCCGCATCTTGAAGCATACCTGGGTTATTTCCCGGCATAAAAAGCATCGTTCTTCTTAACTTTTGCACTTTTATCACCTCGACTTATGATCCAATGCGTATCGCCACGATATACGGTTCGCGGTTCGATATACGAATATACAAGTATACGAGTATCCGAGTATCCGAGCTTCGCTCATCGCCTGTGTCCCTGGATAAGTTCAGCTAAACCCTGTAAGCTTCTTTATGACCTTGCCAGAGTTGAAATTGTCTTTAAAACCGTGTGTTAGATGGCTCGTTTAATAGCTGTTTCCACTCTTGCACCGATCGTATAATCTAGAGCTCCCTTATCTTGAGCCTTAATAGTAATACCCTCGATACCCATTTCCTTAACCTTATGTAAAATCACTTGCTCAATCACATCACCAAACTGCTGCATAACGATACTTTCTAGTTCAAGCTTTACGTTTCCCGAATCATTGGGCATGACCATGATCAGAATATCGTTGGACTCTAATGTACCTGCTTTGGCGATCTTAGTTATCTTGATGTAAATCACCTCAATTCGATTTTCTTTCTTGCAATAGCAAAAAATAGCCTTTCTGACCAGAGCTGAAAGGCTATTTTCCTGAATTCTCTAAATAAACACTACTGGTATATTATATCATGATTTTTAAATTGACACACATTTCAGTCGAGTCAATTTTACGTCCTTTAAATACGGATGATGGAAAAACAGAGGGACGATTATACGATCGTTACCCGACGTTATATAGAAAAGAGAGTCAACGCCCGCAGGCGCCAGCTCTCTTTTAGACAATTAATCGAATTGCTATAGGGTCTTGTTCTGACATTTTACATTCTTGTCCATAGCTTCCGATTCTTCTGGCAGACTTTTGTCTGTTCTTGAAACTTTATCAGATTCCAACACACTGACTAAATGTCTCCATATATCTAGGTCATTTGGAATCTCACTAAGGTTTCTTCCGCAAATAGGGCAATCCCAGTATGATTCACTACATGAGGAATATGATCTCGCCCCACAGTCAGGACATGTTCTTCTGTTCACCTTTTATCTCCCTCCCGTCTAGTCTGCATTTGCTGACGTTTCAGACGAGCTCGTGCTAATTCCTGAGTCTAATTGACCTCCATCGTTTTGACTATCTGCGGTATTGTCTGGATTTCCTGACGAAGCTGGCGTACTTGTAATGGTTGCTGCATCTGCTGGTGCGCTTGGGTCCGTTGCCATGTCGGCTGGCGTACTCGGGTTAGTTGCCGTATCCGCTGGCGTGCTCGGGTCAGATGCTGCATCTGTAGGCGTACTCGGGTCAGATGCTGCATCTGTTGGCGTACTCGGGTCCGTTGCTGCATCTGTTGGCGCACTCGGGTCGGTTGCTGTATCCGTTGGCGTGCTCGGGTCAGATGCTGCATCTGTTGGCGTACTCGGGTCCGTTGCTGCATCTGTTGGCGTACTCGGGTCCGTTGCTGCATCTGTTGGCGCACTCGGGTCCGTTGCCGTGTCTGCTGGCGTACTCGGGTCAGATGCTGCATCTGTTGGCGCACTCGGGCCAGATGCTGCATCTGTTGGCGTACTCGGGCCAGATGCTGCATCTGTTGGCGCACTCGGGCCAGATGCTGCATCTGTTGGCGTACTCGGGCCAGATGCTGCATCTGTTGGCGCACTCGGGCCAGATGCTGCATCTGTTGGCGTACTCGGGCCAGATGCTGCATCTGTTGGCGCACTCGGGCCAGATGCTGCATCTGTTGGCGTACTCGGGCCAGATGCTGCATCTGTTGGCGCACTCGGGCCAGATGCTGCATCTGTTGGCGTACTCGGGCCAGATGGCGTACTCGTGCCCGCTCCTGGATCTGTCGGGTCTACCACCGGCACCGTCGGGTCTACTACCGGTAGTACTGGTTCAAGTGGAAGGATCTGGGGTACTAGTTCCGGAAAGGTATCAGCCGCTTGAAAATGCACGGATGCGGAAGTTTTATCACTCATAAGGGAATATGTACTAGGAATGATACCTAAATTAGCTATGGCTAATCCAATTCCGAAAAACAATGCCATTTGTTTCTTGGACCAGTTAAAAGCGTCCTGTACAAAAGGTTCATGTATTATCCCCAGTTTGCTTTTACTAGTTGCATATATCCATGATTTTATCTCATTTGCAACGACACCTATGTTTTTTTCACAATAAGGACAATCCCAGTCTTCTTCACTGCCAGAGATGTATGACATTCTTCCACAATCGGGACAGATTTTTCTGTTCACACCTTTTCTCCTTCCCGTCTTGCCCTAAATTGCACCATTTAAAGGTACCCACAGTGTAAGTAACATTAATAAGGCCCTTCTTTAGTCGCATGATAATCTATTCCACAGCTGACCCTCTTTTTGAATCATTAAACTTTAAGGTGCATTCGAACGATTTCCTGGTTCCGTGCTAAAGGTCTTTTGACCGTACATCTGGGAACCAGAGTATACAGTAGCAGTGTAGGTTTCGTTATCAAAAAACAGATTTTGATCCGCATACACGTTGGCCTGGTAATGTCCGCCATTGAGACTTAAACCGTTTTCAAGGTTGTATGTCAATCCTTCCCTCAAGTCGCGGCCAGTGATGACAAGCTTTACATTGTGGCTAGATGTGAGCAGATTACCATCTGAGTCGTAACATTCAAATTTAATGGGAGTCGAGGATCCTCTTTTCATTGAGTAATTCCGATTGCTAAATGGGGGTCTAAAGCAATTATGAGAAGAAGGCTGATCAGTTGCGTTTAGTATAAATTTCATAGAAGTGAAGATTTCTTGATATTCATTTCCTGCTTCACTCGGTAATCCGATGGTTACATTAAAGATCTTATTTTTGGAGTTACCTAATATCCCGAGATCTAAATCATTTAAGTCCTTCAATTTGCCTGAATATAGCTCATTATGATTTTGATCGTTTATTACTAAATCCAGATAGTTATATAACTTATCACCAGACTCCATCTCAGCGCTAATGTTGTAGAAGAAATCTTTTTTGCCTGTATTCAGTACTGTTAATGGGGCACTTGCATTATCTCCAGGGGCCATATTTTTCACCCTCAAGAGTTCTTTTGTAGGATTAGTGGAAATTCCAAGTTTATTGCTCTTGGATTCTACTGCGAAGACGCTACTCGTTGGCGTTAAAAAGAAAAATACTGTAAGGATTATTAAAATAAGTAATAATGACCCAATGGTGTAATAGATTATATATTTTTTACTCTGCATAAATTTCAACCGCCCTTTAGACACCTAAGTATTCGGAATGCATTAAACCCAAATTTGAGGATATACGCTGTTTTTTTATCATGGGGATTTGGTAGGTCGGGTAGGTCGGATAATCGGCGTAAACGTAGAACATGGATAATGACCACTTAAAGGCGCACTATCTCCCTCCATACTAAACGGCTGACCCTCTTTTTGAACCATAAAACCTTATGGTACATTAGAACGATTTCCTGGTTCCGTTATAAACGTCTTTTGTCCACACATCTGGGAACCATTGTAAACAGTAGCAGTATAGGTTTCTCCATTGAGAAACAGATTTTGATGCGCATACACGTTAGCCTGATAATGTCCGCCATCGAGACTCAAGCCGTTTCCCAAGGTGTAAGTCCGTTCTCCTAAGCCTCGGCCAATAATGACAAGCTTCACATTGTGGCCGGACGTGAGCAGATTACCATCTGAGTCATAACATTCAAATTTAATCGGAGTCGTAGACCCTCTTTCCATTGAGTAATTTCGATTGCTAAATGGAGGACTAAAACAATTGTTTTTAACTTGCTCTACTCCTAATTGGAAGTCCAGTACGCCTTTAACGCCCTGTAAATCGTTCTGTGCGTTCAAATCCATTGATGCGACAAAAGCAACAGTTGTAGATGAACACTTACTTAGGCAAATGACTTTGTCAAGCGACTGAGGAGCTTGAACCAGTTGCTGGAAAGTGCCTGTGTAAATAGGTGTCGAACTACCTTCTGGATAATATATGTCGATCCTCATGTGATTCAAGAAATCCTGATATACTTGAGAACCACTGAGTACAGCATTCCCGTTTCGATCTCTCAATGAGAACTTATCCACAGGAGTATATACCTCTGTGATTTTCGACGCTGCGCCCGAATTTAGAATTTTCCAGGTTCGTTTAACATGGTCTCCCGGCGCCCATCCTCCTGGAATTTCACCGGATGGTGTATAGCTCGTTTTAACATCATAAGGATTTCGTCCAGGTATAGTGTGGTCATAAAACATAGTTAAATTTACTGGCTGGCTACAACAATTTGCAACTAAAGAACGAGATTGAAAAGCCGAGATGGTGTCAGACTCAGGAAGCGATTGAATGTCAATCGTTTCAGCCTGGAATTCCTCAAATTGGTTGCCCGTATTGGTCGCCGATGCAGTCAATAACGCGTATGTTCCCCCACCAATGAGCAGGCCGTTACCAAGAAAGATGATCGCGATTATAGTTATGAGGCGTTTTTTCAAGTCGAATCACCTCCAAGCGTGTCCCGAGGAGTGCGTTACTACCTTTGGCTTAATTATATCCCCAACCGCATTTTGGAATGTAGTTGGGGCTTGAAGGGGTTGTTATGGATTGTTTCTCAACTGTTCAGCATAGAATGAGAAATCGAATACGAATGTCTGATTCTGAATGTCGTTATTCGCAGTCGGGTCAAGGGTAACCTTAAACGTAATGTTCATTGGTCCACCATTCTTATTCATACGCAGGGCCGGACTAATGTCTGTCCACCCTGAGTCACTGCCATTTAGAAGGCCACTCAATGGTCCATCGTACAAAATCTTATCGACGGATGGCACCTGAACAAGCACATTTAACTTGTCCGTGAATTGATCATAAACTCTTCCTGAAGTTAAGCCTCGAGGATTTACGGTTGCCTTAAGTTTCGTGACTTTCGCGTCTAGAGCATTTGGGCCATTGTTAAACAAATTCATCGCCCTCGTCATAGAGTCACCAGGTGCCAGTCCACCGAAAGACTCTCCCCCTGGTGGTTGATAACCAATATTTTTATCTGTGTCGTAAGGGAATGAACCAGTGGGATCAGATGTATTGGTGTAGAACATAGGTCCTGGAATGGTATCACCTTGATCCCTATTCTGAGTCAGGTTAATTGTTCCTGCTGTAAAATTGTTATTAGTATTCGTAGCTGAACTACGGAATAAGGCGTACGTAGAACCGCCAACAAGTAAGCTAACCGCTATTACACCGGTAGGAATTAACATTAGCAGTTTTTTATTCATGATATTCCTCCTACATGAAGAGTTCTCTCCCGAGGGATTACGAACAACCTCTGTTAATCAAGAATAGGGTGGTAGTACTACCACCCTATTCTTGGTCTATTGCCAGTTTACCAGCTTACTGGGCCATCGCCAGCACTATTAGTATTATTGCGAGCTTGAACAGCATCAACGACCACATTAAACGAACCAATAGCTGCTTGATAGGTATCATCAGCTTCTAGGGGGAAGAGGTAATCTATATCCAAGTCCACAGATTCACCTGGTGCTAATAGCTTCGGTGTTTGGGCTGGCGTTAGAACTATTGGTTTAGCTCCTTCGAATAGAGCGCCATCCTCACTTGCAATAGTTGAATCTTGGTCAATCATTACCCACTCATCCAAGGTACCTTCATTTTTTACGGTCATTTTCAAAGTCTTGCCATCTCCAGGCGCGAGGTTTGCGAAATTAACTTCTTGAGCGACAACTTTTCCGACAGTTTTGTCCGTAACGACAACGGTACCAGCTGTGAACGTGTTATCCGCATTAGTCGCTGTGCTGGTAAACAATGCGAAGGATCCTGCTGCCATGATTGCGGCACCTGCTGTAGTGGTGACGACTGCCATTGCTAATTTTTTCTTGAGACTCATTTCAATATTCCTCCCTAATAATTTTATTCTCCTCAGATAAGGGTATTTATTTGAAACCTCCCATGCTGTTAGCGAATGGACTTTCTCCTCCTCTTCGCTAATGAGAAGTATTTCAAAACCAAGGTTTGTATTTCTTACGCTTTTCTGGCACTCTCAGATGATACGTCTGGTGGTAGATCAACTGAATCATTCTTTTTATCTTTCTCATACTTCATTATCTCGCGGAATAAACCGAACATTGTACATAGTATCAAAAGCGCGCCAGGTGCCATGATAAACAAGATAATCCCTATCTTTGATTTCATCAAATTAAGGTAATAACCAACAAATGGAATTGTAATATTCGCATATTGAGCTACTATATTTGCCGCTGGAACAAGGCCACTGTCTTGTGCGTCATTTGCATCACCTTTTGTTTGAAATGCTAAAGCGCCGTCTTGGGTTTTAATTTGGATGATTCTGTGGGTGATTAGCATATTAGGATTATCAGCTGCTTTAAATGTGATTACATCGCCAGCTTTTAAGCTTTTAACATCTACACCTGGCTTGTCGAATATCACAGAGCCTGTATGGATTCCGGGTTCCATGGATCCTGAAAGCACCTCATACATCTGTAAACCGAAAACTTCTGGCACACCTTTAACTCTGGAAGTGACTGCGGTATATACCGTAAGTATCAACACCACTCCCAAAATCACGCTGACAATGTTGCTACCCCACTTTAGAGCACGTTTCATTTTTTATAAGTCATCCCTTTCTTGTTACTGGAGATTTTGTATGGTTAATAGAACTTACCAATTCTCAGGACCTCTTTAATTGGTAAGAGTCACTTGCCCTTTACAATCGTTGTTAATCGAATGGGAACAATTACGATTAAACTGTTAAGAAACTCTTGCCGCCCCTTCCTTTAACTTGACCTAATAATATCCCCTCTGCTCTGTTCAGAAATCACCATTAAGCATACTTTTTTTGCCTATTACTTGATAAGTATGGCTCCATCTAACGAGGAACTGACTAGTCTACTTTTGTACCATAATGATTGTTCTTAAGAATAGGCTTTCGCAATAACACAGGTTGGACAAGACCTTATTGACAAAATGGATTACATTTTCTGATCAACAAAACTCCCCATTTAAAAACAGCACCCAGCACACCAAATAAGGCGTGCGGGGTGCTAGGTTTGTTTCCTTTCGAAGACAAAAAAACTCCCCGGCGAAAGAACGCAGAAGAGGTAGAAGAAAAATTTCAATAAATTAAAGTGTAAATCAGTTAATCAGTGTATCACTATACACAACAGCACCCGATCGCCCCATTAAACTGGGGCTCCTGCGGGATAACAATCCGTCGGCCGGACCCAACCTCCAAGAGCTTGGCAACTGCGCGGTTGTGTGCAACACCCCCAGTAAAGACTAGTACCTCCCCGGCAAAAGAACGCAGCAGGGGCAAAATTCGCTTGACAATCGTAGCGTTAACCCCAGCTCCGAGTTCTGCCAGCGGAAACCCTTCCACAATCTTACCGATAAGCTCACTTTCACCAAACACTGCACAGGTAGAATTCAACTCCACCGGATTATCTGTATATTGTCCAAGCTCCTCAAGAGTCACATCGAGAACACTTGCCATATTTTCTAAATAACGGCCAGAAGAAGCCGCACACTTATCATTCGTCAGAAAATCGATCATTTTGCCTTTCCGGACCTGGATTATTTTACTATCTTGTCCCCCAAGATCGATCAAGGTGAAATCCGTTAGACCCGTCTGATAAATCGCACCTAAAACATGCGCCTTCAACTCTGGAATCGCCTCACCTCCAGCAAGCTCCAGAGTATTCCGTCCATAACCGGTGGAAACCAAACGATCCACTACAGGCAGTCCCAAGGCCTCAAAGTTCACGACTAGTTTATCCCCCTGCTTTCGCCCATACTCCCGGTAAAAACGAATCGTATCCAAGCTCTCCAACCGAAGGATCTCTAAACGTGCCCCTTCCTCTGGCCGCTCCATGAGGGCAATCTTCACACTCCGGCTTCCTAAATCAATTCCACAAACAATTTGCTCAGACATGCCCTACCTCCTTTCTACATGTTCCAAATCTTCTCTAGACTTATAGTGGGTACTATTCTAATCGATCCCCTTCGTCTTCCCCGCCCAGAGGGTCGTGAGAAACGGCGTGAAACCTTTGCATGAGTCGTAGCCGAACTTGGCTTTAAACCCTCTTTCATAAAGCAGGGCGGACAAGGTCCCCTCCCACCATCAAGGCACCTTGCCAATCCACACTGCAGGAGTATGCGTAATAAGTTGCAGTGTGGCGATAAGCTCGTCCGCTTATCGTCTTGGCAGCGGTCCCTTCTCGCCATCCATGACCAGCGCTAATCTCGAACGTCCTGTTCGAGCCTTGGCTCCGGTGACACTCGACCATCCTGCAAGAAGGCTAATTCGTGCGAAGACAGTGTCTTCGGGCCAGCGGATGTCGCTTTGGCCGAAACACATCCTAGTGTTCGCCCTAATCTATGAGCATACTCAAAAAAGACTCTATCCTCATTTTACTCCGCGCATCCAATCCTGTTGGATTCTCCCCTTCCAAGGTTAGAACCGGGTAATCTAATTTCTTTCTTATGATCAGATCCTCAATCTGACGATAGCAGAAACTTTGCGTATAGTGTATGATTCCATCTAGTTGACGGCGTTCCGCCTCGCGAGAAATATCCTCGATCCTTTGAAATACTTTATAGGGATACGTATATAAGCGGTACTGCTCGACTACATCATCTGTCTCAAAAGGCATCGCAAATTGCCTCTGCACTTCATTGAAAACAACACGAGCTCCGTGTTTTTCTAAAAAATCGTATAATTCAGGGAAAATAGGTGGAACCCCGATAAAACCGAGGCGGATTTCCCGCCCTTTCCCTCCAGATCTTGAACGGAACTCTCCTGACAAAGACTCCCGCGTACGCGCCTTTTGAATGAATTCCTCCATCTCTTGGGCAAAGCCCTCTGGGTCGCCATTAAAATCTGAACACGAAACAAGATAAAGATGGTTCTCAAACCCACTAACCCGATTTTCCTCCCAAGTTAGTCGGTCAATTTCCCAGGCCAAAGCTCGAACCTGATCAAGGCGCTTCTTCTGCAGCTTCACACCTTCCCAGGTTGTCCCTAAAGCTTTAATTAGCTTGTCCATCTGGAGACGGAGCATATCCGGGTCCTGATCATACGGAAAAGCAAAGGGAATAATTTCGATTCCCTCCACTTCCCATGTCTCCATCAGAGCATGGGTATTACTACAATCTCCTTGTGTCACAGCAACAATGCGCTTAATGTCCGGATTATGCAAAGCCGTTGAATACAACCCCTTAATCCAACCACACACATTCCTCGGAAAGCCAGCCAACTCCGCCTCTTCCACTCGACGCATAGCCTCCGAGCCTGTAATAAAAATATTGTTCAAATCAACAGGTGTCTCACCCGCTGCAAAAATCACTTCAACCGGCACCGTCGTTGTTAACCCGATTTTACCCATAATCGCTGTCTACTCCTTGCTAAAACCTGTTAATAGGACTTTCTTCTTATATTTTAATGGGTCGAGCCCAAAATGTTAAGTAGGTGTCACCAGAGAGTCATGTCCTTTAAACGAACACAGATCGCTAGTAAGTGAATGATCACCCTTTGGAATGTTAGCAGATGCTATGACGCAATGCCCATATAATGGTATAATAGTTTAATGACATAAATCAGAGAAAACCATAGAAGAATAAATACCTTAGAATTATTGTTGGTTTGTCTAAGGAATCTCACTTGATTATAAGGAGGGATTACTATATGCCATTACATCAAGAAAACAAGAAGTATACCTTCGCCGATTATTTAACCTGGCCTGAAAATGAACGGTGGGAAATTATTAATGGAGTACCTCATATGCAATCTGCACCTACCTGGCAACATCAGGCTATATCGAGGGAGCTATTAACCCAATTCAACAATTACCTAAAAGATAAGTCCTGTCAGGTGTTTGCCGCACCATTTGACTTAAGGCTTCCTGAAACAAACGAAAACGATGAAGAAACCACTTTTGTTGTGTAGCCTGATCTTATAATTGTTTGTGATAAAGAAGGTCTAAAAGGTACGGGCTACTTTGGGACTCCCACTCTCGTGATCGAGATAACCTCCCCTGCAACGGCAAGAAACGATAAGGTTTGGAAATTTAACAAATATGAAGAAGTTGGTGTTCAAGAATACTGGATCGTAGAACCAGACGGCAAATTTATCAGTGTATATACCCTACAGCCCAACAATAGATATGGCAGACCAGAATCTTATACTGAAACAGACCAGATCAAGGTGGCTGTCTTCCCAGACTTCACAGTAGACTTGAAACCGATATTTGAGACAATTTAATTTTAATTCTACCTATTAATTTCATACATAGAGAACACCTCCTAAAGGCCCTCAGAGACAAGCTCTCTGCAGGGCCTTTCCAACGTTTCTACGTAAGTTATTCTCAAAAACGAGTATTTCGCGACCCTTGCCTAACTCCAAAATGCTTCCTCAGCGTGCGTTTTCTTCCCTTCCCGATACTTCAATACAGTCAGGGTCCTACTCATCTCATTATGCACAATCATATACCCTTCATCCACGCCCATACCGGGCTTCGCCAGCATTTGATCCGGACGAGTAGCCAGAGATACATGAACTGCAGTCCGTCCACCGGCATCCGTTTCATTACAAGATCCACCGACATAAGCACCTACACCATATTTTTTGGCATAGATGACTGCTTCTATGGTGTTTTGAATTCCCCCTAGATCCGGGGTCTTGATTTGAACCATATCAGCGGCTTGAGCATCTACAAATTTGACAATATCTTCATACGTATTGCACCACTCATCGGCTACGATTTCAACCTTAATATCCTTAGCCTTCAAGGCCTCGCGCAAAGACTTAAGTTGTTCAATTTGACCCTCGACACTTCCAGCATCCATCGGTCCTTCAATTCGCAAGTGCAACGGTGCAGCGGCCTTTTCCAGCTTCGCAAAGTAGTCGACCATCCGCTCCGTACTATCTTCAAAGGCAATCCCAATTGTGCCATAAACATCAATATGCAAGACAGGGCGATAGCCATCTCCACCCAACGTCAGAATTCGGTTTTTCAGCCACTCCACATAGTCCAAGAGTAGTTCCCCATTTTTCCCCAGCTTTGTGTCCACATTATTAATCAAAGCATGCGGTAACACCCCAGCACGTTTAATAATCGCCTTATCTGCATTATCATAGCGATCATCCCCGGTTTGGGTAAAAATTGGGACAGGCTCCAGAACCAGTGGCAGTTTATATTCCTCAAGAATAACTTCTGTCATCGTCTTCTTCTTAGCTTTAGCCACACCATCAAGAATAGCCTGACTCACCCCATAGCGAATGGCTGTATGATAGCGATCCCCATTGGGCCGGATTAAACTTTCTGCAAGACCCACCAAACGCCGAAAGGAATCAAGTTCCTGTCCTACCAGCTTAGGCGCAATCTCTTCCATAATAATAGGAATAAAATCTTTAGCCAAAAAAAGCGGATCCCGACCACCAGCCCCAGAATATTGCACGGCTGCACAATCTCCCGAAGCCACTTGCCCATCTTTCAAAATGAGAATTACAGAAATCGACTCCCCACGTTGACGAACCGCCTTAAACCCCGGTGTCTTCGGCTCCCCATTATAAGTAAAGCCATCATGGGCAGCCCCCGCTTTAATCGCCTTTTGATCGTCAAAGTAAAATCCAGTAAGCCCCGGCGAAGCAATAACATCAACAATTTTCATTATGTACCCTCCCTAGATGTTTTTCCCAACCCCAACCCAGTCTAATACCCCCAAGGGGATTAGCATCCCAGACAGCCCCACCCTAGGGAACCTGACCCCATCGACCCAGGATAGACGTTGCTTGAGACCAAGAGAACGACTTAAGTGAGCAGCCCGCCAAACTTCACGAAAGCGACCCGTAAAACAGGGCTGAGCACAAGGATGTGCGAAGCCGCCAGTGAGCCAAGGATGGCTCATCTGGCGGGCACCCTGTTTGGAGGGAAGCTTGAGCGTTAGTTTGGCCTGCGAGCGCCAGTTCGTGAACGAGTCTCAAGCAACGTCATCCCCAAAACGACCCCCGAACCGAGACCGAAGCTGCTAACCCCTTGGCCGCCCAACGAGCATCCCTTTCCCAATCGCATAAATATCATCAATTACCATCTGGAAGGAAGGATCTCGCCCTTCATCCTTCCCACGCTGCGCAATACGTTCTCGGTGAAACTCCTTAATCCTCTCATCAAACGGGATATTACCAAAATCCAACAACCTGACCGCGCCTGTGGTATCGCGGGCGGGGAGGATCTTACCAGTATTATAACGGCTCGGCGCGAAGGGAACATCGATGACACCCGCTTGGAAGGCTCTAACGACACCAACTGCAGTATCCCCTTCGCCCAGGTCGAGAACTCGATCGAGGATCGCTCTGGTTTCCGCCAAGATCATTTCCTCTTCCAAGGCAAGTTCTGGTGTCATAGGTAAACTTTGGTCTTTTAACATGCTTAAAATCTGTTTCGTAGTGCGAATACCGGCCGCATTGGCCTCCTTGGTTGGAATACCGAGGGCTTCATGCGGCGTTTTCACGATAACCTTTGTGGCCTTACCCAAAGCCGCAGTCACCGCTCCCCAGGAGATAACTCCGAAGGCCTTTGCTTCATCTTGGGGGAAACCACCCATCCATTGATGAAAGACCGTAGTAATCATCACTTTTGGCAAACCGAGTTTTGCCAAATACTCTTCCGCCAGTGCGGGCAAGGTATGCAGCGCAGCGACGTCTTGAATGAGATTACCGCATTGTCCATAACCGAGCGTTAAACTGCGAACACCCTGAGCGACCGCAAGAATTGCTTCAATAACCGCCACGGCATGCGAGATAGCTGGTGGAACGAGCGTCCCAGTCAAAGGGCCGAACGGTTCGCGGTTGATTTTGACCCCTTGCTCCTCGTACAGACCGATCAAACGGTCCACATACTGCCAGTATTTAATCGTACTTTCAATGGAAACGTCTTTGGAATACGGAATGTTATATGAGATTCCGCCTCCTTCATAATCCGTAAATCCACCGGCAATCGTAATTTCTGCCAGCAATCGAGCATCTGGGGTCCCATGACGAACTTGAACCGGCACTTGTACACTTTCGACTACTCTCCGACAAGCCTCAACTCCATGGTTGACAGCTGGAAACCCATTAAGCATAGATCGCCCAAGGGCTCGACTTTCTTCAATCCCAGCTTGAGCTTCGGTATAACGGTTTTGACGAGTATAAGAATCGATTGTGGACGGTAGGAAATCCGCTCCGCCTTCATCTTGCAGGAAACGCAACAGCTCAATATGCTCATTAAGAAGGGCAACGCCGGCGCGCGGTTGAGCAAAGGTGAGGCCGTTTGCCTTTCCTTCAGCGAGTTTTTCGGCAAATATTTTACTCTTTGGTAAGGATTTATGATAGGCGACCGCTTCTTCAATGTTTACAGCTTTGCCTGTCTCCCATTGTCCCAAGACTTCCAGCCTCTGGCGCTGAAACTCTTCAGCATCCATTTGTCGGACTGTTAATTCCATGACTAAACCCTCCTATAATTTAACCACATATTTTTTCATCATTCGAAGCGCAACTTGCGGCGCCACCTCTCGTAGGAGACCCATAGCCGCCAAAATGTACTCTTTATCTAAATAATAACTAGCCTGTTGTGGTTTAAGAATCGTAGGTTCCTCTGGATTAAAGACCGCCCCCTGTAAGATTTCCAAGGCATCTGGGTGATGGAGCAGGACTCCTCCCGTACCGATTACCACCGGAAGTGGAGTTAAATCTTTTCCGTGCTGCACATAGGTAGCGCCGAACGGAGTATAAACTACCTCAACCGTTCCCACATGCCGCTCAACTGCTAAACTCACAGCCATTCGGCCCATAGCCCTATCGAACTTGGCCTCCTCCTCCGTTTGAGGGATTCGCCAAGGGTTTTCCTTACATAAGCCTAATTGACAGGCAACTTGCTCATCTGTCCAACTCAGATAGTCAAACAAGCGACGCCCGGACGCTTCCACTAAAGCCTCCGAACTGTAACGCATTCCCAAATCACCCTCGACGGTCCGTTTGGCATAAGGTTCCGGCAAGCCTTTAAGCATAACGCTGGGTTTGCTCGGGTCACCTTTGGCAATGGAATGCACATCTGTCGTGGCTCCTCCGACATCCACAACCATCAGTTCTCCCATTCCTCGTTCGGAACCGTGTCCCTGGGCCAGAAGTTCTGCTGCCGAAAGTACTGCGGCTGGCGTTGGCATCATGATCCGCTCCAGAAACTCCTCGGCTTTATCTAACCCTTTGGACTTGATGATGTGAGTTAGAAATACATCCCTAATTGCTAAACGGGCAGATTCTACTGCCAAAACACCGAGTTCTGGCATCACATTGTCTGCCACAACTACGGGATCGTGGTGTTTTCTTAAGATGTCCGCAGCCTGCGCTGAGACCGCTTTATTTCCTGCAATCACGACAGGCAGGCTAGTAGGAAGCGCGCAAAGCATTTCTGCATTTTTCAGCAGTATTTCTTTATTCCCGCCGTCCGTTCCTCCCGCTATTAAGAGGATATCCGGTTTCGAGGCTGTAATTTTGTCGAGATCCTGTAAGGTCAGTTCATAACTAAAGACTTGCAGCACTCGCGCCCCCGCCCCCAAGGCTGCCCGTCTGGCCGCTTCGGCGGTTAACTCTTTAACTAAACCGCTGGCAATCATCTTCAATCCACCGGCTGCACTGCTGCAGGCGAGTTTTCGAACAAAATTCCAGCCTCTCGCTGGCTCAGGAATCTGAGCCAAGGCCACCTTCAGCCCGTCCATTATGTTCGTCTCAATAGACGTACCCGCTCGGGCCGTCCCAACTATTTCCTCAGTATCCAGATCGACAATCGTGACCTTAGTGTATGTACTACCAAAATCGATGAGAAGGACTGCTTGCAAGGTCCATTCCCCCTTTAATCTTTCGTAATACCCAAATCCTTACGCAAATCTGCAATCGCTGTCTCTGGCATAGTTCCAGGTGGATAAACTCGATCAAAACCCATGGCTAAGAACCGTTCTTTGACGGACTCAAAGTCGCATTTCCCACAAACCAGGTTACCTCCAACATACATAAGAATGTTGCCAATTCCTGTTTCCTGACATTTCTCCCGCAGACCCCGGCAATCCATCTCTCCATGTCCATACAAGGATGAAACCAAGATCACGTCAGCATTCGTTTCAATAGCCGCATGGATGAATTCCTCCTGAGTTGCCAGCACCCCAATATTAATGACTTTAAAACCCGCTTGGGTCAAGGCATAATCCAATATCCGATTTCCCACGGCATGAACATCTGATCCAATAACCCCTAAAACCAAGGTTTTTTGTTCCACATTCATTCCTCCATAATCGAGGTTCGAAGTCCGAAGTCCGAGGCACGAGGTCCGAGGTCTGAGGTCCGATCGTGTAAGTTCCGTACTTCGTACTTCGTATCTCGTGCTTCGTGTTTCTTACCTCGTGCTTCGTGTTTCTTACCTCGTGCTTCGTGTTTCGTGTTTCTCACCTCGAGCCTCGAGTCTCGTCATTCGCTCAGGATTACTTGCTCCACAAGATCAATCGGTACTTGGAGGAGCGTATTTCCGACTTGTCGGAAAAGGCCAGGATCTCCACTTACAAAATATCGGGTCCGCCAATGACTTTTCCCCAAAACTGAACCGGAAGGTGCCAAAACCAATCCTGATTGTTCCCGCTGATCCATTTGCTGCAGCAATACTTTAAGCTCTTGGACTACAGCCAAAGCCGGATCGACAATCAGCACATCCTCCCCTAAGATCTCCCGAATGACTGGTTCAAGGAAGGGATAATGTGTGCACCCTAAAATAAGGGCATCTACGCCAGCCGCCTGGAGTGGCGTCAGATAAGTTCGTGCAATCCCTCGAGCCTCTGCTGAATTGGCTAACCCAGCCTCAATCAAAGGTACAAAGAGCGGACAACCCTGAGCTTTGACCAGAGCAATGGCCTGCTCTCCGTGCTGCCAAGCCTCGCGAAGTACAGGGTTTTCAGGTACACTCCCTTTAGCCAAGGCTCGACTCACCCCGGACGAATAGGCTTTACTACGCACAGTAGTTTCCGTTGCTATCAACCCAATCCTGCCGGCAATTGTTTTTTCAACTGCTAAGCGGGCCCCTGGTTCGACCATACCGATCATTGGGACATCAAATCGATCCCTTAGAATGGGAAGCGCGGTTGCCGAACTGGTATTACAGGCTACAACAATCACCTCTGCCCCTTGTCCAATCAGAAACGTGACACTCTCTTCTCCGAAAAGAATAAGCTCCTCCCGAGAGCGGTTCCCATAAGGAACCCGAGCTGTATCTCCAAAATAGACAACTCGGACATCCAACAGTTGCTCCAAAATCTCTTTCATTACGGTAAGTCCCCCGACCCCAGAGTCAAATATACCAATCACGCGTTGTTTTTTCAAATCTTCTCCTCCTTTAATTCAAGCAACGTTCCTCGCAGGAGATTAAGGCTCCCTGCATCCGGTTCAAAGCGAAATTCAATACACTCCATATTTTCCGGAAGTACTTTTTCAACCCTCCGTCGAAGCTTTGGAGCTAGAATCACTGCTCCACATTCCAACAAAACCTTCCGTAAATTATCCTCATTCGGTTGGACCAGCGTTTTAAACGTTGGGCGCAAACCGGCTTGCTTCAAAGCAAGTTTAACTATTTCAGCAAATTGATAGCTTTCGCAAACTAAAGCCAACTCCCGGCCCATCGTCAATTTGGCAATCCGAACAATTGTCTCCAGTTTAGGCTGAAGTGAAATCCCCAGAATGGGAATGCCAACTTTATCTAAGAGAACCTTGACTTCAGCCAGGTTATTTTCTCCTGTGACGGCCATGTCCATTCCTGCCAAACGTTCCTTGACCCGAGGAGATCCCTGAAGTTCGGAAAGCAAAAACGGCAGGAGACTCACACCTGGACCGAGATTCCAATGGGCCTCTGAGAGCTGCTCAGGGTTATCCACGATAAAGACCACTTTCCTGCGAGAAAGGAGCGCTTTTTTTTCCATCCCTCGCACATGTACGAAGGATACAAAATCATCGATCGTAAAGCCAAGTCCGACCGCCTCTTCCATGGCCACATCAACGATGCGTAAAACCTTCTCCTTGCGACTTTCCTGCTGCATAATCAGCAACGTATCCTCAACGTAGGTGCCTCTCCCCCGTACTGAACTTAGGATTCCTTCACTTTCCAGTTCCTTATAAGCTTGACTCACCGTATTTCGGCTGAGAGACAAGCTTTCAGACAGCTCTCGTTCTGTCGGAAGTTTTGTTCCTGCTGTCCAGACCCCCTGGGTTATTCGACGCCGAATCTGTTCTTTAAGCTGAATGTAATAAGGTACACCACTTTTCCGATCCAGATCCATTAAATCCCCTCTTCCCTATCCCTATTCAATTTCAGCTTTGGATTGACTTATATTGGTATGGTTAATTAGTCCAATTAATAGTTTATAGTTTCGCCATTCTCCCAAATTTCCCTTCTTTATCTTAGTATTTATAAAAAAAAATATTATATTAATAATTCCTATTTTATTTAAAAGACTTAGACCGTAATTAAGATAAAGAAACTTGGCAGGCGCCCCACACACACACACACACACACGAAGACACTGTCTTCGCACGTATAACCCTTCTTACAGACACTGTCTTCGCACGTATTAACCCTTCTTGCAGACACTGTCTTCGCACGTATTAACCCTTCTTGCAGACACTGTCTTCGCACGTATAACCCTTCTTGCAGAAACTGTCTTCGCACGTATTAGCCTTCTTGTTAGCCTTGACGGAGGCGGCTGCCCTAGTTGCGCTTATGCACTGCCAAGGATGACAAAGCGCAATGATGGCGAGAAGGAACCCTCCAGAAAGTATGAAACAAAAGGTTATACTTTGTGACTAGTACAAAAAAGAAGCAGAGAATTTGTCATATCAAATCCTCTACTTCTTTCTGGATAAGTCTTCTGTACATCAATCTAACCATGGTAGTGTTCAAACTTCATATGAAGCACCCAATACCAGCTGTTTAATAGTTCAACATTTGTTGAAGCTGTTGTTCCAAATTCTGTGAGACGCCACTATTGTTACCCACAACAGCTGATTTGGCAATATACCCCTTATTAAATAATAAGAAATAATTCAAACTTGAAGGAATATCATTCTTCGGCAGCATTGCCACAAACCCTCCTGTTTTGGCAGCTAAAGCGGCCGTTACTAAGGCATCTGCATAGGGTTTTCCTGAGCTTACATCATCTTGGCGAACTAGTCCCGAGGTAAAATAAAGTGGGGACTGAGGATTTTCGGTATTAAGAAGGTTTTGAAAGATAATACTTTGTGTATCATAACGGTCAAAACCACCCCAACGTTTGACTGAATACTTTGCGCTTAATTGTTGTTCCACCGAAGTACCAATAACCGCCGTCCCGCCTAGTAAGATGACGTTACTGGCATTCAGATTTGCCAAAGCCTGTATCGTAGACGCTGGTAATGTATCTCTATCGGTCAGCAAAATCGAGTTTCCTTGCTCAGCAGCAAAGGCACTTATCGCTATAGCATCCGGAATTGCATGCCCATTGGCCAGATATACCGTATGGGTGGAATCAGTACCCACATTCGAGGAAATCTGAGCAGCTGTATCATATCCTTGTTGACCAGCAATCCGAGTAACATTAAACCCCTTCAAGCTATCTTGGACACTCTGCGATATAGCTACTGTTCCGCCAACGATATAGATGTTCTGGGCACCCAGCTCGCGAATCTCTGCTAACGTCCGCTCATCTAAGCTGGAAGAAGCCGTCATAAGAATCGGAGCATTGAGTTTCTTAGAGAGCGGAGCCGCTGCTAGAGCATCGGAAAACTGATCATCGCGTGCTAAAATTACATTTGTTGCGCTCTGCCAACCTTGCTTGGCGACCTCAACCGCAAGCCCCACATTATCAGAAGCTTGTGAACCAATCCGACTATCCGCTACAAAAGCTGGACTAACGGGTATTGTCCCAATGATCTTTCCACCAAAGACAAGGTTGACATTACCTGATTTTGTCGGAGTCATGTTCAGTATAAAGGTTCCATCATTTAAGGTCGTATAATTCTGGGTTCCTCCATCAACTTCCGTTCCATCAACAGTCACTGACCTTTGTTTCAAAAGATTCCCCTCAGAATCCGTAAGCTTGACTGTTATAGAGTTGTCTGCGTTTATAATGAGCGGATCCGTTACCGTTGTAACAGCATCGAGGACCTTGATGGTCGCAGTTACTGAACCTTTGTTTGGATCAACAGCACTAATCTTAAGCGTGTAGTCTCCCGGTGTATATAGGGTAACATTAGAAACATTGTAAAAGCCACCACCACCCGATGCGGTATACTGGGTCACTTTACCCTCAGAATCTGTAATGGTCGCATTCACCGATCCCGTGAAAACCTTACTTACCGGAATCCGAGTTAATTTCACATTGATGGTCTTTGCTTCCCCAATAATCAGTGTAGAGTCTTCGTCAGACACGAACGTAAGCCCTCTCAAGGTAATGTAAGTGTCACTAGTAGTGGAATCAGTAGCAGCAACTGCCAACCCCGGCATCATGCTAATCAGCAAAGAAACCATCATCAGAATACTTAAAACTGTCCGTATCTGTTGCTTCTTCCCCATGTTCTATTTCTCCTTTCTAACTTGCAGTATAAATATAACAACCCCTCAAATCTATACGAGTTTTTTCTCGTCCAAGGGTTTCGGCGTATTTTGAAACTCTGAGATTCACAAACCTCGAATAAGGTTGGCTCTACTCATACCTTAAGGCATCAATGGGGTCCATTGCCGCAGCCTTTCGTGCCGGGAAAACTCCAAAGACAATCCCGATCGCGGCAGAAAAGCAGAAGGCAACCAACACTGAGGTCATAGAAATACTGGTGCTCATTTTTAAGGCCTTCCCTGCCAGAGTAGATCCTCCATACCCAAGGGCAATACCGATCCCTCCACCTAAGACGCTAAGTACGACTGCTTCGATGAGAAACTGCAACAGAATATCCATGCCTTTAGCCCCAATTGCTTTCCTAATTCCGATCTCCCGGGTTCGCTCGGTGACCGAAACAAGCATGATATTCATGATTCCAATCCCTCCAACCAGTAAGGAGATACCAGCAATTCCACCCAGAAGCATGGTCAAGGTTTGGGTTACTCCTGTCATGGTAGCTAACATATCCGCCTGATTCTGAACTGTGAAGTCATCCGCTTTGCCCTCGGGGATTTTATGCGTTTTATGCAAGGCTGCCGTAATTTCATCTTGGGCTGTTTGCATAAAGTCTGCTGAAGTAGCCGAGACCAGGATATTACGCACTGTCTTTTTCCCGATTAAACGCGCCTGAACGGTTGAAATCGGTGCGGTAATCATATCATCACTACTCATAAACCCGGTTGACCCACTGGCCGTTGTCACTCCGATAACTTGAAAGGGAACGTTGTTGATCTTAATAACTTTTCCGATAACTGAAGCATTCGCGTCACCCATAAGGTTTGTAACCACTGTCGGGCCGAGAACAGCAACTCTTGCACTGCTATCGACATCTTCTTTTGTAATAAAACGTCCACTAGCAATCGTGACATTTTTAATGATCGCATAGTCCGCTGTCGTACCAGTAATACTCGTCGAGGTGTTTCCTGAACCAAAAACCACTTGAGCATTGGTACTCGAAACAGGCGAAACTGCTTTCACAGCCGTGTCGATTGGAATTTTCGAAACATCTGTCATACTTAGAGTGTTTGAACTGCCAGCCCCTCCTCGAACCCCTCCGGAATTTGACTGCCCTGAGCTGATTGTCAGAAGGTTCGAACCGAGGCCCTGAATCTGGGAGGTGATCGAAGCGGTTGCGCCATTTCCGATCCCAACCATGGCAATAACCGCCGCCACTCCGATAATCATCCCGAGCATCGTCAAGGCCGAGCGCAGTTTGTTGGCCCGCAGAGCCCTGAGAGAGACTCGGATACTTTCAAAAAAGTTCACTTTGCTTCTCCCTCCTCAAGGACCTGAGCTTGAGCTAGACGTTGATTTTGAACTACTTCGTCCCCTTCAATATGACCATCTCGGAAACGCACAATTCTTTGGGTAAATTCTGCAATATCCGGTTCATGCGTCACAATAATAATCGTGTTTCCTGAGGCGTGGAGACGTTGAAAGATTGCCATTACCTCTTCACTAGACCGACTATCCAAGTTCCCTGTGGGTTCATCGGCTAGGATAATGGAAGGTTTTGTGACCAGAGCACGGGCAATAGCGACCCGTTGTTGCTGACCACCTGAAAGTTCTTTGGGGCGGTGATGAATCCGACCACCTAAGCCAACCGATTCTAAGGCAGCAATGGCGCGTGCCCGTCTTTCTTTGCCCCCTATCCCCGCATAGAGCATGGGGAGTTCTACATTTTCAACCGCCGTTGTCCGAGCAAGAAGATTAAAGCCTTGAAAAACAAACCCAATTTTGCGGTTACGAATCACAGATAAATCATCACCACTGGCTTTTGCCACATCAGTTCCATCCAGATAATACTCGCCTTCCGTCGGGGTATCCAGGCATCCTAAAATATTCATCATAGATGATTTGCCGGAGCCTGAGGGTCCCATAATGGAAACAAACTCACTAGCGCCAACATGAAGGTCCACCCCGTTTAAAGCAGCCACTTGAATATCACCATTCGCGTATATCTTTTTGATCCCTTTGAGATCTATCAAATAGCACCCCTCCTGACGTATTCGTCAATGCAAGCTCACTTAGTTTCCTTTGGTACCGCCGCCGCTCATTGCTCTGGCAGGATTAGCGCCTCCGCCACCGCCGCCTAATCTAAATCCTGAAGAAGAATTAGTCGTGGTAGTCGTCGAGGACGAACGCGTGCCAATAATGACTTCTTGCCCTTCTTCTAAACCACTTTTGATTTCAACATTCGTTCCATCATCTAAACCGGTCTCTACCTTAACAAACCGAACATTCGCCATTGCACCACTTCCTGCGCCAGCATATCCCGCGCCGGAATTTCTTGTGCCGGTATTACCTGCAGCAGCATTACCTGTACCGGCATTTCCTGAACTTGCGTTTCCTGCATTATTAGCTTTGGTGCTTGATTGACCTACCGGATTCGCTTGATCTGCACCAGTACTTGCAGTCACGGGCACCATGACACCTTTTTCATTTCCTCTGGTTTTAACCGCTTCACTAGGAACCGTTAGAACGCCCTTCACTTCTGCCACAATAATGTTTACATTGGCATTCATTCCTGCCCGAAGCAAATCGCTGGCTTGATCGACCATCGCCGTGACAGTATACGTCGTAACGTTCTGGGTGGTTGTACCTTGTAAGGCAACTGCATTTACTGTCCCACTGATATGGTCATTCGGATAGGAATCCAGAGTAATATCCACTTTCTGTCCCACTTTACACTGCGAGATATCCGCCTGATCTATCGAAGCATCCACTTCAAGCTTATCGTTCTGGGGAGTGATGGTAATAATTGACTGGGCATCTGAATCCTGGCCTAGTTCGAGTGGGCAACTAACAACCACCGCGTCCACTGGTGCAACTATTGCGGCATCATTTAAATCTGCCTGCGCACTGGCTAGTTGAGCCTGAGCTATTTGAATACCCGCTTGAGCCGATTGAATATCTGCTGCTTTCGGCCCCTGAGCTTGTTGATCCACCTGATATTGAGCGGATGTAACATCTGCCTGGGCAGATATCAAAGCCTTAGCCGCCCCTCCATTCTGGAGATTCTTAGCAGCGGTTAAATCATTGACTGCCTGATTCAGAGCATTTTGCGAGGATTGCATAGTGGAAGTATTTCCGCTCTGTGTGCCTTGGCTAAAGTATCACTAGCCTGCTTAACATCTTGTTCGGCTAGGGAGACTTGGTTAGCTAAATAGCTCGGATCGGCATTCTGTTGGGCAGTTGTTAAACTCTGCTGTGCCTTAGCAAGCGCTGCCCGAGCTTGGGCATGGGTTTGCTCATTGAATGTATCTTCAAGATTTTGAAGTTTAGACTCGGCGGACGTTACATTGGCCTGCGCTTGTAAAACGGACGTCTTTAGCTTCGTATCATCTATCTTAGCCAGCACTTGCCCTGCTTTAACAGTATCCCCTTCTTTGACATTGAGCTCCACAATCTTTCCGGCTTGCGAAGAATTTCCGGTTGTTGGAAAGGTTAAAGTGATCGCGTGTGGGTAATTGACTGTTCCAGTTGCTGTGATCACCTTGTTGACATCACCCATTTTTACTTTTGCGGTAATGTTAGAGGCAACGACAGGCTTGGCCTTAAAATGTTCATAACCCCAATAGCCACCTCCTATGACCAGAACACCCAAGACTCCAAGGGTTACCCATTTTTTGTTCATGCTCTCTCTCCTTTTCTACCTGTTAATGAAACAGTCATCAAACTAAGCCATTGGGTATAGGTAAACTTACATAATAAAGTTCTCATGAAAAAGTTAGGTTAAATCTTTATCCAAGGGTTCATCGCCATTTTCTCCATGTTTAATTAACAAGGAACTTTAGTGGCGGTTGGCCATCGGGCTAAATTCCTTGCTAAATATAACATAGTAATATGATCAAATAGCGATAGACTTCTTAAGATGTTGTCAAGGTAATTACATTCGGTTTTATTGGTAAGAAGATCTGAAAACAACTTCCGACTCCTGGCTTGCTCTTCACATGAATAGAGCCACCGTGTGCCTGGATAAACTCCTTGGCAATCGCGAGCCCTAAGCCCGTTCCACCACTTTCCCGCTCTCGTGCTTTATCCACACGGTAAAAACGGTCAAAGATATGCTCAAGTTCTTCCTCTGGAATTCCTTCTCCAGAATCCACAACCATCACTTGTACCCACTCTCCGGGTCGTAACTCCCCTTTGCTTTTTTCCGCTTTGTCCATTTCTTCCGGTTTTTCCCCTTTGCGTCGGAAGACTGCACGGAAACGCGTATTTCCCTCGTGAACCGTTTCATCTTCTACCGGCCTTTCGGCCTCCCCTAACAACACGCGCAAAGAACCTCCTGGCGGTGTATGGAGAAGAGCATTTCCAATCAGATTCACAAAAACCTGGGTCAAGCGATCTTGATCACCAATAATATCCGCCGTATCTCCTATAACTTCGATCTTCAACTCGCGTTCCTCAAATTCTATAGCAAATTGCTCAATAATTCTCTCTAGAATCTGTTTGAGGTCGACTGATTTCCAACTCATCGGTAATTTACCGGCTTCGGCCAGACTCAGCTGTTGCAGATCTCGCACCAGGCGAATGAGTCTCAACGTTTCATCCTGAATCGGGAGGATGGTTTCCGGCGTTGAAGGGAGCACTCCCTCCTGAATTGATTCCAGTTTTCCAAGAATAACTGCCAGCGGCGTGCGCAATTCATGGGCAATGTCCGCCACCATGTTACGCCTCACTTCTTCGTTACGGGCCAATTGCTCAGTCATCCGATTAAAGTCGCGGGCCAAAGTCGCAATATCTCCATTGCCCTTCACATCAACCCGCGAGGACAAATCCCCTTTCCCCACATTCCGCACGGCCTCCATGAGATGGTTTAAGGGCTGGGTGAAATGTCGAGTCAGCAATAGCCCCAAGAGTAAAGCAACCAAGGAAGTGATAATCAATCCGATGATCATAGCCTGAATAATTGAAGTTCCAATAGTTTTTGCCATTCTACCGTCCATGGCTATAGGACGTTGATCTTGCCAGTAATGTCCCACCGTTTGTCCGTTGACCTTAATTTCCTGCCATTGTTTCGCAATTTTATTGTCCGCTGGAAACATAGCCAGTTGTTTGCCAAGATCTTTACTTGATTGAGCTGCCACGACTTGATCTGCTTGGTTGAATACTAAAAAGCGTTGGAAGTCACGAGGAGGACGTCCAAATTTCTGATCCGGCCCCTCAGTGATCTTGGTAATATAATCCTGAACTCCATCCCAGCTACTGTGGCTCTCATAGTAAATACTCAGCATTTGATTAAAGCGCTCACCAAAGGCTTGTTGTACATAAGTTTCAGCATGCCCTAGCAAGGCTTGAGTTGAGGTTAAGGCAATGAAGGTAAAGACAATGGACATAAAAATAACCATACCTATGAGTGCGAGCAGAAATTTGCGCCGTAAAGTCACACGCCTTCACCGAACCGATACCCAACGCCAAACACAGTTTCCACATATTTGGGATCACTTGGGTTGTCTTCAAGTTTCTTGCGCAAATTAGAAACATGCGTGTCAATAGAACGCTCATAGTAGAGGTACTCCTCCCCCATGGCCTGACGCAAAAGTTGAAGACGGCTATAAACTGTACCAGGGCGGATGGCAAGTAAATGAAGTATGTTAAATTCGGTCGGGGTTAGGAAGATTTCCAACCCTCTTTTCGTCACTTTATGGCTTGTGACGTCGATACTCAGTTCGCCTCGGACTAATATCGAAGAATTATTTTCCTGGACCACCCCCGACGAACGTCGCAGCACTGTCTTGATCCGCGCTGCCAATTCTCGAAGGCTAAACGGCTTAACGATGTAATCGTCCGCTCCGAATTCAAGGCCCAAAACTCTGTCGATTTCCTCTGATTTTGCAGTAAGCATGATAATCGGAATCGTACTGGTCTCACGTAGGTGTTTGCATATTTCCAGCCCACTCATTCCTGGAAGCATCCAATCAAGCAGAACGAGGTCTGGTTTTTCCCGCTCGATAAGCTTTATGCCATCAAGGCCATTGATCGCTGTCAAGACACTAAATCCTTCCCGCGAAAGGTAGTCTCTGACGAGGGTTAGGATTTCCTGCTCATCATCTACTAAGATAATTTTCATTGCCACATCACCACTTCCCGGTACTTTCATTTTTATTTAAGTATACCGCTTATCTTTCAGATGTATTTAGGAAAGTTCTCAAGATTGTATGAAGATAAATAATAATACCCTCACCTAAGGTATCTTAAGCGAAGGTATTTAAATAACAGTTATTTCAACTCCATCCGCTGGGTCAGAAGTTCCAATCGACGCAACAAGTCCACGTATTCTTCATCCGTATAATTCTTAAGGACTGCACCAAGAAAACTTTGACGTTCTCTAATCACGGCATCAAGGGCTTCATCCCCTCTAGTTAGTAAGTGCAACCTGACCACTCTCCGGTCTTTATTGTCCCGAACTCGCTCGACCAGACTTGCCCGTTCCATTCGATCCACCAAGTCAGTCGCCGTGCTGCACGCGACAAACAAGTGTTTGCCTAAATCCCCCATTGTCAAGGGCCCAAACTCTCGAATAGTTAAGAGTGCATTAAACTGAAGCGCAGAGATCTCCATGCCAATTAGAATTGATCGACCACGCTTGTACAAAATGGTATTAGCACGTCTTAAGGCCTCTTCTAATTGTTTTGTCAATTCTTCGGTTGGTGCCATCCCTCGACCCCCATTCCCTATTTAGATCTTATTTTAACATAGATTTATAGCTAGTACATCTAAGAGATGGGATATATGGAAATGAAAGATACTCGGCAAACAAAGCAATGCCTTGTTTGCCGAGTACTTGACAACTCTTTTACATCCCCATATTTCGCCCCGCTTGGTTACATCATAGGTTTAAAGCCTTTAGCTTTGGCGTTATGACGAGCGCAAAAGCCGTACAGGTAGTTCCCTGACCTTCTCAAGTGGAACTGGGAGGATAGTTGAAAAGATTGATGGAGCTTGGAGAATCAGGAAGCGCTCCGTTACTCGTTTTGTTTGGTGTAGATACCCCAGAGTTCGTATTTTCTGTTCCTGAACTTGGGACAATTGGGTTCGAGTTTGAGTTTGAGTTCGAGTTTGTCGAGGCAGCCCCCTTAACTAAACTCGCTTTATTCTCCAGATTTGTCGCATCGATTGTCCCATACTTTGTCAAAGGTTTTCCTTCGACGCGGATCTGAACTTGCTTGATTGTTGAAAACTGGGTCAGAGTGTTAACTAGCCCATAGAGAGCAACTTCAGAAGAGACCTTAGAATTGGGTTGCAGGAATTCCTTACTTAAATCTACGATGACTACATTCTCTTTAATAGCAATATCAAGGAGCATTGTGGTCGTTGGAACAGCAGCCTGCACACTCGTTCCTGTGGAGACCGCGGGACCTTTTAACCACTGTGTTACTGTCTCTCTGGCCAGACTCAACGTCTTTGGCAACATTCGTTGTTCTTCTACTAAATACTTACCTGTCCCATCCGCAAAGTACAGTGAAATCTCCCTCGAATCCGCTGAAGCTGACGCTGTTGATGCATCTGGAAGAATGGCAGTTTTATCCCCACCAATAAAATCTCCTAACGAAGTTGCTGTACCCTCCTTGTTAATTAAGGTCTCCAGTGTCCCACAGCCCAGAAGAAAAATCAGACTGAAGAGTACAACCCCCATGAATAGACTGTTTCTAACCCGTATTTTCATATTCTTTGCCCCTTCCCCTGATCGATGTTCGACGTTCGACTTTCGATGGTTCGATGTCCGAATATCGCATCGCCCATTTTAGCCCCTAGATAAGTTCAAACCGAACTTCATCTAGAGTACTTTACTGAGTAAGTTCCTTTGCCTTTACTCTAAACCTATGCTTTGTCCTCAAAAATAGTACAGGTTGTTTTGTATAAAGCTCAGCTCCAAGCCATAAATATGGGTATCGTTATGTTTAGAGAAAGGAGTCCTTGATGCACGATTTATTCAAAATCCTCTGGATTAGTACAATTGCTGGGCTGGCCACGACCTTTGGCAGCATATTGGTTCTTTTGTTTGGTAAACCGCAAGAACGAGTCCTCGCCTCTCTCATAGCGGGAGCAGGCGGTGTGATGCTCGCGGTTGTAACCGTCGATTTGTTACCAAGTGCTTGGCAAAATGGCCCACCGCTGCAAGTGGGAGCCGGGTTTGCACTAGGCCTGCTCTTCATGTTTCTTGCGGCTAAACGTCTCGAGGTCCCCAATAACACGCTCCCCCTGTCACGTCGCCAACGTCTAAAAAGGACCGGGCTCCTCATTGCAACCGGGATCGCCTTACATGATATTCCGGAAGGAATGGCCATCGCCGTCAGCCAAGAAGCCGCCTCCAACCTCGGCCTTCTTATTGCCTTTGCCATTACGTTACACAACCTTCCTGAAGGGATGGCAACAACGGCACCTTTAAAAATGGCCCGTATCCGCTGGTGGAAGATTCTTCTCCTCAATATTGTGATCGCCTTTTTCACTCCGCTCGGAGCCTTGCTCGGGCTCTTGGCCCTCGAAAACGTTCAAAATTCCTTGGCCTTTTTTCTTGCCCTTGCTGCAGGTGCGATGACTTTTCTCATCTTTGCTGAACTTATTCCTCTCTCCCGAGAGCGGCACCCTCATTATGCCCTCCTCGGCGGAACAATTGGGTTTGTCTTCTTTACGTTAATCAGTGTTTTGCATCCCGGTTAGGGAGGAAAGTGAGGGGGATTCCATTGACGCGATTACGCTAAAGTGCTCTCTCAGCTAAGAAACTTCCTCTGGGCTTGAGTCAACGGGGGCCGGGATTAAGAAAGCCATTAAAGTAGGGGATACCGAATTTACGGTATCCCCTACTTTTTTTGATAATGGTATTTCTCTTTTCTGAAAATGAACAAATGATTTACTTGAGTACTCGGGCCGCGTAATCTCCCATCGCTTCGTACCCTTTGGCAGTTGGATATTTCCCATCATCTGATAAACCGCTTAAGTATTTACCGTTCGCATCAAATAATACGGTGGAAAAGTCGAGGGTCGTGATATTTTCCTCCTTGGTGTAACCCTGCTCCCACTCTCGGGTGTCTTTAATGTTTTGTTGAGCGCCAGGGTACCCGATCGGTAGGGCTAGGATTGGAGTAATGTGATTGGATTTTGCCTTCTCTACCATGGCTTTAATATTGGTTTGCACTTCTTTCAGGGGCACCTCTTGAATTGCATCCCCAATCCCCGCAAAAATTATAACCCTGCCTGGTTTCTCAGCCACAACATCTGCATCGAAGCGAGAAAGTAGGTCTTTTGCTGTCTGACGTACTTTCCCTTTATTAACTACTGGAACCTGGAGAACATCCGCCATCCGTTGAGTCCAGGAATGTTCCTCGTCCAATGGATGTCCTAAGGTAAACGAGTCTCCTAAAGCGACAATCTTTGGATTGCTGAGCGCTTGAGCCTGAGTATTAACCGCAGTTTCGGCAGGAGGTTTGGTAGCCTGCCCCCATAGTCCAAAATATCCGGCGATCAGCACGATAAAAGCAAGTCCGGCAGCGACTTGAATCAGGCGTATTTCTAATCGATACGTACGCATAAAAATTTCCCCTTTCTAATTAAATAAAAATATTCTACACCCCTTCGCGACATTCCTTCTTTCTCCCTTAGTACACCCTTTTTTCTCACCATCTTACGAAATCCATCATACACCAGTACGCCCTTTAACGCATAATTTGTATAAGGAAAAAAGGAGGTAGCCTCATGAATTACATTAATAAGGCTCGTGAATTAGGGGAGGCCCTGTCTCAAACCCCTGAGATTCAGGGATTAAAAGCTGCTGAATCTGCCATTATGGCCGATCCCCTAAGTAAAGAAGCATTTAGCCAGTACCAGGATAAAGAACGCGGACTGGTGACCACGCAAATGATCAGTAAAGTTATTCCCGAAAAAGATTCTCTAGCACTTCTTGATCTGAAAATCCGTCTTATGAATAAATATCCTCTTATAAAAGCGTACTTTATTGAACAACAGAAATACGAAAAACTTATGGCCATGGTGAACCTGACCCTAACCACTTCAATGCATGGCATGCCTTCCGCAAATGACCTGCCTATTCCAGAAGAGTTAAAGGGCATGGCTCAGCAAATTCTTGACAAAATCAGTGGCGGAGATTCCATGGAAAAGATGCAAATCTCACCGGAGATGTTAAAAGGTATTAAGCTTCCACCCGGCTTAACTCAGAAACTATAAAAGGGAAGTGTAATTGAAAAGTGCCTCTCGATGGTTATCACGGGCCCTATTTCATTAATGATATCACGCATCCTGTGACTTTAATTGCCTTCCTAATTGTCATTCTGTTAGGGGGATGGGTAACTATTTGCACTTGGTTTTGATGAATTATTAACGAAAGGAGAAACGCCGTGATCAACCAATATAACTGTACACCCCCGATGCCGGCGACTCCTTTCTCCTTTTCTATCTTAGTGGACAGCCCCATTCGGCGCGATTTAAAGTTTAGCCCTGTCAGTGCGATGATATTTCCTTTGGCTTCTACGCAAATTCATTATGCCTCTATGATTATCGTTGGTTTAGATGTGCTTATGGCGTTTCTTTTTAAACGCTCCTTGGCCCATCCTCCAAACCCCTCCCGCCCAAGTCCAGATCTTTATCCCGTAACACTTACTTTGCCACAACTAACCAAACTCATGCAAGCAGCCATCAATGGGCAGGTCCCTATGCCCTCACCTATTCAAACTGCTCCGGGGCAAGGCATTGGTCCCGTCGGAGGGGATGAACCTCTCTTTCCCGATAATTTAAGTGTTTCCTTGATCATCTCAGCTCCTTTTGCGCCATTTGATGGAAGCCCTGATACATCCTTTAACGTTCCTTTATTCGAAGTTCCCGGAGCACCAGGCAACCTGATTATTGCTTTAGGTCTAATCATTGCTCAGTTCTTTATTGAACGGACTGGAATAGGAACTCCTGATGGAACTGGAAATGGAAATGGATCTGGGAGCCCCAACACCAACGGGAATGTGACCAAAAGCAATGATGGGAAGGGAGGGATAAAAAATGCCACTGCTAACTCGACCCCGTAATCCTACCTTTCCTGCTGGAATTCCTCATAGATGTTTCGAACCCAAGTCTCCTCAAACTTACGATTATGGGTTTAAACGGTTTGCACCACTGCTGCAGTCCCCACCCGTTGGCGCGGGCATTTTGGCGATAACCTTGTTCTATTTCATTGCATTTTTCTCTAATGTACTCTTAGCCCCGGTATCCTTCACAACTCTTGGTATCACCGTGACTATAGGTACGTTTGGGTTACTTGCGTTAGTTGTGCTCATTCTATTTCTATTTTAAGGATGTGGACCATTACATTACCTTTAAAAACGCCAAAAACATGAGCCTTTCACGTATCAAAGTGTAAGGCTCTTAAAACTATCTTTCATATTTTTCAAGGTCGAAGATGAATGAATTTACATAAAAACTGTTACACCCCAATAATTAGTTATGGCTATCGATACGTTAAATCCCTACGAATTAATTCGGACCTATCGGCGGAGACATTGGAGGGATCGGCGGGGCTATAGGTTCGGGAGCAACTCCCATCTGGTTCAGCGATTCTAAAAGTTCCGGATTTATGGGGGCAGCTTCTGGGCTTATCGCTGGTTTTTTCCTGCCACTGATCAATCCTGTGACTTTCCCCCAAACTGTCGTTGCCGTATTCTTCATTGGAGTGAGAAAGGTCATCATCCCCATGGGTTCTTTGACTTTTAATATGATGGGTCCATTGGGAGCCTGCCCAAGCTGAGCGGGGTTTTCCACAGAAACGACGACACGACTGTAATGCTGAAGAGGAACTGGACTTTGGAAATGTGCCCGATAAACTCCATTTCCAACGGGGCGTAAAGGCCCCACTAAAAATCCGGTCTTTCCTTTGTCATCGACCAAATAAGCTGCATACATCCCTATCTGTCCTGGTCCCAGGTACGTTTGGGGCACTGGCAAATTGGCAATCAGCAGAAAACTGTTGTCGGGTGAAATCGTCGCTGCGCCATTACCATTAATTCCCTCTTGAGCGGCTTGTAGAACAAGTTGCCGAGTTTGATTCATCCCTGTATTCCCTTGAAATTGAACTTGATTATATCCTGGACCCTGGCTATACCCGCCTTGATATCCCGGACTTTGATTATATCCCATGCCTGGGTTATATCCACCCTGATTATATCCCCCACCCTGTTGAGGTGGACTATTGCCCATGCCCGACATAGGTGGAGGGGGTTGGAACGGTATCCCTGAAGGGGGCGGTTGCTTTGCGCCTATAAAACCTCCACGTAGATTTTGGATTTGTCCATCTTTTTGAAAGACCCCACTCGCTTTAAGTCCTGAACCCAGTGTATTGCGAATCGAACCCGGAGAGTATCCCGGAGCTAATTGACCATTAGGTAATTGCATAGGGAACCCCTGCGGTCCGATAGGCTCATAAGAACCATTTGGCTTATCCCCACCGAACTTCACCATGCTCCCCTCCTTTATTTAATTCAATGTAACTTTATAACATGATATGATAGGACGAATGGAAGGGTTCTGAAGACATCTTGATGGGCAAACTAATAATTAAGGAGAGAACAAATCATGCCCGAAAAACTCACTCCACCGCTTTCTAAAAACATATCCCGACGCACCTTTCTCTCACGTGTCGGCGGATTTATAGCCAATCATTGGTTGCTTTCCACATTACCTCTTGGCAGTGCAGGGGTCCTCGGCTGGGTCGAACATGATACTATGGCCCTGAAACGGGAACAGTGGGATTTGTTTTACCCCAACCTGCCTGCTGCTTTAGATGGAAAAACGATCTGCCAACTCAGCGACTTGCATCTGGAAAGCCTACGAATTTCACCTGAACTCATTGACCAGGTAGTGATGGCCCAAAAACCGGATCTCCTCGTGATTACCGGGGATATCATTTCCACCCGGACGGATCTGGATAAATTATCTCCTTTCTTAGGAAGGCTTACAGCAACCTACGGAAAATATGTTGTCATGGGAAACAACGATTATAGCAATCTTTCCCACACCCTCTTTAAACGATATCTCCAGCAGTTGCAAAACTTAGGGTGGATCCCCTTACTTAACGATGCCTCTTTCTTAGCGACGCTTAATCTGTGGGTCATCGGTGTCGACGACCCAGCAACTGCCCATGACGATGTGGAACTGGCCTATCAAAAGGTTTTTTCTTCTCCCTCTCTTTCTCCACCACCATTTCGCCTAGTCCTAGCCCATTCCACAGATTGCCTAGACGATGTGGCTAAAAACGGGGCCGAACTTCTTCTTACCGGGCATACTCATGGCGGACAAATCCGCCTGCCAGGGCTACAACCACTGATTACCAACACCTATCTGGGATACTATGGAATTTATGAAGGCTATCATGTGATTAACGGCGTTCCCCTGTACATTAACCGCGGCATAGGTGAAAGCGTTATTCCACTTCGCTTTAATGTCCCTCCAGAGGTTGCCTTTTTCACCTTACATCGAGGGGAAGCGCCGGCAAAGCATCGAGGACTTGTGTGACACAGCGCTCGGTGCTTGCGACGCAGAGCAAACTAACCGTTCAAGCTCCTTTCTTTGGGGAGCGGGGTTCATCCTTCGGCGATAGTATTCTTTTAAAGAACCGCCTACGGCGATAATCTCCACTGGAGACTATCGTGCCAAAAGCGCCATCCGCTGGCCCGCGAAGACACTGTCTTCGCACGTATTAGCCCTTCTTGCAGACACTGTCTTCGCACGTATTGGCCTTCTTGCAGGATGGCGAGAAGGGACCTTGTGCGCTGCCCCGTGTTTGGGGTCAGTCGCTTGAACGGAAGTTTGCTAGGCTACGTACGTAAAGACCTCGCGCTTGTGTCACACTGCGTCCTGGGCTGGGGTCGGGAAGCGGAACGTGGGAGACGGCACATTTCATTTGCGCCACGTTTGTAATCGTATAAAAAGCAAAGATCCCGCAACCCATTTGTTGCGGGATCTTTCTTAGATGCTAAAGGTATGGTTGCCAATCCGTTTAATAACGGGTCGACTCTTAATCCAACGGTCTGTGGCAATGCGTGGATTAAAATAGAATATTGCTCCGTTCGTCGGATCCATGCCAGACAGTGCTGCTTCAGCAGCCTTATAGGCCTCATCATCGGGTTCTAAATGAATCTGTCGGTCCTCTACGGCTGTGAAGGCACCTGATTGGTAGATAATAGCCCGTATTGATTTAGGAAAACGAGGGTCTTTCAGACGATTAAGCACAACTGCTCCAACGGCCACTTGTCCTTCAAAGTTTTCACCTCGAGCTTCGCCATAGATAACACGGGATAAGAGTTCGACATCTTCTTTGGATACCAAACGCCCTAAGCCTCGAGAAAGAACCTGGCTTTCAGCCTCTATTGGAACCGTATTTCGCGCTACTTGTGTCTGAGCGTCGTCTTGATCGACTGACTGTGTTTCTTGATTTGCAACTATGTCGTACGTTGGAATCTTAGATTCCATCTGTGACGGTTGAGGATCGTTCGAACGTGATGTACTTAACCCTTGCTTATAAATTCCGGCAAAAACTGGTATACTTTGTAAAATGTTTTTCCACCATGACCTTGTGACCGTATTATCGATCGTTCCTGACGCAGTATTTGCGACTTCCTCTGGATAATCTTTCACATCAATAGTCACCGAATCTTTAGTTGATTGTCTTGTGTCTCCATTCGGGACCAGCAAGGGTTCTCCTGCTCGGATTTGATCTGGACTCTTGATTTGGTTGAGTTTCGCAATTTCGTCAACCGTAGTATGGTATCGTTGGGCCAGGTTCCAAAGGCTTTCTCCACGCTGAACTACAATTTCCAGGGTACCAGTCGGATTCTCGAGAGCATTATCGTTTACATAATTAACTTTCTTTGTTTCTTCCATAGCAATATTATAAGAAAGCACGGTTCCAATTTTGCTCCCTCGTCCCAAGGCGGGATAAATACTGGCTTGCCACAGAAACAAGCACATCATCCCACATAGGAATATTGCAGAGGATTTCCGACATCGTCGGTGTGGCAATAAAATAAAAATCACCTCTTAAAGTTTAGACTATTTCTAGTCTTTCCCAAGAAAGGCGAGATTTATAACAAAACAATGTAAATCGCTTATTCTATTGATTACTTCTACCTTATTTATCATATCCAACAATGAGCGGACATATATTATTCTGACTGAGCAAAAGAAAACTAGGTTTTTTTCTTTATATATTCTCTCCATCACGGTGCCTTGCCATCCTTGGCCAGTGCATCAGTGCAACAAAGGCGACTGCCTTCGCCAAGGCTAACAAGAAGGCTAATACGTGCGAAGACAGTGTCTTCGAGCTTCAGCCAGTTTTCTTAATATCGGTCAAAGCACGGTAAGTGAAGTGAGGGCTGAATTATATGAGGACTTTAGTTAAAAACCTTTTATCATCTTTCTCTTCTCCTGAAGCGCCACAGCTTAGCGAGGCGGAACACCTGCTTGCAGAAATTGAGGATACAAGAGTGAAGATGAAATACGCCTGGAACCGTCTGGATTTTGCGGCACCTGAGTACGTAGAAATTGCTGTACTTGAACTCCTACTTGTAGAGACACAATATAGCCTTCTGAATAGACGTTATCGTTTATTGCAAGGCAGTGAAAAAGAATCCCCGTATTTCATGACATCGACTAGAAGATTACCTTTTTCACTGGAACACCAACTTCAAAATCATGCATTCTATCGGGCCTTCTGCCTGCCTGCAGAGGAGAGCCCCCCTCTGACAGCTCAAAAAGGGGTGTCCCAAAATCCTCACTGGGTAAGAAACCTTTGAAGGAGTCAACCGTTGAGACTTTTAAACAACAACCGTGTTATTCAGAAAAGACCAAACACAAATTAAGGTGTTTGGTCTTTCTTTCAGGACAGCAATTATCTTAACCCCTTGAGTACCATATCCACGATCACCTGATAATCAATTTCCTCCAGAGGGCTCCGATTGCAAAAAAACCTTTTCTTGCTAAACTCATCCAGTGTCTCCATAATACAGAAGGTCGCTAATTCTTCATCGAGGTCTGCTCGACATTCCCCTTTTGCTTTAGCCGCTTTAACTAAATCTATGATCTGTTCACAGATAACCTCTCGCTCCGCAATGAGCTGCATGCGGATTTCTTTTAGAAAGTATATTAACCTGCATCGCTATTTGGAAGATATCCATATGGCTATTCAGGAATTCCACATTAACATGGAAATCAATCCACTTTTAGCTATCCTTTGAAATAAAATCTCGGGCAATCAACGTTACGAGCAACTTATACTCTTAAGGAATATTATGATAGCATAAATTAAAACGCATTATTAAAGAGGAAGGAAGAATCACATGTTAAAAACGCCCAGAACCCAGCGGTATAGTAACCTGAGCGCCGTTGCCGCGGCTGCCTTCGTTGGAGGCCTCGCTGGGGCGGTCATTGGCCTGAAGTTCGTACCAAAAAGTGAGAAGGCTCTACGTCAAAGAATTCAGGACAGCATCATAGAACACGTCGTCGAGGACGTTACATTCCATCCTGCCGAGACTCTGAAACAACAGGGCACAGATCTGATAGATAAAGGGAAAAAATTAGCTAAGGAGCTCCAAACTTTTATTCAAGAATCCCAGAGAATTTAAGAATACTATTATTCTTATCAGTATTGCCACAGATACACAACCAGAAGATTCTCTCCAAACCTGTGCTAAAGCTGAATAACTCCTCTAATACTTACTTTTAAATTTCATTCAAACAAAAACAATGCATCTTTTCCCAAGAAAAAAGGGAAGTCCCTACCGCCAGCACCTAGCGGTCCGAGGCTTCCTTTTTCCGTTGACGAATTTCATGCCAGAGGTCCATCACTTGTTTAACTGCCTCAAAAAAGACTTTAATAAAGTGCAATGGATTCCTTTGTAGTTCCTCAAGACCACAGGCGACCTGACTCACCGTACCGCCCACTTGCTCACTAGTCTGTCTCACAACAGTGGTTACGGCTTGGGCATCCTGAAGGAGATGCGGCAAATGAGCATTCAAATTCTGCATGGTAAGCTTTGCCTCATTCGTGAGTTTCCGGACCGAGCGAATCCACAGCATTAATTCAATACCGAGGACCCCTAAAATGATGGTGGCCACAAGTGTACATACTTCATAAATCACAGATCTAGCCTCCACTCTCATCGCAATTACTTATATAACAGATTCGACGGATTTAATCATTTACCTTCGACCTCAGCTAAAAATTCTGATTTTTGACTTTGGTTAAAGAGTTATTTGAGCATATAAAAATGCCCTCTTGGCCAAAGAAGACATTTTTATATGCTCGAGTATTATATTATGCATCATTAAATCGCCTTCCGTGTTGTAATTACATCCCCAATGGCATTTAAAGTCCCCTCAACATGGTGAACCTTATACTGGAAATTATCAATTTCTGCCCCACGTATTTCACTATTATGTTCTATAGCCTTAGCAACCATGTATATTTCATCTTGTCTTGACTTTAATCCGTTCACCTCTGACTCTAGTCCGTCCATTCTTGACTTTAATCCGTTTACCCCTGACTCTAGTCCGTCCATCCTTGACTTTAATCCGTTCATCTCTGACTCTAGCCCGTCCATCCTTGACTCTAATCTGTCCATTCTTGACTCTAGTCCGTCCAGTTTATTTAGTATAAGCCCGAGCATTTCTTTAATCTCTTTCTCCATCAGTTCACCACCTTTCTTCAAAATTATACCATTGAGAGAATACCTCTTCAAGATAAATATCGTCAATAAAAAGAGAGAAAGGTGGGCATATGAACACCTTTCTCTCCGAAATTGTTTCTTATCCGATAGGAGTTTTCTTATCCGTTTCTCTTACTGTCCCTACCTCTTTGAGCTCCGGCCCCTCCACGAACATCGTTGCCTTTCCCTCTCCGAGCCCAAGTATCAACTTTTTGTCCATAACCATCTCGGTTATAATTCCTCTGCTGAGGCCTTGGGTTATTACCCATGCTTCGCACCCGAGCCGGTGCCGCTTCCGTCAAGCGGACCTCTACAGCTTCTGGTTCCTTGGTGATTATTTTCAAAGCAGCGGACAAAAGAGTCACAGAGTCATTTTCTGCCAGCAACTCTTCTGCTACCCCTTTATATTTCTCAATATCTTCTTCTGCGATCACTCTTAGGATCTCATTCATAGTCAGACGTTGCTGACCTTCCACCGCCTCGATAATTGTCGGAATAGGCTTACGGACAATCCGCCGCTTAATAACCGATTCAATAAGTCTTAACATACCTATCTCCCGTGGGGTGACTAACGTAATGGCTAAGCCTGTTTTTCCCGCACGACCAGTTCGGCCTACTCTATGAACGTAACTTTCCGGATCTTGTGGAATATCAAAGTTAAAGACGTGAGTCACTCCGCTAATATCCAGGCCTCGAGCAGCCACATCCGTGGCAACCAAAACTTCGATTGTTCCGTCTTTAAACTGCCGTAAGACACTATCTCTCTTGCTCTGGGTAAGATCACCATGAATTCCTTCCGCTGAATAACCGCGCTTACTTAAAGCCTCAGAAAGTTCATCCACCCGTCGTTTGGTTCGAGCAAAAACAATAGACAAGTCCGGTGATTGGATGTCTAGAATACGGGATAACACATCGAATTTTAGTCTTTCCGATACTTCCACATAATGTTGCTCAGTATCAGAGACCGTAACTCCCGTCGCTTTGATACTAATCAGCTCTGGTTCCTTCATAAACCTCTGAGCGATATTTTGAATCTGTCTAGGCATGGTAGCCGAAAAAAGTAAAGTTTGACGCTCTTCGGGAATCTCTTTCAGGATTGTTTCGATATCTTCTAAAAATCCCATGTTCAGCATCTCATCGGCTTCATCCAAAACAACAATTTTGATTTCATTAAGGCGAATCGTTCTCCTCCTCATGTGATCCATCAAACGTCCCGGTGTTGCTACAATAATGTGGGGTCTTTTCCTAAGCGCCCTAATCTGCCAATCAATGCCTTGCCCTCCATAAATAGGTAGGGCGTGAATCCGTTTAAACTGCCCAATCTTATTTAATTCCTCAGCAACTTGGACTGCTAATTCTCGAGTGGGGGCCAGTACGATTCCTTGGATTTGTTCGGCTTGAGGCAAAATTCTCTCCACCAAGGGAATCCCATAAGCCGCCGTTTTCCCCGTTCCAGTTTGAGCCTGTCCGATCAGGTCTTTCCCCTCTAGCGCAGTGGGAATCGTCTTTTCTTGAATAGGAGTTGTTTCTTCAAACCCCATGTTGACAATTGATCGAATAATCGGTTCACTTAATCCTAAGTCTGTAAATGTTGCCAATACTTTCATTCTCCTTTTTGTTTGGTCATATTCTATAAGTTTTCCAATTGCGTCTCTATCTATAACTGCCGAAACAGAAAAGTTCTCTGTCTATAACTGCGGTACAGAACATGTCGCGATCGCGCGTGAGTTTCGCCAACGAGGCAAATAGACGCTTGTGGCACTCAACTATATATTATACCACATTACTTCAGATATGGAAACCCTTGATCAATATTTAAATTCACTCCCTTCGTGTTCCTTTCGTATTGTGATGAGCATGTCCTAAGTCATAAGTTCTAACAAAATCCAGGCTTATGGAAGGGCCATTCTTCTACTAAAAGAAGGATTTTAGTCGATATTTAGAGAAAGTAAGTATAAAGGAGGAATTGAATTTTGAGATTTGCAGGAAAATGTTTTTTCTTATTATTTTTTATTTTTGGTTTTATAATATTGGCTAATGTACCTTCAGCTAGCGCATCTACCTCTATTAACCGAATTGCGGGCAATGATCGATATCAAACTGCCGTTGCCGTTAGTCAAAATGGCTGGCCTGATGGTGCTGATTCAGCAATTCTTGCCTACGGACAAAATTTCCCCGATGCCTTGAGTGCCGGGCCATTAGCTCACAAATACGATGCTCCAATTCTATTGACAGGTTCCTATAATCTAAATGAGGACACTGCTCAAGAATTAAAACGTCTTAAAGTTAAAAAAGTCTTCATTATCGGTGGCTATGCAGTAATCTCTAAAAGTGTAGAAGCTGAGTTATCCGCGCTGAATATCACTTCAGTACGGATAGCCGGTCAAGATTGTTATGAAACAGCTCTGCTAGTAGCTAAACAAGTCGGTATAAGTAAAGGGGTTTTTGTGACAACCGGTTTAGATTTTCCAGATGCTTTGTCCATAGCTCCCATCGCAGCAACCAATGAAATGCCTATCCTATTAGTGCCCCCTAATGATCTTACTTCTACACAAAAGACTTTCCTAAGCAAAAGCAAAATACCCACTAGTTACATTGTCAAAGGCTATAATGAAATAAGTGACCAAGTGGTAAGCCAATTCCCTAATTACGAATTTATTAATGGAGCAGACCCTTACGAAAGGAATATCAACCTAATCACACGGTTTGCGAGTAGTCTTGATTTAGACACGGTTTATTTAGCGACCGGTGAGTTGTTTCCTGACGCTCTCACTGCCTCGGCTTTAGCCCAAAAGGGGAAGAACCCCCTAATCTTACTTAAGGGTGATACGATTCCGTACTCAGCCCTTGCCTTCATCCACTCCAACATTATTTCTCAATTCAACATTTTAGGCGGATATAGTGTCATCAGCGCCGCAACAGAATCAACTCTCCCAGAGCTACCCGCTCAGATTGAGTCCGTTGCAGATGTCAGTGACAGCGTAGTAGAAAAGCAAAAGTATGAACCTCCGAAGACAGTAACGGTTACCGACACAAACGGCTTATCTCAATCAGTACCTGTGACCTGGAGTCTTTCCTCTGTATATACCCTACATACAGGAACTTATAGATTTGAAGGAACAATCAATAACTATAGTGGTCATGTGTACTTAAAATTGACGGTCTATCCCAGTGTCTCGAAAATAAACCCTATTTCAACTGAAGTGATTCTTGGTGACTCCTATAGTTTTCCCGATACGGTTATGGCAGTAATGAGCGATGGTAGTTCAAAAGATTACCCCGTTACCTGGAGCAGTAATATCGTAAGTTTAAATAAGACAGGCACTTACACATTCAAAGGCAAAGTTGAGGGCTTAACCCAAACAGCAACCTTAACACTTAAGGTCTCTGAAGACGCCAAAATAGACTTTCCAGATCAAAACCTGAAAGAAGCTGTTGCGGATAAAGTAGGTAAAGACGATGATGAAACAATCTACAGAAGCGATGTTATTAATATTAGTTCCTTAAATGCCAAAAGTTCAGGGATCGATGATTTAACTGGGTTAGAGTATTTAACTAACCTAAAAACCCTTGACCTCAGTAATAATAGCTTAACTAAAGTTCCCACTCTAACAAAGCTCACGCAATTAAAAACCTTGAAGTTGCATAATACAGATCTGCAGAATTTAACTGCTTTAAAGGGTTTAACATCACTCACCTATCTTGATATATCTGATAATTATATTACCGATTTTTCGCCACTGAAGGATTTCGTAAACTTAAACACACTATATTTGGACGATAACTATCCTCTTAATTATACCGAAAATTATACGCCTGATTATAGCCCTGTTAGGCTATACTATGATAATCTAGACAGGAAGGATTTCGATTTATAATATAGCTCAGATCAGAAAATTTGGCGTTGCGGGAAGTAACAGCCCTCTAAGAAGAAAGAAAAAGAAAGAGGCTGTCCTAAAACTTGTTGGTGTTGTTTTCACATCCCCACTTTTGCTGCTATATCAATAAAGCACAAGCGTCCTCACTCCACTTTTGATAGTGAAATGGGACGCTTTTTGATTGTTGTAACCACTTAGAATTTTGGGGACTAAGTTTTCACACATCCCCCTTCTTATTCTGCATTAGTTGCTGACAAGCTTGAATAAAAATAACTATATTATAGCCAAGTCATATTGTCCATATAATCGCCCCTTAGAATTGGTGTGAGCTTACTTTTTAGGGGTTCTTCTATGTCCCTCAGTCTATGATCATCAATTTTTAGGATATCCACTGTATCTAATTTTAGTTTACCCGCTAGTTCCTTAGCTGTAAGGTTCTGGTTTTTCCGAAGTTCTTTAACTGTTTTCTTATCCTTGAACTTCAATCCAAAAAACACTGTGATCCCTCCTGAATTCACCAAGATCCTTTAGGCTTCCTTCTCAGGACTATAGTCCTGAAACCCATTGAGATAATCAATTCATTATAGCCCAACCACGACTTACTCTAACAATAAAAAAGGATCTCTTGACCAGAGATCCTAAGGCTAATTCAAGAACTAACCACAGATGTCGTCCGTGGTTAGTTAATTGCTGCATTTTAATTTCTTCTGGTACTATTTTACGATGTCCAAGGCATTCCCTTCAAAAACCAATTATAGCTGTTTATCGAGGAAAACAATTGAATCTGGTCTGTCTTGACTGTATCTTCTTGTGTCTGATAATCAGTCGTGGCACTATCTAAATCCAACTGTGTAATCATCCCTAGGTTCATCTTGATTTGAGCTTCAGATAACGCTACTTTTTTATCTGCGAGTTTTTGTTCTTCTAATTGAAGATTGCTCTGCTTCTTAGCAATATCGTCTAAGATACTGCTATAGTCTGTATTCAATTTGTTTTTTTGCTGAGCGAGTGTCAGATTTGCATTATCTAATGCATATTTTGCCGTCTTATATTCAGTCGATGAGAGTCCGTTATCTTTCTCAGCCCGAGCAAGGTTATCTTCTAAAAGCACAATTTTATCGTCCAGCGCTTTTATCGTGTAACTATTTTCAAGAGCTTGCTTTAAGTCCGCATCTTTATCTGCAACGGTAAAGTTTTCATCTGTCATTGGAACACTTCCAATTTGCAATGTACTATCTTGATCATTAAGCAAGTCTCTCAATTGACGTACATTAGATTCTTGTTGTAACTGATTACTTACAAGTTGTGTTTGCATATTCATTAACATCGTGTTAAGATTATCAACCTCAGTATGGGATACCACCCCTAGTTTCTCACGCAATTGCATAGTTGATAATTGGTTTTGAAGATTTGTAATACTCATAGAGAGATCGGAAGACGCTAATTTCAAGGCATTTAATGTAATGAAGGCACCTTCCGCAGTACGGATCTGCGTGTTATCACTCATCGTAGAGGAAGTATCTGTGCTATCGACGGATGTAGGCATATCTTCTAATTGCCTCTCTAGTGTCTTTAGCTGATCAAGTAATGCGCTTTTTTCAGTATTAAGTGCAATAATTAGAGACGCATCGTCTGGCATACTTAGTCCATGCTTTTCATCATTGATTTTATCAAGCCTTCTATTAATATCTCTAATGTCCTTCCTTAACTTACCTGCACCAACGTTACTGTCTTCTCTGTTATTCTGATTAATAGCAACCTGAAGATTTTGTTCTGTAATTAAAGGTCCGATATCTTCAAAGTTTATAATTCCTGAATTTGTGGTATTAGCAAAAGTTGCTAACGGTTGTCCTAAAACTAATATAGCGGACAATACTGATACTCCAATTACTTTTTTCATATGTAAACTTCCTTTCATGATACCCTTAGTACTTATTTTAATTTACATTTTTTCTATTGTCAATTGTAATTTAGTTAGTATGCAAACTATTTTATTCTAACTTTACAAAGCGCTCATTCGGTACAAATAACCAATTGGGAGTGACCAATTTAACGCTCTACTAAAAAAACACGCTTTCAATCTAGCGTGTCCCAAAAGAGTCTTTCGCCTAAACGAAAGACTCTTTGGTAATTTTGTTGAATCTTAAAT